>NZ_JBHWKX010000023.1:71062-114136 GCF_042730885.1 Streptomyces sp. NPDC059909
AGAACGAAAAGAAGAGGAAGCGCGAAAAAAAAAACCAGCGCAGCTTGAAAAGGGGGCAGACGCAGAAAGAACGACGGGCCTGGGGCGGAAGCCGCCCCGGCCACTTCGTCGTTCCTGCGCCTGTGCCCGTGTGCTCGCGCGCTTCACAGCCCTCTGCGGGGCGCGGGCGGCAGCGCCGCGGGGACGTGATGGTGCGCCCCGGTGTGCTGCCGGACGCCCGACTGCCAGCCGCTCGTCTGCCCGCCTCCCGAGCCGAGCCCGGAACCGACTCCGGAGCCGAATCCCGTGTGCCCGCTGTGGCCGGAACGGCCCCCGTGCCGACCGCCTCCGAAGCCCTTGAAGCCGAAATCCTCCTCGCCGCTCCGATCCCCTGGAAGCGTCCGGAACGCCCTGCGGTACTCGGAGTACAGCGCGTCGTAGATCGGCGTGGCCGAAGGGATCTGGCTCGGGAACGGCTGGCGGGTGAGGTCGTATGTCTGCACGTATGAGCCAACGACCTGCACGCCCGTCGGATGCGGGCCCGCCGGGGAAATCGCAGTTCGGCGGGGGTACGCGGGGGCGCACGGGGCGCCCGGCCGTGTCCCGGGCGGGATCAGGTGCCCGCGAGCGGCATGGCCGCGGCGACCAGCCGCCCGTTCGCCGCCGCCTTGTCCAGCGCGTCGCGCAGCAGGTCCTCGCGGGGCTGCTGGCCGATGGAACCGGCCGGGGCGGCGAAGACGAGGACCCGATGGGACTTGTTGGCGGCGGTCCGCCAGCCCTCGGTGACCTGGAGCGGCTGGTGCGCCTGCCACCAGGCGACCGGGCTGCCGCCTCCCGTGCCCGGCTGGAGCACGGCGTGCAGCTGGCCCATGGCGAGCAGGACGGACCAGCCCGGCAGCGTCCGGGGCACCTCGTTGACCGCGGAGACCGGCAGGAAACCCTGCTCGATGAGCAGCGGCAGGAAGTCGTCGCCCCCGCCGAACGAGCCGGGGCGGGCGATGGGCGCGGTCGGCTCGACGACGAGCGCGGGGTGGAGCTCGTCCTCGATCAGGACGAGACCGCTGGTGATGCCGAGCACGGCCTGACCGGGCGCCGCGTTCGCCACGCCGGGGGCCGGCTGGGCGGAGGGGGCGGTCGGGGCCGCGGCCGGGGCCGGGGTCTCGCCGGTGATCGACCGGACGGCGCCCTTGAGCTGCTCCTCGGCGACCTGGACGACCTGCGAGGGGATGCAGCTGGCGTGGGCGAACGCGAGGACGGCGGTCTCCTCGCCGACGAACAGCACCGTGCTGGTGCGTTCCTGCTCGGAGTCGCCCGGGGTGCGGCAGGAAGTGCAGTCGTAGCTGCCCGGGGCGTTCTCGCCGGCGAGCAGCCGGTCGGCTTCTTCGTCGCCGATCTCGGCGCGTACGTCCTCGCTGACGTCGAGCATGCGCGGCACGGGTGGCTCCTCGGACTCGGTGCTTGGTGGCCGCCGGGGGTTCCCGGCTCATAACGAGCACAACGGGCGATCCGTGGCCGGGGTCACGCGAGAAGCGGATGCTGAGAGACACATCGTCAAGTCGACAGATCGATGTTCGGCACCACCGTTCCTGGCCCGGCGTCAGCACGACGCACCCGGCCCGCCCCGACGCGCATAACAGCCTCAAGGGCCAAGTACAGTCCATTCCTGACCACATGAAGACCCGGGGGACGCGGCAGCGCATGCATATCTCTTTCCTGCTCCACAACGCGTACGGAATCGGAGGGACGATCCGTACGACGTTCAACCTCGCCCAGACCCTGGCCGAGCGGCACGACGTCGAGATCGTCTCCGTCTTCCGGCACCGCGACGAGCCGATGCTGGGCGCCCCCGACGGCGTGTCCATGAGGCACCTCGTGGATCTGCGCAAGGGCAGCCCCGCCTTCGACGGCGCCCACCCGGACTACACCAGGCCCGCGAAGGTGTTCCCGCGCGGCGACGGCCGCTGGAAGCAGTACAGCCGCCTCACCGACGTCCGTATCGCCGCCCATCTGAAGTCCCTCCGGGCCGATGTCGTCGTCGGCACCCGCCCCGGGCTGAACGTCCACATCGCCCGCCAGGCCCGCCGCGGCCCCGTCCGCGTCGGCCAGGAACACCTCACCCTGGACAGCCACGGCTACCGGCTGCGCCGCGAGATCGGCCACCGGTACGCCCTGCTCGACGCGGTCACCACGGTCACCGAGGCCGACGCCCAGTCGTACCGCACACGCCTGAAACTGCCCGGCGTACGGATCGAGTCCGTGCCGAACTGTGTGCCCGCGCCGACCGTCGCCCCCGCCGACGCCGGCAGCAAGTGGGTCGTCGCGGCGGGCCGGCTCACCAAGGTCAAGCGGTACGACCTGCTGGTCAAGGCCTTCTCGAAGGTCGTCGCCGAACGCCCCGACTGGCGGCTGCGGATCTACGGCAGCGGCGACGCGACCGGCAACGAACGGGGCGCCCTGCGGGCCCTGATCGAACAGCGGGAACTGCACAACCACGTCTTCCTGATGGGCCCTGCCAACCCGCTGGAGCCGGAGTGGGTCAAGGGCTCGCTCGGCGCCGTCACATCGAGCATCGAGTCCTTCGGGATGACGATCGTCGAGGCGATGCGCTGCGGCGTCCCCGTCGTCTCCACCGACTGCCCGCACGGGCCCGGCGAGATCATCGAGGACGGCGTCGACGGACGGCTCGTGCCGGTCGGCGACGAGGACGCGGTCGCGGACGCGCTGCTCTCCCTGATCAACGACGACGAGCTGCGGCGGCGCACCGGGGAGGCGGCCCTCAGATCCGCCGAGCGCTTCGACCCCGCCCGGATCGCCGAACGCCACGAGGCGCTGTTCGCCGAACTGGTCGCCCGGGGCACCGGCGGCCGCTCGCGCAGCGCTCTGCGCGACGCCGTGCACCGCTCGCGCGGTGCGGTGCTCGACGGGGCGTACGCCCTGCGCTACAAGGCCGCCGATGTGATCCGGAAGGGAAGGACGGCATGACGACGTCCACCGCGCGGCGGACGCCGCGTGCCGACTGCATCGCCGACGCCGCGGGTGGCGTCACGTTCGACATAGCGGGAGTCACCGCGCCCGACGCCGCGCTCGTGCTCCGCCGGCGCGGTGGCACGGCCGCCGACGACACCGTGCGGCTGCCGCTCACCCCGGCCGGCGGGGACCACTCGCGGGCCGTGCTGCCCAGCACCGTCGAGCTGGCCGAGGGCCACTGGGACGCGTACACGGACGACGAGGTGCCCATCGAGCCCGGCATCCGGGATCTGCGGGCGCTCCTCGACAGGGTCCCCGAGTCCGGGCGGGTCGTCGTGCGCGTGCCCTATCCGACGGCGGACGGGAGGCTCGCGGTGCGTTCCTGGGTGCGCGAACCGCACGCGGAGGCCGGGGACATCGCCTTCGCGCAGGGTTCCTGCACGATCGAGGGCGTGCTGTACGGGACGGATCTCGGCGCCGGGGCGGTGGCCGAGGCACGGCTAGGCGGCACGGTCCACCAGCTGTCCGTGACGAGCGAGGGCGCGAGCTTCCGCTTCACGCTCGCCTACGCCGCGCTCGTCGAGGCCCCCGTCGAGAAGCAGCAGATGTGGACGCTGTGGCTGCGGCCCGCCGAGGGCGCGGAGCCCGTGCGCATCTCCCGCATCCTCGACGACGTGTGGGACCGCAGGAGCATCTTCGTCTACCCGGTGCACGAGGCCGACGGCTTCCGGGCCACGCCCTGCTACTCCCACGACAACGACCTGTGCGTGCGGCTGACGGCGAAGTGACTCCGGCCAGGGCTTGAGGACGGTCGCTGTCCTCAAGCCCTGGCAGACTCGCTTGCATGCTGGAAACCTCGGCACGACTGCTGCGCCTGCTCTCCCTGCTGCAGGCCCACCGCGAATGGTCGGGAGCCGAGCTCGCCGACCGGCTCGGCGTCACCCCGCGCACGGTGCGCCGGGACGTCGACCGGCTGCGCGAGCTCGGGTATCCCGTGAACGCCAGCCCCGGCACGGGCGGCGGGTACCAGCTCGGCGCGGGGGCCGAACTGCCGCCGCTGCTGCTCGACGACGACGAGGCCGTCGCCGTCGCGGTCGGGCTGCGCACCGCCGCCGGCAACGGCGTCGAGGGCATCGGCGAGACCTCCGTACGCGCCCTCGCGAAGCTGGAGCAGGTGCTGCCGCACCGGCTGCGCCGCCGGGTCGGCGCCCTCACCTCCTTCACCGTCCCGATGCTCCGCGCACCCCAGGCGCAGGTCGACCCGTCCGTGCTGACCGAGCTGGCCCAGGCCTGCCGGGACAGCGAGCGGCTGCGCTTCGCGTACGAGGACCACAACGGCTCGGCGACCCGGCGCACCGTCGAGCCGCACCGGCTGGTGTGCACCGAGCGCCGCTGGTATCTCGTCGCCTGGGACGTGGACCGCGCGGACTGGCGTACGTTCCGGGTCGACCGGATCACCCCGAAGCCGCCGCACGGCCCGCGCTTCGCGCCCCGGACGCCGCCCGCCGAGGATCTCGCCGCGTATGTGTCCAAGGGGGTGTCGACGGCCGCGTACGCCGCGAAGGCGGTGATCAGGCTGCGGGTGCCGGTCGAGCGTGCCGCCGAGGCCGTGTCACCGTCGGCCGGTGTGCTGGAGGCCGAGGGGCCGGAGAGCTGTCTGCTGCGCACGGGCGCGGGAAGCCTCGACGTGATGGTCATTCATGTGGTGCTGATGGGTTTCGACTTCGAGGTCGTCGAGCCGAAGGAGCTGACCGAGCACGTCAGGACGGTCCGGGACCGGTTGTCCCGGGCTCTGGGGGAATGACCCGGAGGCCTGGCGACCCGATCTCGCCCAGCGCCGTGAACTCGGGGTGGTGCAGATCGAACGCGGGGGACTCGGAGCGGATCCGGGGGAGGGCCGTGAAGTTGTGGCGGGGCGGCGGACAGGAGGTCGCCCACTCCAGGGACCTGCCGAACCCCCATGGATCGTCGACGTCCACCTTCTGCGCGTACTTGGTGGTCTTCCAGACGTTGTAGAGGAACGGCAGCGTCGACATGCCGAGCAGGAAGGCGCCGATGGTCGAGACCGTGTTGAGCACGGTGAAGCCGTCGGCCGCCAGATAGTCCGCGTACCGCCGCGGCATGCCCTCGGCGCCCAGCCAGTGCTGCACGAGGAAGGTGATCTGGAAGCCGATGAAGAGCGTCCAGAAGTGGATCCTGCCGAGCCGCTCGTCGAGCATCTTGCCGGTGAACTTGGGCCACCAGAAGTAGAAGCCGGCGAACATCGCGAAGACGACCGTGCCGAAGACCGTGTAGTGGAAGTGGGCGACGACGAAGTACGAGTCGGTCACGTGGAAGTCCATCGGCGGCGAGGCGAGGATGACGCCGGTCAGCCCGCCGAGCAGGAACGACACCAGGAATCCGACCGCCCACAGCATCGGGGTCTCGAAGGACAGCGACCCCTTGAGCATCGTGCCGGTCCAGTTGAAGAACTTCACCCCGGTCGGCACGGCGATCAGGAAGGACAGCAGCGAGAAGAAGGGCAGCAGCACCGCTCCGGTGGCGAACATGTGGTGCGCCCACACCACCACCGAGAGTCCGGTGATGGCCATGGTGGCGCCCACGAGCGTGACGTAGCCGAAGATCGGCTTCCGGGAGAAGACCGGGATGATCTCCGTGATGATGCCGAAGAACGGCAGGGCGATGATGTAGACCTCGGGATGGCCGAAGAACCAGAAGAGGTGCTGCCACAGCAGCGCCCCTCCGTTCTCCGCCTGGAAGACCACCGAGCCGAACCTGCGGTCGGATTCCAGCACCAGCAGCGCCGCCGCCAGCACGGGGAAGGCGGCGAGCACCAGGATCGTGGTGAAGAGGACGTTCCAGGTGAAGATCGGCATCCGGAACATCGTCATGCCCGGCGCCCGCATCCCGATGATCGTCGCCAGGAAGTTCACCGAGGTGAGGATCGTGCCGAATCCGGAGAGCGCGAGCCCCATGATCCACAGGTCGATGCCGACCCCGGGGGACCGCTGCATGCTGTTGAGCGGGGCGTACGCGGTCCAGCCGAAGGCGGCGGGGCCGGTGGGCACCAGCAGCGACCCCAGCACCATCAGCCCGCCGAAGAGGAAGAGCCAGTACGAGAACATGTTGAGCCGCGGGAAGGCCACGTCCGGCGACCCGATCTGCAGCGGTACGAGCTCGTTGGCGAAGCCGGCGAAGGTCGGCGTCGCGAACAGCAGCAGCATGATCGTGCCGTGCAGGGTGAAGGCCTGGTTGAACGCCTGGTTCGTCATGAGCTGGAGCCCGGGACGGGCCAGCTCGGCGCGCATGAGCATGGCCATCAGCCCGGCGGCGAGGAAGAAGACGAACGACGTGATCAGGTAGAGGTGCCCGATCTTCTTGTGGTCGGTGGTCGTGAGCCAGTCCACCACCATCCGGCCCCGCCTCCGTAGGGGTGCCTCGGCGGCGGCTGCCCCAGCGGTGTCCGTCCCCATCGTTGCCCCCTCGTGGTCCGCGGCGCGGGCCTCGTCCGGTACTGGTTCGGTCTCGGGCTGGAGCCATGATGCTAGGCACGGGGAACCACCCGACAGGGTGCGGACACGGATCCGGACACACCGTGATACGCGTACGGGTGACGGCCGGTTCGTCCCGAAGTAGACAATGCATAAGGAACGATGAATTCCCAGTCGTCGCGCGGTGCGGGAAAAGACGGCGGCAGAGGAAATTCAGGGATCTGGAATGGGGGCATCCGGTGAAGTTCGGGCCGATCCGTGAATTTCCTGTGCGGGCGAGTTCGTTTACCCGTACGAATGAGCGTGCTCGCGCTAAACGCGTGTCGTGATCCTGTGACACAAGTGTGACCGCTGAGGTACGTGGGGATGTTGATACGCGAACCAACTCCCGCCCCGCGGACTTCCGTCACCGTCCGCTGCCACCTACGGTGAGGCCCATGGCATCGATTCCGACCCCTTCCCCAGAGCCCGCCGACGTCCCCGAAACGTATGTCGGCCTCGACGCCGACCGGGCGGAGCGCCTTGCCCGCAGCCGGGGGTGGAGCACCATCAGATCGCTGCCGCCCGGCGCCATCATCACCATGGAGTACCTGGTCGGCCGACTGAACTTCGAGGTCGACGGCGGCAGGGTCGTCCGCTGCTGGAAGGGCTGAAGAAGCCGGACACCGCCTGACGCGGTCTCGGCGGGGCGCACCCGCCGCCCGGACATGGTGAAGGCCCCGACCGAGGTCGGGGCCTTCACCATGCGGGGAGGCTGTGCTACCGCCCCCGCGGACCTCCGGAGTCGCGAGCCGTCAGCCGCTGCCGGGCACCGGCCGTGAGCGCGGCGGACGGCGGCTGCCGGCCGGGGCGACCGGGTTGGTGTGCGCCGCGTGCGGCGTGTGGACGCCGTGCCCCGAGCGCGCGACCGCGTGCGGGCGCGACTGCGTGAGCTGAGCGGTCGCCGTTGCCGCCGTGGTGGCAGCCGCCGCGCCCGAGCCCGGGCTCCGGCCGCCGCCGCTGCCCGCGGCCACCGGCCTGCGCACCGGTTCGCCCTCCTCCGACGCCACCCGCTGCGGGTATATGGCGGGCCGCGGACCACCCGAGGCGACCGGAAGCGAAGGCGCCGGCAGGCGGCGGGTCCGCAGCTGGTCGCGCACCCGGTCGCGCAGCGACAGGATGACGTCCTCGGCGCGTCCGATCACCGGCTCGCACCAGGGCAGCGCCAGCAGGATCAGCAGCCCGGCCGCCCAGCCGAGCAGGACATCGCTCAGCCAGTGCGTACCGAGGTAGACGGTCGTGAGTCCGACACCCAGGGCGACCACGGCGGACAGCGCCGAGAGATAGCGCCGGGCCAGCGGGGTGGTGGCGAGGTAGGCCAGGATTCCCCAGGTCACGACGGCATTGGCGGTGTGGCCCGAAGGAAATATATCGCCGCCGGCGAAGAGCTCGGCGGAACCGATCTGCGTCGCGTAGTGAGGACCGAGCCGGCCGAGGCCGAGCTTGACCGAGCCCACCGTCGCGTTCAGCAGCAGCAGCGCGGCGCCGAGCGCGAGCAGGGGGCGCACGGTGTGCTGCCGCCAGGACCGCCAGCCCAGCCAGGCCGCCACCATCACGGCCGTGGGGCCGCGCTGGCCGAGCACCACGAAATAGTCCAGAAACGCGTGCAGCTCCGGCCACTGCTGATACGGCCGGAAGAGCATGACCTTCCAGTCGAGGGTCACCAGCCAGGACGAGACGAGCACGGCGACGACGATGGCGAGATAGAACGCCGACGTCCCGCCGAAGAGGGCGAGACGTGTGCGGCTCATCCGCGGGATCTCTATCTTCGGCGGCTCCGGCTCCCGGTCCAGACGGGCAAAGATGTCGGTACGCACCCAATCGACGTTACAGCGAGTGAGTGTGGGGCCAGGCCGATCCCCGCTGTTCGTGATGACGATGTGATGTGGAGTATGTCTCAGCCGCACATTCATTCCGGTCGCGGCCGGAAATGGAAGTGACCTTGTTCCCTATTGCTGACGTGGCCTTCTCCGTAAGTGTGTTTGTACGCGGAGAAAACAGTTCACGCGATTGCCGCACGGAATTCCAGGGCCGTTCGGAGCAGGGCGGGTACTACTCCCTGGCGCGTCGGGCGTGGCGTACGCCACACCCCGAGGCCCGTCGGGGTGAGAGCTGCACCACGCGCCGGCGGCCCGGACTCGCGTACGCTGGCTGATCACTCGCCCGTCGATGCCGGGCCGCCCAGCGGGCCCCGCCCCGGCTGGCCCACCGACGCGAGAGACTCATGGGAGGTACGTGAATGTTCGGGACGACCACGGCCGGAGCACGCCCGCGTGCCACCGGCGGCGGTGCCAACCGCTGGGTCGTCCTTCTCGTCCTGTGCGTCAGCCTCCTCCTGGTCGCGCTCGACGCGACCGTGCTCCACGTCGCCGTTCCCGCCGTCACCGAGGACCTCCGCCCCAGCGGCGTCGAGCTCCTCTGGATCGTCGACGCGTACCCCCTGGTGTGCGCCTCGCTGCTGATCCTCTTCGGCACGCTCGGCGACCGCGTCGGCCGCCGCCGCGTGCTGCTGCTCGGTTACGGGCTCTTCGGCGTGGCGTCCGCCGTCGCCGCCCTCGCCACCACCCCCGAGGTGCTCATCGCGGCGCGCGCCCTCCTGGGCGTCGGCGGCGCGATGATCATGCCCGCGACGCTGTCGATCCTCCGCGCCGTCTTCCCCGACCGGCGCGAACGGGCCACGGCCATCGGCATCTGGACCGCGGTCGCCGCCGTCGGCGCCGCCACGGGACCGGTGCTCGGCGGCTTCCTCGTCCAGCACTTCTGGTGGGGCTCGGTCTTCCTGATCAACATCCCGCTGATGGCGCTGATCCTGCCGGTCAGCCGTCTGCTGCTGCCCGAGTCCAAGGGCAGCGGTGACGGTCCCTGGGACGTCGTCGGCGCGCTGATGGCCGCGGCCGGTGTGCTCGGCATGGTCCTCGGGGTGAAGCGTCTCGGTGTCGGCCACGGCCTGCTGGAGCTCCGCACCGTGGGCCCGCTGCTCGTCGGAGCCCTGCTCCTCGTCCTCTTCGTACGCCGCCAGCGGCGCCGCGCGCATCCCCTCATCGACATGCGGATGTTCCACCGGCCGACCTTCTCCACGGCGGTCGGCTGCATCGTGCTCGCCATGCTGGCGCTGGTCGGCCTGGAGCTGATCGCCGTCCAGTACCTCCAGCTGGTCCTCGGGCTGAGCCCGCTCGAGACCGGCCTGCGGCTGCTGCCGCTCACCTTCGCCGCCATGGCGGCGGGCGCGACCGGCTCGTACACCCTGCGCCGCGTCGGCCCGCGCCGGATGGTCGGGTGGGGCTTCGTGGTGACGGCCGCGGCCGTGCTGCTGCTGACGCTGATGGGGCATCACGACCGGCCGCTGCTGCTCACCGCCGGGTTCGTGCTCCTCGGCTTCGGGCTGCAGACCACGCTCTTCGCCGCGTACGAGTCGATGCTCAGCGAGGCCCCCGCAGCGCAGGCGGGCGGGGCCGCGGCCATAGGCGAGACGTCGTACCAGCTCGGTGCCGGAATGGGCATCGCGCTGCTCGGCAGCGTCATGAACGCCGCGTACGCCCCCGGGCTGACGGGCGCCTCCGGCGTGCCGGGCGCCGCCCGCACCGCCGCGGCCAACTCGCTCGGCGAGGCCTATCAGGTGGCGGCCGCGCTGGGCGGACCTGCAGGGGACGCGCTGCGGATCGCGGCGCGGTCCTCGTTCGTGCACGGTCTGCACGTCACGCTTCTGGTGAGCGCCGGGCTGCTGCTGCTCGGGGCGCTGGCGGCGCTGCGGCTGCCGAAGGTGATGGACTGCGCGGCCCAGCCGCCGAAGCTTCCCGAGCAGGCGCCGCTCGAGTCGCGCGAGCCGCAGGAGTCGCGCGACGCGCTCGAGTCCCGCGACGCGCAGGAGCCGGCCGGACCCCACGAGAGCCTGGCCGTCCCGGCGTGCCGCGCACCCGCGGAGGCGGCGGGCGCGGCCGGCCCTGGACGCACGGCACACTGAGCCGTAACGTCAGCGCCGAGCATTAACTAACACCGCTAGGTTTTGCCAGCGCCGTGCGAGCCGCCGGAGGCACCCTCATGTCCGCATCCTCGAAGCTGCCGCCCTTCGACCCCGCCGACCCGCTCGGCATCGACGACCTCCTGGACCCCGAGGATCTCGCGATCCGCGACACCGTCCGCACCTGGGCCGCCGACCGGGTGCTGCCGCACATCGCCGACTGGTACGAGCGCGGCGAACTCCCGGGCATCCGCGAGCTCGCCCGCGAACTCGGCTCGATCGGTGCACTCGGCATGTCCCTGACCGGCTACGGCTGCGCCGGCGCCACCGCCGTCCAGTACGGACTGGCCTGCCTGGAGCTGGAGGCCGCCGACTCCGGCATCCGCTCCCTCGTCTCCGTACAGGGCTCACTCGCCATGTACGCGATCTGGAAGTACGGCTCCGAGGAGCAGAAGCAGCGCTGGCTGCCGTCCATGGCGGAGGGCTCCACCATCGGCTGCTTCGGGCTGACCGAGCCGGACCACGGCTCGGATCCGGCCGGAATGCGTACGTACGCCAAGCGCGACGGCGGCGACTGGGTGCTGACGGGCCGCAAGATGTGGATCACCAACGGCTCGGTCGCCGGTGTCGCGGTCGTCTGGGCGCAGACGGACGAGGGCATCCGCGGCTTCGTCGTGCCGACCGACGCGCCCGGCTTCTCGGCCCCCGAGATCAAGCACAAGTGGTCGCTGCGGGCCTCCGTGACCAGCGAACTGGTCATGGACGCCGTGCGGCTGCCCGCCGATGCCGTACTCCCGGAGGTCACCGGGCTGAAGGGCCCGCTCAGCTGTCTGTCGCACGCCCGCTACGGCATCGTCTGGGGCGCGATGGGAGCGGCCCGTTCCAGCTTCGAGGCGGCGCTCGACTACGCGAGGACGCGCGAGCAGTTCGGCAAGCCCATCGGCGGCTTCCAGCTCACCCAGGCCAAGCTCGCCGACATGGCGCTCGAACTGCACAAGGGAATCCTGCTCGCCCACCACCTCGGGCGGCGGATGGACGCCGGGACGCTCCGCCCCGAGCAGGTCAGCTTCGGAAAGCTGAACAACGTACGGGAGGCGATCGAGATCTGCCGCACCTCGCGCACGATCCTGGGCGCCAACGGGATCTCGCTGGAGTACCCGGTGATGCGGCATGCGACCAACCTCGAGTCGGTGCTCACCTACGAGGGCACCGTCGAGATGCACCAGCTCGTGCTGGGCAAGGCGCTCACCGGTCTGGATGCCTTCAGGTAGGCCGGATCGATCCGGCCGGCGAGCGCCCTGCTGGGTTCTGGTTGCTGGATGGTGGTCCAGGGGCGCTGCGTTCCACAGCGGCTGCCCCGCGGGCCGGACCCCCGGCGGGAAGTCACCCCGGTCTCGGCTCTGATTGCTGCATTCTCCGGGGGGCGACCCCCGGACCCCCGGCCGGAAGTCACCCCGGTCTCGGCTCTGATTGCTGCATTCTCCGGGGGGCGACCCCCGGACCCCCGGCCGAAAGCCACCCCGGCCTCAGCTCTGATTGAAGAAGCTGTCGGTGGTCCGGCCCGACGACTCCCCGTTGACGATCTCCGTGTCGGCGGGGGTCAGCAGGAAGACCCGGGTCGCCACGCGCTCGATGGAGCCGCGCAGGCCGAAGGTCAGCCCGGCCGCGAAGTCCACGACGCGCTTGGCGTCGGCGGGCTCCATGGCCGTGAGGTTGACGATGACCGGGACGCCGTCCCGGAAGAGCTCCCCGATGACGCGCGCATCGCGGAAGCTGTCCGGCGAGATGGTGGCGATCCGGCGACCCTGCTCCTGCGCCGACTCGGAGGCCACCCGGACCCGCGGGTCGGTCACCCACTGGTCGGCAGCTCCCGCACCCTCGGCGTACTCGTCGTCGTAGTACCGCTCGTCGTTGTCCTCGACGAGTCCCAGCCATGCACTCGCCTTGCGCACCGATGCCATGGACGCCTCCTTTCACCGCGGTCACTTGTGGTTCCGCATCCCTATGGTCGTCCATGATGCGGATCGTGCGCCAAGTGGATAGTCGCCGCGCAGGGGATTCGTGACGTACCTGGTGCAGAAGATGTGGCGATTCGTCAAGATTCCTGCTGCGTACCGGGCCTGAGGGGGCCTCATAAGCCTCATATCGACTCAAAATATAAATTTCGGGCCGGATGGGTGACGCAGTGGCGTACGGGTGAACGGACCCGGCCGCTACGATGCCGCCGCGCACTCGAACGACTCTCGGGGGGACGTCGTGTTCGGAATCGTCAGGCCCTGCACCCACCGGCTCGCGGACGGCCTCAGGACGGAATGGATGGCCCATCTGTGCGGGCTGTGTCTGGCTCTTCGCTCGGACCACGGCCAGTTCGCCAGGATCGTCACGAACTACGACGGGCTCATCGTCTCGGTTCTGACGGAGGCTCAGACCGCGCGCACGGCGGAGCAGCGGCGCACGGCGGGGCCCTGTCCGCTACGTGCCATGCGCACCGCGCCCGTCGCACGTGGCGAGGGCGCCCGGCTGGCCGCCGCGGTCTCGCTGGTGCTGGCGTCGGCGAAGGTGCGGGACCACGTCGCCGACCGGGACGGGGTGTTGGCGCGCAGGCCGGTGGCCGCGGCGGCCCGCAAGGTGGCCCTGACCTGGGACCGGGCGGGCGCACGGACCGGGCGGGAGCTGGGCTTCGACACCGCCGTCCTGGTCGACGCCGTCGACCGGCAGACCGGGATCGAGGCGCTGGCGGGGCCCGGAACACCCCTGCTGACGGTCACCGAGCCGACGGAGACGGCGACCGCGGCCGCCTTCGCCCACACCGCCGTGCTCGCCGGGCGGCCGCAGAACATCGCGCCGCTCGCCGAGGCGGGCCGGCTCTTCGGCCGTCTCGCGCATCTGCTGGATGCCGTCGAGGACAGGGAAGCTGACGACGCGTCGGGAGCCTGGAACCCGCTCACCGCGACCGGCACCCCACTCGCAGAGGCGCGGCGGCTCGCGGACGACGCGCTGCACGGCATCAGGCTCGCCCTGCGCGACGCGGAGTTCGTCGACGACAAGCTGCTGCACGTGCTGCTCGCGCACGAGCTGCGGCGGTCGGTCGACCGGGCGTTCGGCACCACGACCTGCTCGCACCAGGGGTACGGGCAGCAGCCGCCGGAGGGGAACCCGTACGCCGGCGGCGGCGCTCCCGGTGTCGGCCCCTACGGGTCCAACAACCCGTACGGCGGCGACGCGGGCATGCCCGGGGGCCCTGGGGGCCCCGGCGGGCTGCCGCCCCACTTCGGCGGCGGTCCGCACACGCCGAAGCCGCGCGGCTTCTGGGCGGGCTGCGCGGCCTTCATCGGCCTCTGCTGCACTTGCAGGATCTGCTGCGCCGAGGAATACGAGGGGCCGTGGTCCCGGAAGAAGCGCGAGGGCTGCTGCCACAAGTGCGACTGCGACTGTGACTGCGGGGGCTGCGACTGCTGCTGCCCCTGCGACGGCTGCTAGCTGCCTGCGGCCGGGGCCTTCGAACTGGGGCAGGCCCCACGCGCCGGGCCCCACGCCCCTCGCGTCGGGCCCCACGCCCCACGCCCCACGCCCCGGGCCCCGGGGCGTGGGGCGTGGCCGCCACCGGCCGGGTGGCCCGTGTGTCCGTCCTCAAGCGCCGGACGGGCTGAGTGTGGCCGGTACCGGCCGAGGGGCCCGTGTGTCCGTCCTCAGCGCCGGACGGGGTTGATGTGCGGGCTCGGTACCGGCCCGGCGTCCCCCACGCCCTTCGGGCGTAGGGGCATGGGGGCGGAGCCCCGCAAGGGTCCAGGGCACCGCCTCGCAAAGCGGGGTTCGGGCCGGAGCCCCGGTTCGGGAAGGGGCATACGGCTTCGCCGCGTGGGCCCGCCGCAGGCGGCAGGCGAGGGGAGGGGAGGGGGTACAGCAACGCGCGTGAAGGCACCGAGGAGCCGCGCGGGCAACCGCGCGGAGGGAAACGCAGGGCGTCAGCTCAACAAGGTCGTCTCAACAGGACGAGGACCACACCCGACCGAAGTCGATGTGGGAGCGCGTGACGAGTCGCCGCTGCGAATGCATGGCCCAAGTGGAACAGGCATCCGTTTTCCCGTCAACTGACCTGAGACGTACGGCTCACAGTCCGGACACGCTTGACACCCTGCCGTGTGCACCCCATAGCCTCAGGGGGCGGACCCTGCTGAGGGGCTCGGTCCGTGTGAAGGCATTTCCCGTGTTCGATCGCTGCATCCACGGAGAGCCTTCGTATGTCCCTCACTCCGAGGCCGTCCGTCGTCGTCATCGGCGCCGGCCCCCGCGGCACCGGCTTCCTCGAGCGGCTGGCCGCCAACGCCCCCGCCCTGTACCGGGATCTGGAACTGGACGTCCATCTCGTGGACCCGTTCCCGGCCGGCGGCGGGCGGATCTGGCGCGCGGACCAGTCTCCGCTGCTCTGGATGAACTCCATGGCCGAGGACGTCACCATGTTCACCGACGATTCGGTGAAGCTGGCGGGGCCGGTGCGTCCCGGGCCGACGCTCGCCGAGTGGGCGGAGCTCGACGGGCGGAGTTTTCCCAGCCGACGACAGCAGGGCGCGTATCTGCGCTGGGTGCACGAGCAGACCGTCGCCGCGCTGCCCCCGGGCATCGCCGTCCACCAGCACCGGACACAGGCCCTGCGGGTCAGCGGCCCGCGCGAGGGCCGCCAGCGGGTGTGGCTCGAAGGGCGCGGGAGGCCCCTCCTCACCGAAGCGGTCGTACTCACCATCGGCCATCTCGGTGCCGAACCCGACGACGAGCAGCGGAAGTTGGCCGAATTCGCCGCCCGGCACGGGCTGGTCCACCTGCCCCCGGACTTCACCGCCGACAGTGATCTGTCCGTCGTCCCGGCGGGGGAACCCGTCATCGTACGGGGCTTCGGACTCGCCTTCGTCGATCTCATGGTGCTGCTGACCGAGGGCCGAGGCGGCCGGTACGAAGGCGACACGTACCACCCCTCGGGCCGGGAACCCCTCCTGTACGTCGGTTCACGGCGCGGCGTCCCGTACCACTCCAAGATCGGCTACACCTGGCAGGGCGAACGCCCCCCGCTGCCCCGCTTCTTCGGACCCGCGCAGACCGACGAGCTGCTGAGCCGGCCAGGGCCGCTCGACTTCCGGCGGGACGTCTGGCCGCTCATCGGCAAAGAGCTCGGCCACGCCCACCTCCACCGCCTCTTCACCGCGCATCCCGAACGGACCAGGGGCGACTGGCGCACGTTCGAGCCGGCGTACGCAGCCGCCGGACCCGGCAGCGCCGAACTCGATGCCCTCGTCAGCACCGCCGTGCCCGACCCCGCCGACCGGCTCGATCTCGACGCCCTCGACCACCCGCTCGACGGCCTGCGCTACCCGACGTCCGACGCCCTCCAGGACGGCCTGCGCGCCTACATCACCGCCGACCTCAACCGCCGCCACGACCCCGGCCGGAGCGAGGACCTCGCCGTCTTCCTCGGGCTCCTCTCGGTCTACGGCCAGCTCGTCCGGCTCGGCGACCTCGGCGACGGCGGCGGCCGCTGGCACGGCTTCTTCTCCTATCTGGCCTCGGGACCGCCGGGGCCCCGGCTGCGGCAACTGCTCGCGCTCTCCCGCGCGGGCGCCGTGCGCTTCCTCGGCCCCGGCGTCACCGTCGAGGCCGACGAACGCCGCGGGCTCTTCCGGGCAGGCAGCCCCGCCGTACCGGGGGAGTGGACCGAGGCGCGTGCGCTCGTCGAGGCCCGGCTGCCCGATCCCACGCCGGAGCGCACCCGCAGCCCGCTGCTGAGCGCGCTGTACGCCGACGGGGCCCGTGCCACCCCGGACGGGCTGCTCCGCGTCGATCCGGAGGACGGCCGGGTCCTGGAGCGCGGCGACCGGCCGCACCCGCGCCGCTTCGCGCTCGGCCCGCACACCACGGCCCGGGCGGGCGCCGCCTTCACCCGGCCACGCACGGGCGGGCCCGCGTTCGCGCAGAACGACGCAGCCGCACGCGCCGTACTCCGCCTCCTCCGGGATCTCTCCTGCCAGGACCCGCTCAGCGCCTGACCGCCCCGCACCCCGCCCCAGCTCCCGTGCCCAGCCTCCGTACCGAGCTCTCGCTCCCGCTTCCGCTCCCGACCCCGACCACTTCGGAGAGGTTCAGCATGCCTGCCACCCGTCCGCTGCATCTGGCCGTCGCCCTCGACGGCCCGGCGCAGTACGACCCGGCGTACTACGCCGGCCTCGTCCGCCTCGCCGAGCGCGGCGCCCTCGACTTCGTCACCCTCGGCGACTCCTTCGCCCGGCCGGGGCTCGACGCCCTGGCCGTACTGGCGAGGGTCGCGCCCGCGACCGACCGGATCGGTCTGGTGCCGACCGTCACCACCACCCACACCGAGCCGTTCCATGTGTCCACGGCCGTGGCGACCCTCGACTGGGTGAGCTGTGGCCGGGCCGGCTGGGCGGTCGGGGTCTCGGCCACCGACGCCGAGGCCAGGCTGTTCGGGCGGCGCCCTGCCGCGCCGCCCGAGGAGCTGTGGCGGGAGGCGGGTGAGGTCGCGGATGTCGTCGCCCGGCTGTGGGACAGCTGGGAGGACGACGCCGAGATCCGCGACATCTCGACAGGTCGCTTCATCGACCGCGACAAGCTCCGCCACGTCGACTTCCGGGGCAGCACCTTCAGCGTGCGCGGCCCGTCGATCGTCCCGAGACCGCCGCAGGGCAGACCCGTCACCGTCGTCGACGGCACCGCCGCCACGAGCCGTGGGACCGCGGCGCGTCACGCCGACGTCGTCCTCGTACGCGCAGGCGCACCCGAACAGGCGGCGGCCCTGCGGGAGGACATCTGCCGCAGGGCCGATGAGCACGGCCGCGACCCGGACACGCTCCGGGTGCTCGTCTCGCTCGTCGTCGACCTCGGAGCGGGCGAGTCCGTGCCCGAGCCCGGCCTGGACTGCGGCCCGCCCCTCGCGGGCGGCGGCCCGCACTTCAGCGGCGGCCCGGTCGAGCTCGCCGAGCTGATCGCCGCATGGCACGCGGAGGGCGTCGTGGACGGTTTCCACCTCGTGCCGATCGCGCCCCACCGGGACCTGGAACGGATCGTCAACGGCACGGTCGCGCTGCTCCAGCACCGCAGTCTCTTCCGCACCTTCCACCCGGGCGGCACGCTACGCGAGCACCTGGGCCTCGCCCGTCCCGCAAGCCGCTACGCACACACGGGGAGCACGGCATGACCAAGCGGATGCCCCGGGGCAGTGGACCGCTCGAGAAGGACCTCCATCTCGCCGCCCACTTCCCGGGCGTCAACAACACCACCGTCTGGGCGGACCCCCGCTCCCGCAGCCAGATCGACTTCTCCTCCTTCGAGCACCTCGCCCGCACCGCCGAGCGCGGACTCTTCGACTTCTTCTTCCTCGCCGAAGGGCTGCGGCTGCGCGAGCACAAGGGCCGCATCCACGACCTGGACGTCGTCGGCCGCCCCGAGTCGATCACCGTGCTGAACGCGCTCGCCGCCGTCACCGACCGGCTCGGCCTCGCCGCCACGGTCAACGCCACCTTCAACGAGCCGTACGAACTCGCCCGCCGCCTCGCCTCCTTGGACCACCTCAGCGGCGGCCGGGCCGCCTGGAACGTCGTCACCTCGTCCGACGCCTTCACCGGCGAGAACTTCCGCCGCGGCGGCTACCTCGACCGGGCCGACCGCTACACGCGGGCCGAGGAGTTCGTCCGTACCGCCCGCGAGCTGTGGGACTCATGGACGCCGGACGGCACACCCCGGCCCTTCGCCCACCACGGCCGGCACTTCACCATCGAGGGCGAGTTCACCGTCCCCCGCTCCCCGCAGGGGCACCCCGTCGTCATCCAGGCGGGCGACTCCGACGAGGGCCGCGAGTTCGCCGCCTCGACCGCCGATGTCGTCTTCACCAGTTGGAGGTCCGGGGAGCCCTCGGGAGAACCCGGCAGCAGTCACAGCGCCCTGGAGGCGGGCCGCGCCTTCTACGCCGACGTCAAGGCACGACTGGCGCGCCACGGCCGCCGGCCCGACGACCTCAAGATCATGCCGGGTGTCTCCGTCGTCCTCGGTGACACCGACGCCGAGGCGCAGGAGAAGGCGGCCGAGATCCGCAGACAGCAGATCTCCCCGCAGAACGCGATCCTCGCGCTCGAACTGGTCTGGGGCCGCGACCTGTCCTCGTACGACCCCGACGGGCCGCTCCCCGGCAACGACCCCGATCCGGACTCCCGCCTCGTCCAGGGCCGGGTGCGCATCGCCGACCCCTTCGCCGTCGCCGCCGAGTGGCGCGCCCTGTCGGAGGCCAAGGGCCTGTCCATCCGCGAGACGGTCATCGAGACCACCGCACGGCAGTCCTTCATCAGTACGCCGGCGGGCGTCGCCGCGGCCCTCGACACATGCGTACGCACGGATGCCGCCGACGGCTTCATCCTCGTCCCGCACCTCACCCCCGGCGGCCTCGACGACTTCGTCGACCAGGTCGTGCCGCTCCTCCAGGAGCGCGGAGTCTTCCGTACGCGTTACGCCGGTACGACCCTGCGGTCGCATCTGGGGCTCGCCGAGCCCGTGTGAAAGGTCGGCCACCATGATCACCGACCCGCAGCGGGACCGGAAGCACTGGCACCAGCAACGTGTCGCCACGGTCTCGGGACCGTACGGACCGCTCTCCCCCAGCGGCACCCACTGGCTCTCCGACTACCCGGAAGGGCGAATTCCGGCCGTCGCGGGAGAGTGGCGCGACAACGCTGCAGAGGTCGTGCCGACCGCCACCGACGAGGACGGGCTCACGCTCGACGGACAGCCCCTGACCGGCCAGGTCCGGCTCGGCGTCGACCACGCCCCGGTGCATGCGTGTCGCGTCGCGCACGGCGAGCGCCGACTCGTCGTCCTGCGCCGCGAAGGGCTGTTCGCGGTACGGGACTTCGATCCCGGTCTCACCGGCGCGCCGGGCGTTCGGCGGCATCGATACGACGCCGTACGACCCGGGCTGGGCCGAGCCCGGCACCTTCCGCGCGTACGACGAACAGCGCACCGTACGGGTCGAGGACGCCGACGGACGGCAGCGCGGTCTCGGCCTGTCCGGCGAGATCGCCTTCGAACTCGCAGGCACCGTGCACAGCCTCCAGGCCGCCGTCGAGTCCGACGGTTCGCTGTGGGCCGTCCTCGCCGACGCGACCAGCGGGAACAGCAGTTACCGCTGCCGCTTCCTGCGCGCGGCGGAACCGGTCCGGGGGTCCGTACGGACGACGTCCGGGGGAGGGCTCCGTGACCGTCGACTTCAACCGGGCGACACTGCCGCCGTGCGCCTTCGCGGATCATTTCATCTGTCTCTCCCCACCCCCCGGCAACACGCTCCCCGTGGAGATCGCGGCCGGCGAACGGAACCTGCTCACCCGCTGATCCGTCTCAGTAGCAGAAGCACAACCAGCCCCGGCCGGAGCACCACCGCCCGGGGCCCTTCGGCGTGGAGCGCCGCAAGCGGCCGAAAGGCGCCCTTGCGGGGGGATGTTGACGCCCCGAATACTCCCGAGCAGCGCTTGTCAGGGGCACGGCGGATCCGGAATCCGGACATTCGCCGACGTCTCCTGGCTGCGCCTCACGGGCCCGTCACCCCACAGCCGGGCCCCCGATTCCCCTCGGGAGGAACGAGAAGTGAGGATCGAGCGCACCACCCTCCGCAACGGCGTCGCCAGACGAATCCGTCTGCTCGCCGTCACCACCGGCCTCGTCACCGCCGCAGCGCTGGCCGTCCCCACCGCCAGCGCCGACGAGGCACCCCGCGCCTTCAGTGCGAGCCAGCTCTCCGCCGCGAGCGACGCCGTACTCGACGCCGATGTGGCAGGTACCGCCTGGCACATCGACAAGGCGACCAACACCCTGGTCGTCACGGCCGACTCCACCGTCTCCAGGGCCGAGATCGCCAGGATCAAGCAGGAGGCGGGCACCAACGCCACCGCGCTCCGCATCGAGCGCACCCCCGGCACGTTCTCCAAGCTGATCTCCGGCGGCGACGCCATCTACGCCACCAGCTGGCGCTGTTCGCTCGGCTTCAACGTCCGTAGCGGCACCACCTACTACTTCCTGACCGCCGGCCACTGCACCGACGGCGCGGGCACCTGGTACTCCAACTCGTCCCGCACCACCGTCCTCGGCCCGACCGCGGGCTCCAGCTTCCCGACGAACGACTACGGCATCGTCCGATACACCAACACGTCGATCACCAAGTCGGGCACGGTCGGCAGCCAGGACATCACCTCGGCCGGGAACCCGACCGTGGGCCAGTCGGCCTGCCGCCGCGGCTCCACCACCGGTACCCACTGCGGCAGCGTCACGGGGCTCAACGCCACCGTGAACTACGGCGGCGGTGACATCGTCTACGGCATGATCCGCACCAACATCTGTGCCGAACCCGGCGACTCCGGCGGTCCGCTGTACTCCGGCAGCAAGGCGCTCGGCCTGACCTCCGGCGGCAGCGGCAACTGCTCCTCCGGCGGTACGACCTTCTTCCAGCCGGTCACCGAGGCCCTGAGCGCGTACGGCGTCAGCGTCTACTGATCCGGCGTCGTCCGCCGATCCGAGCGTCCACTGACGATCCGAGCGTCCACTGATCCGGACACCCAGAGCCCCCGCCCCGGTCTTGGGCGGGGGCTCGACGTATTGCACACTTTTGAGAGGATGACAGAGCGGTCGGCCGCAGAAGGATCGGGGGGCGGATGAAGCGCATCGGAGTGACCGGCCACAGAAGCATCCCGCCCGAGGCGCTGGCCCATGTCCAGGCCGTCATGAAGGCGACGCTGTGCGGGCACGAGGGGGCCATGGAGGCTCTCTCCAGCCTCGCCGAGGGCGCCGACCAGCTCTTCGCCGACATCGCCCTGGACTGCGGCGCCGCGCTGACCGTGGTGATCCCGAGCAGCGACTACGAGGAAGGCTTCGCCGACCCGGAGGCCCTGGCCTGCTACCTCCGGCTCAAGGGCCGCGCCAGCCAGGAGGTCCGGATGGAGTATCCGCACTCCACGGACGAGGCGTACTACGCGGCAGGCGCCTATATCGCCGACCACTGCGACCGGCTGCTCGCGGTCTGGGACGGCCGCCCCGCCCGGGGGCTCGGCGGTACCGGCGACATCGTCCGGTACGCGCGCGAGCGGGGCAAACCCGTCACGGTGATCTGGCAGGACGGCGTCGAGCGCGGCTGACACCGCTCCCGCAGCACTCCTGAGTGTGTGTCAACTACGGTGCCGCACCAGCCAGTCGGTGTGCTGCGGAGAGACGATGCGCTCCGTCTCGTAGACCGCGGACGGCCACTGCTGCTCGGTCACCGAGGTCTCCATGGCGATGTGGATCGCCGCCAGATCCTCCTCCACGAGCGAGTGGGCCGCGATCAGCGGCTGGTGCCGGCGGATCTCGCTCCATGCGAGGCACGCCGCCGCGGCCGCCGACAGCAGCCCGAGCGGCTCGGCCGTGTCCGTCACGGCGAAGGTGCGCAGGATGCCGAAGAACAGGGCCAGCAGTGTGAGCAGACCGATCGTGATCTGCCACAGCAGAGTGGCGCGCCGGGAGACCTCCGCGCGCCGGTGGTACCAGTTGCGCTGCTCGATCAGCCGGTCCCGTACGTACGTCTCCTTGCGTACGTTGAAGGCCTTCTCCCGCAGTAGCCGCATCGGCGTGGTGATGAGTTCCGCACCCGCCGCGCTCTCGCCGGCCTCCCGCGGGTCCACCCAGCCCACCTTGCGCAGCTCCTGCAGCCCCTCCTCCAGCCGTGTGGTGAACAGCCGGTCCGGATCAGGGTCGTTGGAGTCGAAGGGCGAGCCGTGGACCGCGTACCGCCAGCACATGGAGCGGATGAACTCCGCTGCGGAGCGGTTGAGTTGCCAATGCGACTTTGCTCGATGGCGGGATCCGCGGAAGCTGACCACCAGCACGCCCGCGTACGCCAACGCGCTGAGCGCGCCCATGAGTTGGAAGGAGTCGCCGATCGCTCCCCGCCACGGCAGCGCAGCCAGGGCGGCACCGAGGACGAGGAGGAGCAGCTGCAGCCGGGTGCCGTTGACCGCCTCCCGCTGCCGTGAGATGGCTGTCTCGTCCGTGCGGTGAAAGAGAACCGGCAGATCAGCGTTTCGGAAGACCATGCTTTGCAGATGTCCCGGAACCGCGGTCATGCGTACCCCCATCAGCAGATTTGGCTTCACTCGTTCGATGGAATGGCTTGTTCCGTACGGAGTGGGGAATACTCGCGCAACGCTTTTGTCTCAGCTCTACGTGCCGAGTTGCTGTGGGTGGCCATGAGAGTAAAGTCGTGCCGCCGACACTGCAACGGTGCGGCACCCCCTGTTAGCACAAGATGACCTAGGACGGCCGTCGTGACCTTCCAGACCTCAGCCACCTTCGCCGCCGCGAAGAAGAATCGTGTGCCTGTCACCGAGATCGACGTGCGCGGCGCCGATGCCGCCAAGAAGCTGGGTCGCGTGCGTCCCGCTGCCGTCGACCGCTCCGCGCGGGGATCGAGTTTCAACTCGGCCCTCTAGTCGGCTCTCAGGTCCTCCGGTCTGACCCTAGACTGGTGGAATGACAGGACCCCTGGTCCCATTTCGCGAGATCGTCCTCAAGGTCCACAGCAGATGCGATCTCGCATGCGACCACTGCTATATCTATGAACACGCAGATCAGAGCTGGCGCACACGCCCGAAAACTATCTCTGACGAAGCGATTCTCCGGACGGCCCGGCGACTGGCCGAGCACGCAAGGAACCATGCACTGCCCTCCGTGTCAGTGATCCTGCACGGAGGGGAGCCATTGCTGGCGGGCCCCGCCCGGCTACGACGGATCTGCGAGGAGCTGACGAAAGCCCTCGACGGCGTCGCCGCGCTCGACCTGCGGATTCACACGAACGGCCTGCAGCTCAGCCCCCGCTATCTCGACCTCTTCGACGAGTTCGACGTCAAGGTCGGTATCTCCCTCGACGGTGACAAGGCGGCCAACGACCGCCACCGCCGCTTCGCCGACGGCCGCAGCAGCCACCCCTTGGTCGTCAGGGCCGTGCAGCTGCTCAGCCAGGACCGCTACCGCCACCTCAACCTGGGGTTGCTCTGCACGATCGACGTGGCGAACGACCCCGTCGCGGTCCATGACGCGCTGATGGAGCTCGACCCCCCGCGCATCGACTTCCTTCTGCCGCACGCCACCTGGGACGAGCCGCCCCCGAGGCCCGACGGCTCGCCCACGGCGTACGCCGACTGGATCCTCACCGTCTTCGACCGCTGGGACAGGCAGGGCCGCCGCGTTCCGGTGCGGCTCTTCGAGTCGGTCCTGTCCACGCTCTCCGGCGGCCCCAGCCTCACCGAGTCGCTGGGCCTCGCCCCCACCGATCTCGTCGTCGTCGAGACCGACGGCACTCTCGAGCAGGTCGACTCCCTGAAGAGCGCCTACGAAGGCGCCGCCGCCACCGGCTTCGACGTCTTCACGCACTCCTTCGACGAGGTCGCGGCCCATCCCGGCGTGCGTGCCCGCCAGCTCGGCCTGGCCGGCGTCAGCGAGACCTGCCGCCGGTGCCCTGTCGTGCGTTCGTGCGGAGGCGGCCTCTACACGCACCGGTACCGCACCGGCACCGACTTCGACAACACCTCCGTGTACTGCACCGACCTCGAGGCCCTGGTGCGCGGCATCGAGCTGCGCACCACCGCCGCGTCCGTCTCCCCCGCGGTGACCGACGACGCCGCCCTCGGCACCGAACAGCACGAGCTGACCTGGCTGCTGCTCGCGGGCCTCAACAGCGAGCTGGCCGGCCGGGGCGGCGAGGACTGGGACCGCGCCTGGGAGCTCACGGGCGCCGTCGAGCGCTCCGAGGGGGGCGGCCTCGACGAGGTGATGGCCCATCCGTACACGCGCAGCTGGCTGCTCGACGCCCTGGACGCCCTGCAGGAGGATCGGCCGGGCGCGACCGCGGCCCCGGCCGCCCGGCTGTCCGCGTCCGTCGCCGCCGCGGTCGTACGAGGCGGGCCCGATCTGCCCGTGCACGTGCCGTACGAGGGCGGCGTGCTGCAGCTGCCGACACTCGGCGAGCTGCGGTTCGCCGACGCGGGGGAGCGCGGCACCGCGGAGGTGCGGCCCGTCGAGAAGGGCCTGCTCGTGCGGGCGGGCGGCGTCGAGCGGCGCATCGACCGGCTCGACGAGCCGGCCGCCGACTGGTCGCCCGTGCGCCGGCTCGGCCGGGACGGTGCCCCGGACCTCGCGATCGACGACCTCGACCCGTACCGCGACTGCTTCGGCGTACCCGTCCTGCCGCGGCTCGACCTTGCCGCGGCGGCCGACTGGGCCGGACGGCTCGCCGCCGCCTGGAGCGTGCTGCGGGAGCGGACACCGGAACAGGCCGTGATCGCCGCCGGGTCGCTGTCCACGCTGACCCCGCTGGCATCCTCGCCCGGTGACGGACCGTCGGTCGGCCGGCACGGCCTCGGCGCACTCGGGCTGCCCCTGCACGCCGACGCACGGGAGCTGGCGCTCGCGCTGCTGCGGGGCCACCGGCGGGCGCGGCTGGGCGCCCTGCTCGACGTCACCGACCTCTACGCAGGGGACGGCTGGTGGAGCCACCGGGCCCCGTGGCAGGAGGCACCGGTCCGGGTGTCGGAACTGCTGGCGGGGGCCTACGAGCGGGCAGGGCTCGCCGCCTTCGAGCCGGGCAGCGCGGAACAGGCCCTGCAGGCCGTCGAGACCCTTGAGGACGCGCCGGAACTGACCGTCGACGGCAAGCGCCTGCTGGCGCGGCTGGAGGAAGAGGCGGCCCGTGGCGCTTGAGGGGGACGCGCTCGCACACGGGCTCGCGAAGCTCGGACTTACGGAGGGGGACGTCGTGCTCGTCCACGCCTCGCTCAGCGGCACCGGCCTCGACGCCGCGACGCTGCGCGAGGCGCTGCTGACCGCTGTGGGCGAGGACGGCACGCTGGTCGTGCCCGCCTTCACCACCGACAACTCGGACACGTCCACCGCCCATCTGCGGCGGGTGGCCGGGATGACACCCACACAGGCGGCGGCCTTCCGGGCCACGATGCCGGCCTTCGACCCGGCCACGACGCCCTCCACCGGTATGGGCCGGTTGGCCGAGTCCGTACGGACCGCCCCGGGCGCCGTCCGGAGCACGCACCCGCAGGTGTCCTTCGCCGCGCTGGGCCGGCGGGCGGAGGAACTGCTCTCGGCACACCCCCTGAACTCCCATTTCGGTGGGGACTCCCCGATGGGGGCCCTCTACCGGGCGGGGGCACGCGTACTGATGATCAATGTGGGCTTCTCCGTCTGCACCGCCTTCCACCTCGCGGAATACCGCACCGGTGCGCCCGAGCGGCGCTATCGCTGTGTGGTGCGTGGGGCGGACGGACCGGAATGGACGGAATACGAGGACATCACGCTGGACGACAGCGATTTCGGGATCATCGGAGACGCGTTCGACGCCGTCGACGGGAATCGCGTGCAGAAGGGACAACTGGGAGGAACGGCCGCAAGGTTGTTTTCGATCAGGGATGCGGTGGACCATGCCGTGGCGTGGATGACCGAAAAGCGGCCCTGATTGACTGAACGATGGGGGGATGAAGCACGGTCTGCTCCGGAATGATTAATTCGCTCGCGCCTCATCATCCGTGAGCGCGGGTGTTCACACAGGACCAGGACGGGGGTCGTGTGCAAGCGTCATCGCAACAACGGGCGGCGGACCATCGGCCGTACTTCTTCTTGAGCTATGCGCACACGCCGAGGTACGGAGCCGGAGGCCCCGACCCCGATATGTGGGTCGAGCGGCTGTTCCGCGATCTTTGCGGCCATGTGATGGCCATGACCGACCTGCCGGCCGGTGCTCCGGCCGGTTTCATGGACCGGGAGATACGCTCGGGCGAGGGCTGGTCGGAGCGGCTCGGCGAAGTGCTCGCCACCTGCCGCGTCTTCGTCCCGCTGTTCTCGCCCCGCTACTTCGCCAGCGAGATGTGCGGGAAGGAGTGGTACGCGTTCGCCCAGCGGGCCATCTACCACCAGGCCAAGAGCAACCGGCCGGCCGAGGCCATCGTGCCCGCCCTGTGGGTGCCGGTGCCGCCCGAGCAACTCCCGGGCCCTGCCGAGCGGTTGCAGTTCAACCACCGCGCCTTCGGGGACCGCTACGTCACCGACGGCCTCTACGGGCTCATCAAACTCCGCATATTCGCCGAGGAGTACGAGCGCGCGGTCTACGAACTCGCCAAACGGATCGTCAGCGTCGCCGACACCGCCGGGGTCGGGCCCAGCAGGCCCCTCGACTACCGGCAGGCGCCCAGCGCCTTCGGCACACCCAACCCCTCCGAGTCCCGCAGCAGCGGGCCCCGCCCCATCCAGGTCACCGTCGCCGCCCCCACGCGGCACGAACTGCCCGAGGGACGCGACCCCGCGTACTACGGCGACATGCCGCAGGACTGGAATCCGTACCACCCGGACTCGGCGCGGCCACTCGGCTACGTCGCACAGGACCTGGTCCGCTCCCTCAACTACCAGGCCACCGTGGCCTCCTTCGACCTCGACGCCTCGCCCGGCGACGCCAAACAGCCTCCGGTCCAGCCCGAGCTGCTGCTCATCGACCGCTGGGCGCTGGAGGACGAGGAGAGACGGGCACGGCTCGCCGCCTTCGACGCCGAGCACCGCCCCTGGGTCAGCGTCGTCGTCCCCTGGAACCGGGACGACCACCAGAGCCGGGCCGCCGACAGCGAACTCACCGCCAAACTGGAGGCCACCCTGCCCACCAAGCTGAGCCAGGGCCGTGCCGCCTGCCGGGCCGCCGCCCGCGGCGTACCCAGCATGGAGGCCTTCGGCCAGATCCTCCCGCAGGTGGTGGAAGCGGCCGCCCAGCAGTACCTGAGACACGCCCAGGTCTATCCACCGGCCGGCGGCAGCCACACCGAACGCCCCCGGCTGCGAGGCCCGATGGCCGCCGAGTACGCCACCACGCACTTCATCCACGACATGCTCGACCAGGCGCCCGATGCGGAGGACACGGATGACAGCCAGTCGTGACGGACGCATCGTCACCTTCTACTCGTACAAGGGAGGCACCGGCCGGACGATGGCCATGGCCAACACGGCCTGGATACTCGCCGCGAACGGCAAGCGGGTCCTCGCCGTCGACTGGGACCTCGAGGCCCCCGGCCTGCACAAGTTCTTCCACCCCTTCCTCGACCCGTCCACGCTCGGCGCCACCACCGGTGTCATCGACCTGATCACCGAATACGCCTGGGCCGCCACCAGCCCCGTGCAGCGCCCCGACGACTGGCACCGCGACTACGCGCGCATACAGCCGCACGCCGTCTCCCTCACGCCCGAGAACCTGGGCTGGGAGTTCCCCGAGGGCGGCACCCTCGACTTCGTCTCCGCGGGCAAGCAGAACCGCGAGTACTCGGCGACCGTCTCCACCTTCGACTGGGACAACTTCTACGACCGTCTCGGCGGCGGGCACTTCTTCGACGCGCTGCGCGACGACATGAAGGCCAACTACGACTACGTCCTCATCGACAGCCGTACCGGCCTCAGCGACATCGCCGACATCTGCACCGTCCATCTGCCCGACGTCCTCGTCGACTGCTTCACCCTCAGCGACCAGTCCATCGACGGCGCCGCCGCCGTCGCCCGCCAGATCGACGAACGCTACGGCGGCCGCGGCATCCGGATCTTCCCCGTCCCGATGCGCATCGACGAGGGCGAGAAGGAGAAGGCGGACGCCGGACGGGCGCTGGCCCGGCTGAAGTTCGACCGCTTCCCGAACGGACTCGCGGGCGACGAACTCACCTCCTACTGGGGCGCAGTGGAGATTCCCTACCGCCCCTACTACGCGTACGAGGAGACCCTGGCCACCTTCGGCGACGAGGCGGGACTCACCAACTCCCTGCTCTCCGCCTTCGAGCGGCTCACCTCCGTCATCACCGACGGGGAGATCACCTCCATGCCCGCGGTCGGCGAGGAGGTCAGGCTGCGCATCAGGGACGCCTTCACCCGCCGCCGCCCCGCCCTGCCCGCCGATCTCTTCCTCAGCTACGTCGCCGAGAACCGGATGTGGGCCGACTGGATCGAGTCCGTCCTCACCCGCGCCGGCTTCCGCGTCGTCCCGCGCGACGTCTCCGCCGAACCGCCGCAGGAGGGCACCGCCGCGCACGCCGCCGAGACCGCCGCACGCACCGTCGTGCTCCTGTCCAGCGCCTACCTCAAGTCCTCGCGGGCCATGGAGGTGTGGGAACGCGCCGCGTCCGAGGACCCCGGCGGCGGCCGGCGCCATCTGCTGCCGCTCCGCGTGGGCGACGTACGCCTCACCACGCCCTACATCGACCGCAACCCCGTCGACCTCTTCCGTCTCGACGAGGTGCACGCCACCACCGCCCTGCTGCGCGCCCTCGACCGGCCCGTGCAGCTCGCCGACGGGGTCTCGCCGGGTCCGCGCTTCCCCGGCACCGTCCCCAAGATCTGGAACGCACCGCCCCGCAACCCCGGTTTCACTGGCCGCTCCGTCGTCCTGGAGCGGATGCGCGACCAGCTCGGCGGCGGCATGGCCGTCGTCCTGCCGCAGCCCCAGACGCTGTACGGACTCGGCGGCGTCGGCAAGACCCAGGTGGCGCTGGAGTACGTGCACCGCTTCATGGCCGACTACGACCTGGTGTGGTGGATCTCGTCGGAGCAGCCCGACGACGTCGTCGCCGGTCTCGCCGAACTCGCCGTCCGGCTCGGCGCCCAGGGCGGCGAGGACATGGCAGCGGCCTCCCAGGAGGCCGTCGACCTCCTGCGGCGCGGAGTGCCGTCGTCGCGCTGGCTGCTGGTCTTCGACAACGCCGACGACCCCGAGCAGCTGAAGAGGTTCTTCCCCACCGGCGGCCACATCCTGGTCACCTCCAGGAACCAGGCCTGGTCGCAGTACGGGGACGCGCTGCCGGTCGACGTCTTCCTGCGCGAGGAGTCCGTCGAGCACCTGCAGCGCCGGGCACCCGGACTCACCCTGGAGGATGCCGACCAGGTCGCCGCCGCCGTCGGTGACCTGCCGCTCGCCGTCGAGCAGGCCGCCGCGTGGATCGCCGAGACCGCGACGCCCGTCGCCGCCTACCTGGAACAGCTGGCCCAGCAGGCGCCGAGCGTCCTCGCACTCAACCAGCCCGCGGGCTATCCCGAGCCGGTCGCCGCGACCTGGAACGTCTCCATCGAACGGCTCAAGGAACGCTCGCCCGCGGCCGTGCGGCTGCTCCAGCTCTGTGCGTTCTTCGCACCCGAGCCGATCTCCGCGAACCTCCTCTACAGCAAGGAGATGATCGAGGCACTCAAGCCGTACGACCCGTCGCTCCAGGAGAAGCTCGTCCTCGGCCGGGTCATCCGGGAGATCGGCCGGTTCGCCCTCGCCAAGGTCGACCAGGTCTCGAACTCCATCCAGGTCCACCGGCTGGTGCAGGCCGTCATCAGGGCCCAGCTCAGCGAGGAGGAGCAGATGGACGCGCGGCACGCCGTCCACCGGATCCTCGCCGGCGCACGCCCCGACGACGACGAGCCGATCGACAACCCCGAGACGTGGCCGCGGTTCAACACCATCTGGCCGCACCTCGGCCCCTCCGAGGCCCGCTTCTGCAAGGAGCCGGAGACCCGGCGTCTGCTCATCGACCGTGTGCGCTACCTGTGGAAGCGCGGCGACTGGCAGACCGCGGGAGTGCTCGCCGAGGAACTGCGCGACTCCTGGCGGGAGATGCTCGGAAACGACGACCTGCAGTATCTGTACCTGCGCTTCCACCTCTCCAACATCCTCCGCTCGCAGGGGCGTTACGTGGAGGCGAGGGAGCTGGACGAGGTGACGCTGGAGCGGCAGCAGGCCGTTCTCGGACCGTCCCACCCGCATACGTACATGACCACCAGTGGTCTCGCGATGGACCTCGGCACGCTCGGCCAGTACGGCAAGGCGATGGAGCTGGCCACCGAGGCCCACGAGGGCTTCAGCCAGATCTTCCACGAGTCCCACCCGCGCACCCTGGCCGCCGCCAACAACCTCGCGCTGAACCTGCGCATGGTCGGCCAGTACGCGCGCGCCCGCGAGATCGACCAGGACGTCTTCGACCGGCGCACCGAGGTGCTCGGCCCCGAGCATCCGTACACCCTCTCCTCGGCCACCTCACTCGCCCGCGACCTGCGGGAGGTCGGCCGGTACGAGGACTCGGTGGCGCTGCTGTCGCGCACGTACGACAGCTACAAGGAGACGCTCGGCCGGGCCTTCCCGGGCACGCTGGCGGCGGCCAAGAGCCTCGCCGTGTCACTGCGCAAGGCCGGCAGGACGGAGGACGCGCGCCGGCTCACCACGGCCACGCGCAACCGCTATCGCGCCAAGTACACCTACGCCCACCCGGACTCGCTGGCCTGCGACCTGAACCTGGCGGCGGACCTGTTCGCTGCCGGGGAGCCCGTCGCCGCCAGGGACCTGGCGCAGGAGGTCGTCGACCAGTACCGGGAGGTGCCGGGCGAGAAGCACCCTTACACCCTCGCCGCGATCAACAACCTCGGCATCTACCACTGGGGCTGCGGCGCCCCCGACCTCGCCGAGGAGCTGCTGCAGCCCGCCATCAGGAGGATGACCGACATCCTCGGCAGTGCCCACCCGCACACCCTGTTCTGCACCGTCAACCTCGCCAACGCCCGTGCGGACATGGGCGAACTGGAGGCGGCACTGGACACCGAGCGGCGAGCCGTCATGAAACTCCGCGAGGTGCTGGGCGCCCACCATCCGGAGACCCTCGCCGTCGCCTCCAACATGTGCGTCACGCTCGGCGCACTGGGCCGCAAGGACGAGGCGGCGGCGCTGCGCGCGGAAACCGTCGAGGAGCTGGGGCGGCTGCTGGGCGACGACCACGCGATGACGAGGATCGCGCGGGACGAGCGCAGGATCCACCGGGATCTGGAGCCGCTTGCCGTGTGATCCGAGGCCCGGTTCGTCTACGGGGCGCTGCAGCGTGCGCGCCCCTTCGGCTCACTCGCCGGACGAACCGGGCCTCAGCTGTCCGGCTCCAGCAGCCAGGTGAGGATCCGGGGGAGGGCGTGCAGGGCGTCGAAGTGCGCGGCGGCCGGTTCCAGTACGGCCGTCGCGCCCGGGATGCGCTCCGCGAGCCAGCGGGAGTGGCCGACCGGCGAGAAGACGTCCTTCTCGCCGTGCCACAGGAGCACGGGCGGCTTGATCTCGGCCGGGTCGAAGCCCCAGGGGCTGCAGAACGCGAGCGCGTCGTCGATCCAGCCGTACGCCGAAGAGCGCAGCGCCTCCTGGTAGTTGCGCAGCAGCATCGCCCGTACGCCGGCGTCCGCGACCACCATCCGGTCGGAGTCGGTCAGCTCCCGGCGCAGCTCGTCGAGGAGTCTGATCGGATCCCGGCGGATCTCGTCGGAACGGCTGATGAACCGGGCGGTGAGACCGTCCGGGTCGGCGGTGGCCCTCGTGTACTCGAGGACGTTGGACGCGGCCATCCCCTCGAACCAGTCGAGACCGTCCGCGTCCCGCGGCGCCAGAGTGACGAGGGCGGCGGCCCTGGTCACCCGGTCGGGCATCAGCGCGGCGCAGGCCAGGGCGTGCGGCGCGCCGCCCGAGCGGCCCACCACGGCGAAGCGGTCGAGCCCCAGGGCGTCGGCGATCGCCCGTACGTCCTCGACGACATCGGCCACGCTGCGGCCCGCCAGCCGGTCGGAGCCGCCGTAGCCGGGGCGGTCGTACGCGATGAGCTGCATTCCGCGCTGGTAGAGCACCATGCCGCGCGGGGCCGGGCCCAGCCTGCTGCCCGGGGTGCCGTGGAGCAGGAAGACAGGTCTGCCCCGCGGATCTCCGATGCGCTCCACCATCAGATGCCGCCCGTCCGATGCGCGCACCCGACGTCGCAACCCCCGCCTCCTCAGCTGTGTGGCGTGCTGTTGTGTTGCCGTGCCGCTGTGTGCGGTCTACAGCAATACTGTCCTGGCATTCCCCGCCCCTTAGATGATTACCCATCAGTGGGGGGATGCGGAGTGCCGCGCAGCGGCGAAATCCGGACAGGACTAGTCCTCACACGCCGCCCACGGTCCGATCGCAGGTGGTGTTCGCAATCGAAACCGGCGGTGGTGACCGGCGGTTGTGAACGAACAGAGGGCGCATTCGAGCGGTCGTGTGCCCGTCCGGAAGTCGACCTTGTGTGCTACTGGCGGGTCTCGGAATAGTGGGCGCCCCATCCTCCGTGTGCGGTCACCCCACTTGACCGTACGCGGCCCCCACAGGAGGTCGATGTTGAAGCACCGACGCATATCCAAGAAGCGCGCGACGGCGGCTGCCGGAGCCGTCGTCGCCCTCGTGGCCGCGGGAGTCACCTTCCAGACTGCGAACGCCAGCGAGGAAACCCCTGAGCTCACGGTCAAGACCCTGACGGCGACGGCGGCCGGAAACCTCGCCTCGACGCTCGGTCAGGAGCTGGGCGGCGACGTGGCAGGCGCGTACTACGACGCCGAGGCCAAGGCGCTCGTGATGAACGTCGTGGACGAGGAGGCCGCCAAGTCCGTGCGCGAGGCGGGCGGCAAGGCCAGAATCGTCCGGAACACGCTGGCCGAGCTCACGTCCGCCCGGGAGACCCTCACCGACCGCGCCACCATCCCCGGCACCTCCTGGGCCACCGACCCCGTGACCAACAAGGTGGTCGTCACCGCCGACCGCACGGTCAAGGGCGCCGACTGGACCAAGCTCCAGGAGGTCGTGAAGGGACTCGGCGAGAAGGCGGAACTGAAGAAGACGGCGGGGGAGTTCAAGCCCTTCATCGCCGGCGGTGACGCCATCCACAGCGGGGGCGGGCGCTGCTCGCTCGGCTTCAACGTCGTCAAGGACGGCGCCCCGCACTTCATCACGGCCGGCCACTGCGGCGAGGCCGGCAGCGAGTGGTCCGAGTCCGCGGGCGGGCCCGGGATCGGCACGATGGTCGACTCGCAGTTCCCCGGGAACGACTTCGCGCTCGTCAAGTATGACGGCGACACCGAGCACCCGAGCGCCGTGGACCTCTACGACGGCAGCTCGCAGGAGATCACCCGGGCGGCCGAGGCGACGGTGGGCGTGCAGGTCAGCCGCAGCGGCTCCACCACCCAGGTGCACGACGGCGAGGTGACCGGCCTCGACGCCACCGTGAACTACGGCAACGGCCAGATCGTCAACGGCCTCATCCAGACGAACGTCTGCGCCGAGCCCGGCGACAGCGGCGGCTCGCTCTTCTCCGGCGACTCCGCGATCGGCCTGACCTCGGGCGGCAGCGGTGACTGCACCTCGGGCGGCGAAACGTTCTTCCAGCCGGTGACGGAGGCGCTGGAGGTCTTCGGCGCCCAGATCGGCTGACGTCGGCGGCCGAGGGATACGGGGGATACGGGAGACCTCGGGACCCCGTACCCCTCGGTCCGGCCCGGTCGCCCGTCAGGGGCCGGCCGGGCCTTCGGCGTGCTTGGCGTGCGTGGCGCGCAGGGCCTGGCGGGCCGACCAGAGGACCGACACCAGCGGTACGGCCACGACCGCGCCGATCACTCCGGCGGCGACGGCCCCGGCGATGACCGACAGCGCGACGACCAACGGGTGCAGCCGGACGGCCCAGCTCATCACGATCGGGTGCAGCAGATGCCCCTCGATCTGGCCGATGACCACGATCAGCGCGATGACGACGGCCGCGATGACCGGGCCCTTGGCCGCCAGCGCCACCACGGCCGCCACGGCGAGGGCGATGGGTGAGCCGATCAGCGGAATGAAGGCCGCGAAGAACTCCAGCAGGGCGAGGGGCACGGCGAGCGGCACACCGAGGACGTAGAGGGCCACGCCGACGAGCACCGCGTTGGTCGCCGCCACGAGCACGATGCCCCGTGTGTACCCGGTGAACGTCCTCCAGGCCGCGCAGCCCGCCACCGACACCCGGTCCCGCACCGACACCGGAAGCTGGGCACAGAACCAGTGCCACTGCCGGTCGCCCGAGTGGAGGAAGAAGACCGAGCTGAACAGCGCCAGCGCGAGAGTCGTCAGCACCTCCACCAGCCGTCCGGCGCCGCTCAGGGCCGTACTGATGACCGTCGAGCGATGGCTGGACAGGAACCGGCCGATCCGTGACTGGACGTCCGTGAGCGCCTCCGGGTTCAGCCGGAACGGCGGCTGCTCCAGCCAGCGTTCGATTCGCTCGATCCCGTCGCCGAACTCCCGCTGCAGTGAGGCCCGCTCTCCGGCGACCGTCTCGCCGACCAGGGCCAGGATGCCGAGGACGACGACGATGCTGCCGATCAGCGCGACGGCGACGGCGAGCGGGCGCGGCAGCCTGCGGGCCAGCAGGTCGGCCACCGGCCGGAGCATCGCGGTGACGACGAGCCCGAGGAAGACGGCGACGGTGATTTCGTGAAAGCGCCCGAGGACCGAGAAGACGGCGTACACCAGGGTGCCCACGACCAGCAGCCGCCAGGAGTAGGCGGCGGCCGCGCGCAGGACGGGCGCGACCGGCGGCTCGCCGCCCGTGCGCCCCGGCAGCTGCCCGTCACCACTTCCCGGCACGCCCGACTCGTACCACCCGGGGGGCGGCGGCCAACGGCCCGGGACCGACATTCCCCCGATGGCACCCCAGGGCCCGTGCCCGGGCCGGCCCCGGGTGCGCCCGGACCGCGTACGAGCAGCCGGCGCTCCTGGCCGTCGTTGTCGTCCTCGTCGACCTCGAACGCGGCCGGGTCGAGCAAGGCCGTGTGCGGGGCGTCCTGAGTGCCGTTTGCGCAGGTGGGGCGGGATCGGGTGGCGGATGGGGCATGAGCGCCGCGAGGGTCGCACGAATGTTCGAAACTTGGTCTATGGTGGAGGCGAGGGGGAGGTGAGAACGGATTGATCCAGGAGGTGCGGGTGCCCGGGTTCACGCATCTGCACACCGTGTCCGGATTCTCCGTGCGGTACGGAGCCTCGCATCCGGAGCGGCTGGTCGAGCGCGCCGCCGAGCGGGGCATGGACGCGCTGGCCCTGACCGACCGCGACACCCTCGCGGGCGCGGTCCGGTTCGCCAAGGCCTGCGTCAAGGAGGGGGTGCGTCCGCTGTTCGGCGCCGAGCTCGCCGTACGGGAGCACGCGCCCACGACCGCCGCCCGGCGGCGTACCCCGGTGCGCGGCGGAGCCTTCGTCGACGAGTCGGCACCCCGGGTCACCTTCCTCGCCCGCGACGGCGCGGCCGGCTGGGCGGAGCTCTGCCGGCTGATCACCGCCGCGCACACCGCGGCCGGTCAGCCCGTCGTCGAGTGGGACGCGCTGGATGCTCCCGGGGCCCCGGACGGGCTCACCGTGCTGCTCGGCCCCGCCTCCGAGGTCGGCAGGGCGCTGGCCGCGGGCCGCCCCGACCGGGCGGCCCGGCTGCTCGCCCCCTGGCGGGAGCGGTACGGCGACGCCCTGCGCCTCGAAGCGGTGCACCACGGTCTTGCGGGCACGGGCCCCGGCTCGCTGCGGCTCGCCGCCCGTACCGCCGGTTTCGCCGCCGAGCAGGGCGTACGGGCCGTGCTGAGCAACGCCGTACGGTACGCCGACCCCGGCCAGGGCCCGGTCGCCGACGTCCTGGACGCGGCCCGCCGGCTCGTCCCGGTCGACCCGGCCAAGGGCCTGGACAGCGGAGAGCGCTGGCTCAAGGGCGCGGACGAGATGCACCGCGCGGCCGAGCTGATCGCCGAGGCGGCCGGGTGGCGGCGCGACGCCGCACACCGGCTGCTCGCCGTGACCGAGGAGACCGCCGCCGAGTGCCTCGTCGACCCCGAGGACGACCTGGGCATGGGGTCCGTCTACTTCCCCGAGCCCCATCTCGTCGGCGCGGGCCGGCGCACCGCGCAGCGCGTCCTCGCCTCCCGCACCGCCGCTGGCATGGTCCTGCGCGGCTACGACCGCAGGCCCGACGCCCGCGCCTACTGGGAGCGGATGCACTCCGAGCTGGACATCATCGACTTCCACGGCAACGCCTCGTACTTCCTGACGGTCGCCCAGGTCGTCGACGACATCAAGGAGTTGGGCATCCGGGTGGCCGCACGCGGCTCCGGCGCCGGATCCCTGGTGAACCATCTGCTGGGCATCGCCCACGCCGACCCCGTCGAGCAGCATCTGCTGATGGAACGCTTCCTCTCCAAGCGCCGCTTCGTGCTGCCCGACATCGACATCGACGTCGAGTCCGCGCGCCGGCTGGAGGTCTACCGCGCGATCATCGACCGCTTCGGCGAGGAGCGGGTCGCGACCGTCGCCATGCCCGAGACCTACCGGGTGCGGCACGCGATCCGGGACGTGGGCGCCGCGCTGAGCATGGACCCGGCCGAGATCGACCGGCTGGCCAAGGCGTTCCCGCACATCCGCGCCCGCGACGCCCGCGCGGCGATGGCGGAGCTGCCCGAACTGCGCGAGGTGGCGAAGGAGAAGGGCGGACACCGCAGACTGTGGGAGCTGGTCGAGAGCCTGGACGCGCTGCCGCGCGGCGTCGCCATGCACCCGTGCGGGGTGCTCATCTCGGACTCCTCGCTGCTGCGGCGTACGCCCGTGATGCCGACCAGCGGCCAGGGCTTCCCGATGTCGCAGTTCGACAAGGACGACGTCGAGGACCTCGGGCTGCTCAAGCTCGACGTGCTGGGCGTACGGATGCAGTCCGCGATGGCCCACGCCGTCGCCGAGGTCGAGCGGGCGACCGGCGAGCGGATCGAGCTGGACGACCCGGAGCAGGTGGCGCCGGGCGACCCGGAGACGTACCGGCTGATCCGCAGCGCCGAGACGCTGGGCTGCTTCCAGATCGAGTCGCCGGGCCAGCGTGATCTGGTCGGCCGGCTGCAGCCCGCGAACTTCCACGACCTGGTCGTCGACATCTCGCTGTTCCGGCCGGGGCCGGTCGCGGCGGACATGGTCCGGCCGTTCATCGAGGCCCGGCACGGGCGGGCACCGGTCCGCTTCCCGCACCCGGATCTGGCCGGGCCGCTGGGGGAGACGTACGGGGTCGTCGTCTTCCACGAGCAGATCATCGAGATGGTGAACATCATGACCGGGTGCGGCCGGGACGAGGCCGACCGGGTGCGGCGCGGGCTCTCCGACCCGGAGTCGCAGGGGCGGATCAAGGTGTGGTTCGCGCAGCAGGCGGAGCGGAAGGGGTACACGGCCGAAGTGATCGCGCGGGCCTGGGAGATCATCGAGGCGTTCGGCTCGTACGGCTTCTGCAAGGCGCACGCTGTCGCTTTCGCCGTACCGACGTACCAGTCGGCGTGGCTGAAGGCGCACCACCCCGCGGCCTTCTACGCGGGGCTGCTCACGCACGACCCCGGGATGTATCCGAAGCGGCTGCTGCTGGCGGATGCGCGGCGGCGGGGGGTGGCGGTGCTGCCGCTGGATGTGAACCGGTCGGCGGTCGCCTATCAGATCGAACTGGTGTCTGGCGAAAAAGGTGAGGAGTGGGGCATACGGCTCGCGCTCGCCGATGTCCATGGCATCAGCGAGGCGGAAGCGGCACGGATCGAGGCGGGACGGCCGTACACGTCCCTGCTGGACTTCTGGGAGCGGGCGCGGCCGGGGCGGCCGGTCGCCGAACGGCTCGCGCAGGTCGGCGCGCTGGACGAATTCGGCGCGAACCGCCGCGACTTGCTGCTGCACCTTGCCGAACTCCACCGTACGCAGCGGGGCCTGGCCTCCCATGGCGTCCGTGGCGCCCAGCTGCCCCTGGGGGGCGGCCACAGGACCGCGTCCGTCGGCCTGCCCGACCTCAACGAGGCCGAGCGGCTCAGCGCCGAGCTGGGCGTCCTCGGCATGGACGCGTCCCGCCATCTGATGGCGGACCACCACGCCTTCCTCGACGAGCTCGGCGCGATCCCCGCGCGGCGGCTGCGCGACGCCGAGCACGGCGCGACCGTGCTGGTCGCGGGCGCCAAGGCGGCCACCCAGACCCCGCCGATCCGCTCCGGCCGCCGGGTCATCTTCACCACCCTGGACGACGGTACGGGCCTGGTCGACCTGGCCTTCTTCGACGACAGCCACGAGGCGTGCGCGCACACCGTCTTCCACTCCTGGCTGCTCCTGGTGCGCGGCGTGGTCCAGCGCCGCGGCCCGCGCAGCCTCAGCGTGGTCGGCTCGGCGGCCTGGAACCTCGCGGACCTGATCGAGGTCCGGCGTACGGGCGGTCTCGACGCGGTGGCCCAGCGGCTGGCCGCGACGGACTCCCCGGCGGACTCTTCGGCACCGTCCGCCGCACCACCCACGGACCGCACCATCCGCATGCCCACCGGCTACGAGCTGAACGCCTGGGCGGACCTGCGCCCGGCGGGTGAAGGCACGGCGCCGGCACGGAAGTTGTGGCACCAGAGCCCGGGGAGCGCGGGATGACGACGGAACGGAGGCTGGGACGGAAGCCGGAACGGGAGCCGGGACGGGAGCCGGCCCGGGCCGCGCGTACTGCCGACGCCGGCGGCAATACTGCCCCCCGGCCCACCCGCGAGGCCGACCCGGCGACTGCGGCGAGGTCGGGGCCGGGGCCGGGGTCGGGGTCGGGGTCGGCCTGGGCCGCGTCGGCGCGGCGGGCCGGCCCGCGATCCGCTGCGGCCACGAATGCGGTGGGTCCGGCCCGGGCGCCGATGCCGGGCAGCGCGCCTGCGGCGGCGAACCGTGGTCAGGACAGGCCCACGGGGGCCGCGTCGGCATCGGGCAGCGGCGCGGCGGCCGACCGCGGTCCGGGCCGGGGCGCGGCGGAGACTGACGCCCGGTCAGCTATGCCGGCCGCCCGTGTGCCGGGCAGGCCCGTACGGCCTGATGCCGGTCAGGACCGGGCCGTGGCGGAGCCAACCTGTGGTCCGGCTCAGTCGTCGGGGCCGATCGGTGCGTTGTCGGCATCGGGCAGTGGTGTGGCGGCCAGCCGCGGTCCGGGCCGCGGCGCGGCGGCGACCGGCGGGCCGGACGGGGCCGGGGCGGAGGCGACGGCCGAGGCGGCCGTGCTGTACCTGCGGTTCCGCAAGGCCGGGGGAGGGGCGCCGGACGGGGCCGCGTACGCGGGGGTGCTCGCGCTGCTCGGTGCGTTCACGCCCGTGGTCGAGTCGGCGCCGCCGGACGGGGCGCTCGTTGATGTGCGGGGTGCGCTGCGCTACTTCGGGCGGGACGCCGCAGGTCTCGCCTCGCTGATACGGGTACGGGCGCTCGCCCTGTACGGCGTCGACTGCGTGATCGGGGCGGGCCCGAACCCGCTGCTGGCCAGGATGGCGGCGCGCGAGGCCGGACCGGGCACGACCCTGGTCGTGGGCGACGCGGCGGAGTTCCTCGCCGGGCGCCCCGTCGCCGCGCTGCACGGCGTCGGACCCGCTACCGCCCGCTCCCTCTGCGGGTACGGGCTCGACACCGTCGACCGGGTCGCCGCCGCGCCCCTCGCCGTACTCCAGCGGATCCTCGGCGCGCGCGCCGGGCGCGATGTGTACGAAAAGGCGCGCGGCATCGACCGCACCCAGGTCGTCCCGAACGCCGCCGCCCGCTCCGTCGGCGCCGAACGCACCTTCCCCCGCGACGAACTGGACCCCACCCGGCACCGCCGCGCCCTGCTCTCGCTCGGCGAGGAGCTCGGCGCCCGGATGCGCGCCGAGGACCAGGTCTGCCGCACCTTGACGCTCACCGTGCGCTACGCCGACCGGACCACGACCACCAAGTCCCGCGCCCTCCCCGAACCGACCGCCCACTCGGCGTCCCTCACCGCCGCCGCCTACCGCCTCCTCGACGGTCTCGGCCTGCAACGCGCCCGCGTCCGCGCCCTCGCCCTGCGTGCCGAGGGGCTGATCCCGGCCGAGCGCGCCGCGCACCAGCTCACCTTCGACCCGGCCGACGAGAAGGCCCGCCGGATCGAGGCGGCCGCCGACCGCGCCCGTGCCAGGTTCGGCCCACGGGCGGTCATTCCGGGCTCGCTGGCCGCGTAAACGGATCTTTCCGTACAAGAGCGTTGCTCTGACCATCCATCAGTTTTTACCGACGCGTAACTTCCCAGAGCTGGTTACTCGTGCGTACGTTGGCATGAGCACAGCTCTCTCTTGTGGTCCGGGCCGCAGGGAATCCCCACATCCCCAGTCATCGCCATTCCCTTGAGCCGCAAGGAGATCGCCCGATGCTGCCCTTGAAGCGTGCCCTCAGACCACTCGCCGCCCTGCTGCTGGCCGCCGCGATCGGACTCGCCCCCGCCGCGACCGCCACCGCCTCAACGGCCCCCACCAGTGGCTGGAACAACTACAGCTGCAAGCCCTCCGCCGCACATCCGCGTCCCGTCGTCCTCGTCCACGGAACCTTCGGCAACGCGATCGACAACTGGTTCGCCCTCGCGCCCTATCTCGTCCACCGGGGCTACTGCGTCTTCTCGCTCGACTACGGCCAACTGCCCGGCGTCCCGTTCTTCCACGGCCTCGGCCCCATCGACAAGTCGGCCGAGCAACTCGACGCGTACGTCGACCAGGTCCTCGCCGCGACCGGTGCGTCCGAGGCCGACCTGGTCGGACACTCACAGGGCGGCATGATGCCGCGCTACTACCTGAAGTTCCTGGGCGGCGCGGACAAGGTGAACGCCCTCGTCGGCATCGCACCCGACAACCACGGCACCACACTCAGCGGCCTCGCCAACCTGCTGCCGTACTTCCCCGGTGCCGAGGACCTGCTCAGCGCGGCGACCCCCGGCCTCGCCGACCAGATCGCGGGCTCCGCGTTCCTCGCCAAGCTCAACGCGGGCGGCGACACGGTCGCCGGTGTGCGCTACACCGTCATCGCCACCAAGTACGACGAGGTCGTCACCCCGTACCGCTCGGGCTTCCTCGACGGGCCCGGCGTCCGGAACGTGACGCTGCAGGACCTGTGCGCCCTCGATCTGTCGGAGCACGTGGCGATCGGCCTGTGGGACCGGGTCGCGTACCACGAGGTGGCCAACGCCCTCGATCCGGCGCACGCCACCCCGACCACCTGCGCGTCGGTCTTCGAGTAGACAACGGCGGGGGTGCCACCCACAGGCGGCACCCCCGTCACTCCACCCCCCGTCACTTCACGACGGTCACTTCACGACGGTCACTCCACGACTCAGCGAGTGGCCCGGCGGCGGACCGTGCCGAACAGCACTGCGGCACCGATCGCGAGCGCCGCGGCGCCACCCATGGCGAGGTACGCGGTGGAGCTGCTGCCACCGGTCTCGGCGAGGTTCTCACCGGCGCCGTTGGCCGCGGGTGCGTTGCCGGCCGGGGCCTGGCTCTCCGTCCGCGTCTCCGGCGCGGTGGCGTCCGCCGACGGCTGCTGGGCGTGCTCCTGCGGGCTGTCGCCCCCGTGACCGCCGTGGTCCACGGTGGACTCGTCCGCCCCCTCCTCGATCTGCTCGTCGGTCGGCGCGGACGCGGTCGGCGCGGGCGCCGATCCGCCCGGCGCGGAACCGCCGTTGTCCTGGCCGAACACGACGTCCGAGCAGGTGTAGAACGCCTCGGGGGAGTCGGACCGCTGCCAGATCGAATAGATCAGGTGCCGACCCGACTTCGCGGGGACGGTTCCGTCGAAGACGTACTCACCGTTGACCAGCTGCGGGTCGGTGACCTTCGCGAACGGCTTCTCCTCCAGGTCCGACCACTTCAGCGGCTTCGACGGGTCGTAGCCGTCCTTGGTGATGTACAGCTCGAACGAGCCCTTGTGCGGCGCGGTCCCCTTGTAACGGAACGTGTGACCACCGCTGCCGAGCTTCGACGCCGACCAGTCCGCGCGCGGCAGGTCCAGGCCCCTGTACTTGTCCCGGCCCGCGCTGCACAGCTTGCCGTCCGGGATCAGTTGCCGGTGGTTGCCCGCGGCGTTGGCGATGTTGACCTCGTTCCAGTCGTAGAACGCCTGCGGCCCACTGGCCGCGACCGCGGCCTTGCACGCCGCCGACTGCGGGCTCTCCGGCCCCTCGGCGTAACAGGCGGCGACCCGGCTCACCGGATCACTCATCGATCCGTGCGCAACGGCCGGCGATGCGGTCAGCCCGGTCAGCGCGAGAGGCGCGATTCCGAACGCGGCGACGGCGGCGGCCCTGCGGCGAGCGGTCATGGTGAGGAACTCCTTCAACAGCAGGGGCATACGAGCGGGTTTCCGGGCAGGATCCACACCGCGATGCGGCCCCCCGATCGACCGCATCGATGCCCGGATCCCGCCCGGACGACAAGCAAGCTAGCCCCTCGAAACCGCGAAATCCGCTGCTGGGAGGGGGTGATGGCGATCCTTATGGTGCCTTTAAGACAGCGGTAAGAGGGGGCTCAGGAACGGTGCGGAGCGTGGGGGCCTGACCACGCGGTTCGGCGGGCTGCTCTCCGTGGTTGTCCACGGAGAGCCACTCCGTGCCGCCGTGTTTGGCTCCCCCTTTGGCTCCCCGTTTGGCTCCCCGCTGGGTCCATTCAGTGGCGCGCAAGTGCTGGCGAACTGATGCGGCGACAGGACCCGCTACTCACCCCGCCGTCCGGCGGATAACAACTCTGCGGTAAGAAGGGCCTCAAGAACGGCGCGCAGAGCGCACTTCCGACCACGCGGTCCGGCGCAGCGTTGTCCGTGGATGTCCATGGGGGCTGCGTCGCCTCCGAGCCGGCTTGTCGGCGTACAACCTCACGTGACCAGCCGCGTACAAGCTCATGTGTCCACCCTGGTGGGCGGGCCGGGGCCGCCCGACTGCTGATTGTGCG
>NZ_JBHWKX010000024.1:0-48129 GCF_042730885.1 Streptomyces sp. NPDC059909
GGTCCAGCTGGTGCAGGGCATACGCACCACCATCCGCACCCTGGACAAGGCCATCGCCGAGGCAGTCGAGACCCACCCCTACGCGCCGTTGTTCGCCAGCATGCCGCGCATCGGCAAGGTCAGCCTCGGACAGGTCATCGGTGAGATCGGCCCGATCCTGGAACGCGCACAGACCTGCGAGCAGCTCATCGCCGAGGCCGGAGTTGTGCCCGTCACCCGCGCCTCGGGAAAGTCCCGCACAGTTGCTTTCCGCTTCGCGACCAACCGAAGGGCCCGCGTCGCGCTGACCACCTTCGCCGACAACAGCCGGCACGGCAGCGGCTGGGCCGCCAAGATCTACAACGACGCTCGGGCCCGCAAGAAGCGACACCCCCACGCCATCCGCATCCTGGCCCGTGCCTGGCTGCGGGTGATGTGGGCATGCTGGCGCGACGGCACCTGCTACGACCCCGTCACCCACCAGGCCAACAACAAGATCAGCACGCCCGCCGACACGCCTCTGGCGGCATAGAGGTTGACTCAGGAAACTCATGAGCGGTCTCCTGTGGTTCCTTCGGTCAACGAGTCGGCGAGATACGCGGCGAGAGAGGGCCGGTCGGGCGCCAGCATGTGGCGGACCCAGGCATCCCGTTCGTGCTGGATGGGCGGCAGCTCCCAGACACAGCCGATCCATGGCGACACGGTCCTGACGAAGTGCGTGGGGTCCAGGTCCGGGCAGCCCAGCACCGGCTGACCGGCCGCCGCGCCGGCAAAGTGAAGGACGTTGTCCCACACCCAGCTGTACGCGTTCAGGTAGGCGCCGTCGTCCGCTCCCCTGTGGAGGACGACGAAGGTGGCGGGAGGCGTGCCGTCCGGGTCCGGCAGGAGCTCGGGGAGGAAGTCGTACGCCGCCTTCTCGACGGCGGGGTCGATTCCGTCGGGGTCGGCGGTGACGTGGTAGCGCTTGACGCTGCGGCCGCCGGCCTCGATCGGCGGCGGTACGCGCAGCAGTTTCTCTGCGAAGGTCATGGCTGGACCGTACGAGCGGTTCACTGACACCTTGTGTCAGTGAAGTCCAGTCGGCTCGTCTCGATGCTCCTGCTGCTCCAGACCCGGGGGCGGATGACCGCCGCACAGCTCGCCGAGGAGCTGGAGGTGTCGGTCCGTACCGTCTACCGGGATGTCGACGCTCTCGCGGCAGCGGGCGTGCCGCTGTACGGGGAGGCGGGTCACGCGGGCGGCTACCGGCTGCTCGCGGGGTACCGCACCCGGCTGACCGGCCTGTCCGCCGGGGAGGCGGGGGCCCTCTTCCTGTCGGGCATCCCGGGGCCCGCGGCCGAACTCGGCCTGGGCGGAGCCCTCGCGGGGGCCGAGCTGAAGCTGCGCGCCGCACTGCCGCCGGCCCTGCGCGAGCAGGCCGACCGGATGCGCGCCCGGTTCCACCTCGACGCGCCCGGCTGGTACGCGGCGGCCGACGAGGTTCCCCATCTGGGTGCGGTCGCCGACGCCGTCCGGCACGGCAAGGTCCTGGCGGTGCGCTACCGCCGCTGGAAGGAGCCCACCGACGTGGACCGCCGCCTGGAGCCGTACGGCCTGGTCCTCAAGGCGGGCCGCTGGTACGTGGTGGCCGGGCCGGGGCCGCGGACCTTCCGGGTCGACCAGATCCTTGAACTCACCACCACGGACGAGACGTTCGAGATCCCCGACGGCTTCGATCTCGCCGACCACTGGCAGCGCTACGAGGCGGACTTCCAGGCCCGCCTGTACCGGGGCGAGGCCGTGGTCCGCCTGACTCCCCAGGCGGCATCCCGCCTCACGGGGGCTCTTGCCCGGGCCCGGGACGACACCGCGGCTGTCGAGCCGGACGGCTGGATCCGCGCGGTGCTGCCCATCGAGTCGGTCGACCATGCCCACGCGCAGTTCCTCGCGCTGGGCGCGGACATCGAAGTCGTCGGACCGCCCGAACTGCGGGCGCGCATCGCCGAGACGGCCCGCACCCTGGCCGCCTGCTACGCCGAGGCCTGACGACCCGGTGGGATCGGTGGTGCGCCGGGGCGCGGACCGGCCCGCGTGCGGTCGCCGGTCCGCACGCACCCGGCGACGGGGCGGCCCGTGCCGCCCCACCCCGCGCGCTGCCGCCGCGAGGCGACGTCACGCCCCTTCGGTGATGGTCCTGTACGTGCTCGCCCAGTCGTCCGCCGCGTGCCCCTTGGCGATCGTCCGGTCCGCCACGGCCTTGATGGACTCCAGGTGGGAGACGTCGAGACCACGGTGGCGCGCCGCGTGGAGGATGTGGTCGACGCCCGCGGCCATCATGCCGAGGTTGGCCTGGACGCCCGGGTAACTGCCCGCGTCGATGTTGGCCGCGAAGGACTCCGCGATGGGCGGGAGGATGTGGACGATGGCGCCGAGGAACGGCGTGATGTCGGCGGCCTTGACCCCGTCGGCCGTGGCCAGGGCGTACGCGTGCACGAGGCCCGAGATGCTGCCGTAGAAGAAGTCCAGCAGGGAGAGGTCGTACAGCGCGGCGAGACCGGGGTCGGTGCCGACGAAGACGGTGTTGCCGCCGAGGGCCTTGAGCGTGGACTCGTGGCGCTCGAAGGCCTGCTGGGAGCCGGAGTGGAAGAGCAGCGCGTCGGGGGTACCGATCACGGGGGTGGGGACCATGACCGCGCCGTCCAGGTACGCGATGGACCGCTCGGCCGCCCAGGCCGCGGTCTCCCGGCAGCGCTCGGGGGTGTCCGAGGTGAGGTTGACCAGGACGCGGCCCCGGAGCGCGTCGGCCAGGGGCTCGAGGATCGCGTTCGCGGCGTCGTAGTCGACGACGCAGACGATGGTCAGCTCGCCGGCGCGGACGGCCTCTTCGGCGGTGGCCGCACGGACCGCGCCGCGGGCGACGAGATCGTCGCCCTTGCCGGGGGTGCGGTTCCAGATGGTGGTGGGGTGGCCCGCGTCGAGGAGGGCTCCGGCGAGAGCCTGGCCCATCGCGCCGAGGCCGATGACGGTCACGGCGGTGGTGGATGCGGTGGTCGCGGTGTTGTCGGTAGGCATACGGATCATGCTTCTGTGCCACGCACAACCACACAAGTACCGACAAAAAAGTCAGGTACTCACCTGGAGGTAAACATCGAGGTCAACGGCCCGTCACCGGCTCAACCGCCCGTTGCCGGGGTCAGCGGCCCGCCGCCGGGGGTCAGCTGCCCCCGTGGGCTGTACCGGCAACAGCGGCTTCCGGGCCACGGGTGAAGGGACCACGATCGACGACACGGCCGACTCACCCGCCGGGTGAGGAGCCGGGCGCCGGTGAGCTGCTGATCGCACCCCTGCCGGAGTTCCCCCGACCTCGAACGGCACTACTGGCGAGCACAACGCCTCTGGGCCGGGTCCTGCTTCGCCGGATCTGTCGGCAGTCCGCCGATACATCGAGCAGCAGAACCGCCCAGCTGTAGAAGAGCATTCCGAAGTGCTGCTGTGGCGCTTCCGCGTCGCGTGTCAAGAATGCGATGCCCCACCGTCCTGTTGAAGGCTGGCAGGGCACCGAAGATCACTGGTGGCGGCAGCGGTCCGACCGGTCATTGCCACCAACCACCATGCAGCTTCGGGAAGTTGACGGAGCGAAGTCATTGACGGCTGCCCTGGCTCCATCTACAAAACCTTTGAGAGCGCTCTCAAGCCCCCCTCGGCACCATCCCCTCCGGAGGTGTTCCTTGAGTACGAGCCGCATCAGACGCACTCCCCTGTTCAGCGCACTCCTCGCCATGGCCGTCGCACTCGCCGGATTCCTCGCCGTCAGCGGCGCAGGAACGGCGCGCGGTGCCGTACCGCCCGCACCCGGCTGGACCCTGCAGTGGAGCGACGACTTCACCGGACCCGACCGGTCCCTGCCGTCCTCCACCAACTGGCAGATCGACACCGGCCACGCCTATCCCGGCGGCCCCGCCAACTGGGGCACCGGTGAGATCCAGAACTACACGTCGAGCCCCGACAACCTGAGCCTCGACGGCAGCGGCAATCTCCGTATGACCCCGCTCCGGGACGGCGCGGGCAACTGGACCTCCGCCCGGATCGAGACCCGCCGCGCCGACTTCAAGGCCCCGGCCGGCGGCACCCTGCGCATCGAGGGCCGGATCCAGATGCCGAACGTGACCGGCGACGCCGCCCTGGGCTACTGGCCGGCCTTCTGGGCACTCGGCGCGCCCTACCGGGGCAACTACTGGAACTGGCCGGGCATCGGCGAGTTCGACATCATGGAGAACGTCAACGGCATCAACTCCGTGTGGGGCGTGCTGCACTGCGGCGTGAACCCGGGCGGCCCCTGCAACGAGACGACGGGCATCGGCGCCAGCCGCACCTGCCCCGGCGCGAGCTGCCAGTCGGCCTTCCACACCTACCGCTTCGAGTGGGACCGGTCCGTCTCCCCCAACGAGCTGCGCTGGTACGTGGACGACCAGCTCTTCCACAGCGTGAACCAGAGCCGGGTCGACGCCGGCACCTGGGCCAACATGACCGACCACGCGGGATACTTCATCCTCCTCAACCTCGCGATCGGCGGCGCCTTCCCGGACGCGCTGGCCGGGAAGACCCCGACCGCCGCGACCGTCCCGGGCCGGCCGATGCTCGTCGACTACGTCGCCGTCTGGACGCGGGGCGGCAGCACCACCCCGCCGGACCCGACCGACCCGCCGCCGTCCGGGTCCTCACAGCTGTACCTGCGTACGGGCGGCGCCGCCGGTGACGCGGCCGCCTCGTCCTCGACGGTCACGCTCACATCCGCCGGCGGCGCGAACCACGACGGCACTCCGTACAACCCGCAGGTGTTCACGTCCGGCCCGATCACGCGGACGTACGACGGCGGCTCGACGCAGTTCGACCTGTTCGTGGACGCGGGCACGACGGTCGCCAACGGCCAGCAGATGAGGGTGAGTTACGACCGCACGGGAGACGGGACCTGGGACCGTACGGAGACGTACCACTACTTCGCCACCGATCCCGTGCCGGGATACGAGCACTACACGCAGGCGCGCGGCCTCCAGTCGGCCACCGGTACGCACGGCAACCTGACGGGCGGCAAGGTGCGCGTCGAGGTGTGGAGCGCGATCGGCAACGGCAGCAGCACGCTCGGCATCGGCAACCAGTCCGTCGTCAGAATCCCCTTCGGCTGACGAGGAGTCGACGTGAATCCTCCGTTACGCCGCGTGCTGGCGGGGGCGGCCGCCGCGCTGTTCCTGGCCACGGCGGGATGGGCGACGGATCGCGACGACAGCGGCTCCGGCCAACCCGAACACGCCGGCCGCGCGCAGTCGCCGGACGGGCATGACCCGTCGAACTCACCGGAGCAATCCAGGTGAGAGTCCCAGCCACCCTGGCGGGAGAACTCCAACACAAGGGCATCACCGAGCCCTGAACCACGCCTGTACGGCGCACCTGCGGGGGTTGCGCCGTACAGGCAACGACCTGGCCACCTCCCCCGACCAGAATCCGGCCGCCCGCTGGTCCTGCGTCGGCCGGCCGGAGTCCCGAGCGGCGGGACACCCGGCTCCGGGGGCCCGATCAGGCCCCCGGAGCCCGGAAGTCGACCGTCTTCTTCGTGGCCGCGTCGATGGCCTCCACGCTGATCAGGGGGATGACCCTGGACTTCACCGCTCCGGTGGCGCGGACGGTCATGGCGGTGGCGACCATGCAGACGTCGTCGGGCATGTCGATGACGCAGTAGAGATCGTCGTCGCCGAAGGCGAAGTACATCCACTCGAGGGTGCCCCCGCACGACCGGATGACCTGCTCCACGGCCTGCCTGCGGCCCGTGCCGCCCTCCTTGAGCAGGCCCTTGGTTCCCTCTGCGGTGTAGCTGGCCTGGACGAGGTACTTCGGCATGCGCCTCTCCCGTTGCTCCGAGGTTTCGATGCGCCGCGGTGTGCGGCCACGGTCTCACCTTTGGGCACCCGTGGTCCTCCGGCCATCCATAGACCCCCGCCCGTGGCCCCTCCATGTCGGAAACCGTATCGATCGCGTCGGATACGACACTCGCCTCGTGCTGGGCGGCGGGGTTGGATTCCCGGTATGAGCATGGACACCAGCACCCGGACCCGTACGCACACCTGGGGCGCGCCGGTACGGCCGACCGGCGACGTACTGAGGATGACCGGCCGCGAGATCCTCCAGGGCGGGATCGACGGCCGCTTCCCCGCCGCGCCGATCATGAGCACGCTCGGATTCCGCTTCGTGGCGGTCGGGGACGGTCTCGCCGTCTTCGAGACCGAGCACGGCGAGCACCTCCACAACCCGATGGGCAGCGTGCACGGCGGCTATCTCGCCGCGGTGATGGACGCCGCGCTCGGCTCGGCGGTGATGAGCCGGCTGCCCGCGGGCTCCACCTACACCACGACGCAGCTCAATCTGAATCTGATCCGGCCGGTCTTCGCCGGAACTCCGCCGCTGCGGGTCACGGGCACGGCCCTGCACGTGGGGCGGACGACGGCGACGGCCGAGGCGCGGGTCGTGGGGACCGAGGACGGGAAGCTGTACGCGCACGGGACGACGACCTGCGCCGTGTTCTCGTTCCCGACGGGCTGAGTACGGGTTTCCGGCGGGCTGAGTACGGGCCGGTACGGGCGCACGGGTGCGGGCCCCGGCTCGGTGCCGGGGCCCGCAGGGGGTGGTGAGGGTCAGGCCTTCGCCTTCACCAGCTCGTCCTCGTCGTCCCGCGGTTCGGGGACGTCCGCGGAGGCGCCGCCGGCCGGGGCGTGGTCGTCGACGAAGGTCTCCTCGTCGAACGGGATGCGTCCGGCGAGGACTTCGGCGGCCCGCTGCTTGTCGATCTCCTTGGTCCAGGTCCCGACGAGGACCGTGGCGACCGCGTTGCCCGCGAAGTTGGTGAGGGCGCGGGCCTCGCTCATGAAGCGGTCGATGCCGACGATGAGGCCAACGCCGTCGACCAGTTCGGGCCTGTGCGACTGCAGGCCGCCCGCCAGGGTCGCCAGCCCGGCGCCGGTGACGCCCGCCGCACCCTTCGACGCGATCACCATGAAGACGAGCAGCGAGATCTGCTCGGCGATCGAGAGCGGATTGCCCATCGCCTCGGCCACGAAGAGCGACGCCATCGTCAGATAGATGGCGGTGCCGTCCAGGTTGAAGGAGTAGCCGGTCGGTACGGTGATGCCGACGACGGGCTTCGAGACGCCCATGTGCTCCATCTTGGCGATGAGCCGCGGCAGGGCGGACTCCGACGACGAGGTGGAGAGGATGAGCAGGAACTCTCGGCCCAGGTACTTCAGCAGCGAGAACAGGTTCACCCCGGCGATCAGGCGCAGCAGCGTGCCCAGGACGACGAAGACGAAGAGCGCACAGGTGATGTAGAAGCCGATCATGATGACCGCGAGCGACTTCAGGGCGTCGACGCCGGTCTCGCCGACCACCGCCGCGATCGCGCCGAAGGCACCCACGGGGGCCGCCCACATGATCATCGCCAGGATGCGGAACACGAGCTTCTGGATGTGTCCGACACCGCGCAGGATCGGCTCACCGGCCGGTCCCATGGCCTGCAGCGCGAAGCCCGCGAGGAGAGCGACGAGCAGGGTCTGCAGCACCTCGCCCTCAGTGAATGCGGAGACCAGGGTCGTCGGAATGATCCCGAGGAGGAAGTCGGCAGTGCTCTCGTGCGCCCCCGCCGCCTGCTTCTCGCCGGCGGCCTTCACGGCCTCCGTGAGGTGCAGGCCCGAGCCCGGGTCCAGCAGGTTGCCCACGATCAGGCCGATGGCGAGCGCCACCGTCGACATGACCAGGAAGTAGCCGAGGGCGAGACCGCCGACCGCGCCGACCTTGGCGGCCTTGCGGACCGATCCGACGCCGAGGACGATCGTGCAGAAGATGATCGGGGAGATCATCATCTTGATCAGGTTCACGAAGCCGGTGCCGAGCGGTTTGAGCTCGACGGCGACGCCGGGTGCGGCGAAGCCCACGACGATGCCGAGGACGACGGCGCCGATGACTGCGAGATAGAGATAATGGGTGCGGTCCCGCCTTGCGGCTGCTGGTGGGGTTGCCACGGGGATTCCTCCTCGGCCTGACGAACATCCACGTCCCGGCGGATGTCCTCGATGCCGCGACTATTCATCAGCCTGTGACCCCGGTCACCCTTACGTACGTTTCGTTCACACGAAATCGGCCAGGCAGACTTACGGCATGTACGTACCGCGCCTCCGCAGCCTCGCCGGCCAGCTCTTCGCGATGCAGGTCGTGCTGGTCGCCGCGATCGTGGCCGGGTTCGCGTTCTTCACGTACGTCACCGGCCGCGCGCAGGCCGAGGAGACCGCGCGGCGGCAGACGACGGCGACCGCGACGGCCGTGGCGGACTCTCCGTCGGTGGTGGCCGCGGCGCGGTCCGCCGACCCGACGGCGGTGCTCCAGCCGTATGCGGAGAGGCTGCGGAAGGACTCGGGCGTCACCTTCGTGGTGATCATGGCGCCGGACGGGACGCGGTGGACGCATCCGGAGCCGGGCGAGATCGGCCGCACGTATCTGGGGCACATCGACGAGGCGCTGCGCGGGCGCACGTACTCGGAGACGTACACGGGGACGCTGGGGCCTTCGGTACGGACTGTGGCACCGGTGCGGGACAGTGGCCGGATCGTTGCGCTCGTGAGCGCGGGCATCACCATCGACAGGATCAGCGAGCAGGTGCGGCAGCAGCTGACCGCGCTCCTGGGGATGGCGGGCGCGGCGCTGGTGCTCGGCGGGGTCGGTACGTATGTGATCAACGCGCGGCTGCGGCGGCACACGCACGGGATGAACGCGGCGGAGCTGAGCGCCATGCACGACTACCACCAGGCCACGCTGCACGCGGTGCGCGAGGGCCTGTTGATGCTGGACGGACGGCGCCGGATCGCCCTGATCAACGACGGCGCCCGGGAGTTGCTCGGGCTGGACGCGGACGCGGTGGGCCGGGGCGTCGACGAACTGGGGCTGCCGCCCGGGCTCACGGGCGCGCTGCTGTCGAGCGAGCCGCGCGTCGACGAGCTGCATCTGACCGCGGACCGGGTGCTCGTCGTCTCCACGCAGCCGGTGGTGGGCGGCGAACGCAGGGGTACGGTCGTGACGCTGCGGGACCACACCGAACTCCAGGCCCTCACGGGCGAACTGGACTCGGAGCGCGGGTTCACCCAGGCCCTGCGCGCCCAGGCCCATGAGGCGGCGAACCGCCTCCACACCGTCGTCTCCCTCATCGAACTGGGCCGCGTGGACGAGGCGGTCCGGTTCGCCACGGCCGAGCTGGAGCTGGCCCAGGCCCTCACGGACCGCGTCGTCACCGCGGTCGCCGAACCGGTCCTGGCCGCCCTCCTGCTGGGCAAGGCCGCCCAGGCCAACGAGAGCGGCGTCGAACTCGTCCTCACCGACGACAGCCGCCTCGACGACGGCGTCCTCCCCCCGTGGCTCCCCCAGCGCGACCTGGTCACCATCCTCGGCAACCTGATCGACAACGCGGTCGAGGCGGCGTCGGGCGCGGGCGGCGTGCCCGCGCAACGCGCCACCGGGGCGGCCCGGGCACGGGTCACCGTCACCGTCCGCACCGACCACGACGAACTCGTCCTGCGCGTCGCCGACACCGGGCCGGGGGTGCGCCCCGGCGACACGGACGCCGTGTTCCGGCGCGGCTGGTCGACCAGGGGCCCGGGTCGCGGCCTGGGACTGGCACTGGTCCGCCAGGCCGCGCATCGTGGGCGGGGAACGGTGGAGGTGGGCCAAGGAGCGGACGGGGGCGCGGAGTTCACTGTGAGGCTGCCGCTGCGGGCCGCGGAGGTGAGCACATGAGCCGGCCGGGGGTCCGGGGGTTGCCCCCGGAAGAACACAGCACCGTGAGGCTGCCGCTGCGAGCCGCGGAGGTGAGCACATGAGCCCGACCGCCGATGACGGCATACGCGTGCTCGTCGTCGAGGACGACCCCGTCGCCGCCGACGCGCACACACTCTATGTCGGGCGCGTGCCGGGGTTCACCGTCGCCGGGGTGGCGCATTCGCGCGCCGAGGCGCACCGGGTGCTGGAGCGGACGCCCGTCGATCTGATCCTGCTGGACCTCTACCTGCCCGACGGGCACGGGCTCCAGCTGCTGCGCGCGCTGCGCGCCGCGGGCCACTCCGCCGACGTCATCGCCGTCACGTCCGCCCGTGACCTCGCGATCGTCCGCGAGGGCGTGTCGCTCGGGGTCGTCCAGTACGTCCTCAAGCCCTTCACCTTCGCCACGCTCCGCGACCGGCTCGACCGGTACGCCGAGTTCCGCGCGAGCGCCGGCGAGGCGTCGGGACAGGACGAGGTGGACCGGGCGCTCGCGACGCTCCGCACGCCCCAGCCGGCCGCGCTCCCCAAGGGCCTCAGCGGGCCCACGCTCGAGGCCGTGACCCGCACGCTCCGTGACGCCCCCGCCGGGCTCACCGCGGCCGAGGCCGGCGCGGCCGTCGGGATCTCGCGGATCACCGCGCGCCGCTATCTGGAGCACCTGGTCACCGCGGGCAGGGCGGCCCGCAGCCCCCAGTACGGGCAGATCGGCCGCCCCGAGCTCCAGTACCGCTGGATCCCGTCCGGCCGCTGAATCCTCCGGAGGGTGCCTGCTCCGATGGCGCCTGTTCCGAGGGTGCCTGTGCCCCGGACGCCTGCCGACCGGTGTCTACCCGCTGGTACGCTACGCGTGTCGACCCGTCCGTCTCCGGCACGGAACCGGGCCCCCGCATTTCTGGACGTTCCTACGAGTTGTGACCTTGGGTGAACGCACCGTAGTCAGAATGCCCTTTCCGCTCCTAGCGTGTGCCCGTGCACTCCACCCCGCCCTTCAACGCCCCCGCCGCCCGCCGACTGCGCGAGGCGCTGGGAATGGCTCCCGGCCACGTCGCCTACGGTCTCCATGCTCAGTACGGACTCCAGATCGCCCCGGACATCGTGGTGGCCTGGGAACGGGGACAGCTGGCGCCGAACTCCCAGGAGCTGACGGCGCTGGCCGGAGTGCTGTGGTGTGCGCCCGGTGACCTGCTGGGCGCGGCCAGGACCCTGCGCGAGCACCGGATGGCGCGGGCCATGACCGTGGAGGACCTCGCCCGCCGGGTGGGGATGGACGTGTCCTCGTACCGGAAGACGGAGGAAGCGAACCGCTGGCGCGGCAGCGAACGCCAGACCGCCGCCCTCGCCGAGGCCCTCTCGCTCTCACCGCGCGAGCTGCTCACCGCCACCGGCCGTAACGACGAGCTGGCGGAGCTGCTGCGCAGCGCGGCGACGACGCGGTGGCAGGCGTACGTACGCCCGGTCGCGAAGCTGCTGCCGATGCCGAAGCGGCATCTCGAGGCCGTACTGCAGCAGCTGCACGCGGACTACCAGGCGCGCATGGTGACGACGTCCAGCTGGGGCGCGTCGGGCGGCACGGGCGAGTCGGGCAGGGAGTTCCTCGACCGGGTCGTGGACCACTTCTGGGAGCTGGCCCCGGGGTAGGGCTCCGTGACCCGTCCGGCGATCGGGCCCGTGCTCAGGCGCCGTGAGGCCTCAGAAGCCTCAGCAACCTCAGAGGCCTCACAAGCCTCAGAAGACCGACTCCGCCTCGAAGACCCGGTCCTGCGGCACCGTCTTCAGCTGCGCCACCGCCTCCGCCAGCGGCACCAGCGTGACCTGCGAGCCCCGCAACGCGGTCATCTTGCCGAACTCGCCGCGGTGCACGGCCTCCACCGCGTGCCAGCCGAAGCGGGTCGCGAGGACCCGGTCGTACGCGGTGGGGACGCCGCCGCGCTGGACGTGGCCGAGGATGACCGGACGCGCCTCCTTGCCGAGCCGGTGCTCGAGCTCGATGGCGAGCCGGTTGCCGATGCCGGCGAAGCGCTCGTGGCCGTACTGGTCGATCGCGCCCTTCTCGTACGGCATCGACCCCTCGGCCGGATGCGCGCCCTCCGCGACGCAGACGACCGCGAACTTCTTGCCGCGGGCGAAGCGCTCCTCGACCATCTTCACCAGGTCGTCGACCTCGAAGGGCCGCTCGGGCAGGCAGATTCCGTGCGCGCCGCCCGCCATGCCGGACTCCAGCGCGATCCAGCCCGCGTGCCGGCCCATCACCTCGACGACCATGACCCGCTGGTGGGACTCGGCGGTGGTCTTGAGCCGGTCGATGGCCTCGGTGGCGACCGTGACCGCGGTGTCGAAGCCGAAGGTGCGGTCGGTGGCGGAGATGTCGTTGTCGATCGTCTTGGGCACGCCGACGACGGGCATGCCGGCGTCGGCCAGCATCCGGGCGGCGGTCAGCGTGCCCTCGCCGCCGATGGGGATGAGCGCGTCGAGGCTGTAGCGGCGGGCCAACTCCTCGCAGTTCTCGGCGGCTTCGCGCAGCCGGGCGCGCTCGAGCCGGGCGGAGCCGAGGATCGTGCCGCCGCGGGCGAGGATGCCGCTGACGGCGTTGAGGTCGAGGGGACGGTAGTGGCCGTCGAGCAGGCCCTTGAACCCGTCCTCGAAGCCGATGACTTCATCGCCGTGGCCGGTCAGGGCACGGTGCACGACCGACCGGATCACTGCGTTCAGGCCGGGGCAGTCGCCGCCTGCGGTGAGGACTCCGATGCGCATCGTGCTGTGTCTCCTGCTCGCTGGTGATACATGTGAGCGGTTTCGATTCTCACACGCCGGGTCCGGACCGCGCCCTCCGACGACCCCCGCCGATACCGGGTGTACGCAGCGGGCGCCCTACCCACCCCCGGAGGTATTGTCAAGAGGGCAACGCCACCCTATCGGGGTTTTTCGAGCACGCGAGCGGGACGCCGAGCAGCGCTCGGGGCCCCGGGGCCGGCGTCCGGGCCCGGCGCTCGTAGGCGCACACCGCTGGACACACCTCACATCACACACGACACAGAACAGGAGAGCACGCGTGACGCGCAGCGTGTACGTGACCGGGATCGACCGGGGGGACGGTCGCCAGGTGGTCGAGCTGGGGGTCATGGAGCTCCTGACCCGCCAGGTGGACCGGGTGGGGGTGTTCCGGCCTCTGGTCCACGACGGACCCGACCGCCTGTTCGATCTGCTGCGCGCCCGCTACCGGCTCTCGCAGGATCCGTCGACCGTGTACGGCATGGACTACCACGACGCCGCGGCGCTCCAGGCCGAGAAGGGCACCGACGAGCTGGTCTCCCAGCTCGTCGACCGCTTCCTCGCGGTGGCGCGCGACTACGAGGTGGTCATCGTCCTCGGCACGGACTTCCACGCCACCCAACTCCCCGACGAGCTGGCGCTGAACGCGCGGCTGGCCAACGAGTTCGGCGCCTCGGTCATACCTGTGGTGGGCGGCAAGGGCCAGGCGGCCGAGTCCGTACGCGCCGAGGCCCGCAACGCCCACCGCGCCTATGAGGTGCTGGGCTGCGACATCCTCGCGATGGTCGTGAACCGGGTGGCGCCCGAGGACCGTGAGGCGATCGCCGAGCGGCTCACGGCCCGGCTGCCCGTCCCCTGCTACGTCCTGCCGGACGAGCCCGCGCTCGCCGCGCCCACGGTCGCCCAGATCACCCACGCCCTGGGGGCCAGCGTGCTGCTCGGGGACGACTCCGGTCTCGCCCGGGACGCGCTGGACTTCGTCTTCGGCGGCGCCTTGCTGCCGAACCTGCTGAAGGCCCTGACCCCCGGCTGCATGGTCGTCACTCCGGGTGATCGCGCCGACCTCGTGGTCGGCGCGCTCGCCGCGCACTCCGCGGGCACCCCGCCCATCGCGGGCCTGCTGCTCACCCTCGACGAACGCCCCGCCGACTCGATCCTGGCCCTGGCGTCCCGGCTCGCCCCGGGCACCCCGGTGATCTCGGTGCCCGGCTACTCCTTCCCCACCGCGGCCGAACTCTTCGCGATGGAAGGCAAGTTGAACGCGGCGACCCCGCGCAAGGCGGAGACCGCGCTCGGTCTCTTCGAGCGCTACGTCGACACGGCGGGCCTGCTCGGGCGGGTCGAGGTGGCCCGGACCGGCCGGGTCACGCCGATGATGTTCGAGTACGACCTGCTGGAACAGGCCCGCGCCGGCCGCCGGCGCGTCGTGCTCCCCGAAGGCACCGAGGAGCGGGTGCTGCGCGCCGCCGACGTCCTGCTGCGCCGCGACGTCTGCGAGCTGACCCTGCTCGGCGACACGGACGTCATCCGCAAGAAGGCGGCGGACCTCGGCATCGACCTCTCCGCCACCCAGCTGATCGACCCGGTGACCTCCGAACTGCGCCAGCCCTTCGCCGAGCGGTACGCCGGGATGCGCGCACACAAGGGCGTCACCGTGGAGCTGGCGTACGACGTCGTCGCGGACGTGAACTACTTCGGCACGCTGATGGTCCAGGAGGGCCTGGCCGACGGCATGGTCTCCGGCTCGGTCCACTCGACGGCCGCGACCATCCGCCCGGCCTTCGAGATCATCAAGACGAAGCCGGACGCGTCGATCGTGTCGTCCGTCTTCTTCATGTGCCTCGCCGACAAGGTGCTGGTGTACGGCGACTGCGCGGTCAACCCGGACCCGGACGCCGAGCAGCTCGCCGACATCGCCGTGCAGTCGGCGGCCACGGCGGCCCGCTTCGGGGTCGAGCCGCGGATCGCGATGCTGTCGTACTCCACCGGCACGTCGGGCTCCGGCGCGGACGTCGACAAGGTCCGTGAGGCCACCAAGCTGGTCCGCGAGCGCCACCCCGAGCTGAAGATCGAGGGTCCGATCCAGTACGACGCGGCGGTCGCGCCGTCCGTCGCGGCGACCAAGCTGCCGGGCTCCGAGGTGGCGGGCCAGGCGACCGTGCTGATCTTCCCCGACCTCAACACCGGCAACAACACCTACAAGGCCGTGCAGCGCTCGGCCGGAGCGGTGGCCGTGGGACCGGTGCTGCAGGGCCTGCGCAAGCCGGTCAACGACCTCTCGCGCGGCGCGCTGGTCAGCGACATCGTCAACACGGTCGCGATCACCGCGATCCAGTCCCAGGGTCAGGAGCTCCCCGTATGACCGCCACTCGCGTTCTCGTCCTCAACTCCGGCTCGTCGTCGGTGAAGTACCAGCTGCTGGACATGCGCGACAGCTCGCGGCTCGCCGTGGGCCTCGTCGAGCGGATCGGCGAGCAGACGTCCCGGCTGGTGCACACCCCGATGGCCGGCACGGCCTCCGGCGGTGCCGGGAAACGTGAGCGCACGGGCCCGATCGCGGACCACGACGCGGCGCTGAAGGCGGTCGCCGAGGAGCTGACGCAGGACGGGCTCGGCCTCGACTCCCCCGAGCTCGCGGCGATCGGCCACCGGGTGGTGCACGGCGGGCTGAAGTTCGCCGCGCCCACCGTGATCACCGACGAGGTGCTGGCGGAGATCGAGCGGCTGGTCCCGGTGGCACCCCTGCACAACCCGGCGAACATCACGGGCATCCGTACCGCCCAGGCGCTGCGCCCCGATCTGCCGCAGGTCGCGGTGTTCGACACGGCGTTCCACACGACGATGCCGGAGTACGCGGCGCGGTACGCGATCGACGTCGAGACCGCGGACGCGCACCGGATCCGCCGCTACGGCTTCCACGGCACCTCGCACGCGTACGTCTCCCGCCGGACCGCCGCGCTGCTCGGCAGGGCCCCGGAGGACGTCAACGTCATCGTGCTGCACCTGGGCAACGGCGCCTCGGCGTCGGCGGTCGCCGGTGGCCGCTGTGTCGACACGTCGATGGGACTGACCCCGCTGGAGGGGCTGGTCATGGGGACGCGCTCGGGCGACATCGACCCGGCGGTCACCTTCCACCTCAAGCGGGTGGCGGGGATGTCCGAGGACGACGTCGACGTCCTGCTCAACAAGAAGAGCGGCCTGGTGGGGCTGTGCGGTGACAACGACATGCGGGAGATCCGCCGCCGTATCGACGAGGGCGACGAGCGGGCGCGCCTCGCGTTCGAGATCTACATCCACCGGCTGAAGAAGTACATCGGCGCCTACTACGCGGTCCTCGGCCGGGTGGACGCGGTCGTGTTCACCGCGGGCGTCGGCGAGAACGCGGCTCCGGTGCGGGAAGCCGCCGTCGCCGGCCTCGAGGAGCTCGGACTTGTGGTGGACGCGGACCTCAACGCCGTACGGTCGGACGAGCCGCGGATCGTCTCGCCACAGGACGCGCGGGTGGCGGTCGCGGTGGTGCCGACGGACGAGGAACTGGAGATCGCGCAGCAGACCTTCGCGCTGGTCGGCGGGGCCCTCGACTGAGCAGACACCCGCCCATTTGTATTTTCCGCCAGATGGAATATTCCGCATAGAAACAAACCGATAGGATCCGCCTTATGCGCCGTTCCAAAATCGTCTGCACACTGGGCCCCGCCGTCGACTCCTACGAGCAGCTGAAAGCGCTCATCGAGGCCGGCATGAACGTGGCCCGTTTCAACATGAGCCACGGAACCCAGGCAGAGCACCAGGAGCGGTACGACCGTCTCCGCAGGGCGGTGGCGGAGACCGGCCGCGCCGTGGGTGTGCTCGCCGACCTCCAGGGCCCCAAGATCCGGCTGGAGACCTTCGCCGAGGGACCGGTCGAACTGCTCCGCGGGGACGAGTTCACGATCACCATCGAGGACGTCCCCGGTGACAAGTCCATCTGCGGCACCACGTACAAGGGTCTGCCCGGCGACGTCTCCAAGGGCGACCAGATCCTCATCAACGACGGCAATGTCGAACTCCGGGTCACCGAGGTCGACGGCGCACGCGTCAAGACCATCGTGATCGAGGGCGGGGTCATCTCCGACCACAAGGGCATCAATCTGCCCGGCACGGCGGTCAATGTCCCGGCCCTGTCCGAGAAGGACGTCGAGGACCTGCGCTTCGCCCTGCGGATGGGCTGCGACATGGTCGCGCTCTCCTTCGTCCGCGACGCCAACGACGTCAAGGACGTCCACAAGGTGATGGACGAGGAGGGCCGCCGGGTCCCGGTCATCGCCAAGGTGGAGAAGCCGCAGGCCGTCGAGAACATGGCGGACGTCGTCGCGGCGTTCGACGCGGTGATGGTGGCCCGCGGCGACCTGGCCGTCGAGTACCCGCTGGAGCGGGTCCCGATGGTGCAGAAGCGGCTCATCGAGCTGTGCCGCCGCAACGCCAAGCCGGTGATCGTCGCGACCCAGATGATGGAGTCGATGATCACCAACTCCCGCCCGACCCGCGCCGAGGCGTCCGATGTCGCCAACGCGATCCTGGACGGCGCGGACGCGGTCATGCTCTCGGCGGAGTCGAGCGTGGGCGCGTACCCGATCGAGACCGTCAAGACGATGTCCAAGATCGTCTCTGCGGCCGAGGAGGAGCTCCTCTCCAAGGGCCTCCAGCCCCTGGTCCCGGGCAAGAAGCCGCGCACCCAGGGCGGTTCGGTCGCCCGCGCGGCCTGCGAGATCGCCGACTTCCTCGGCGGCCGCGCCCTGGTCGCCTTCACTCAGTCCGGCGACACGGCCCGCCGGCTCTCCCGCTACCGGGCCCAGCAGCCGATCCTGGCCTTCACGACGGAGGAGTCGACCCGCAACCAGCTCACCCTGAGCTGGGGCGTCGAGCCCTTCATCGCCCCGTTCGTGGAGACCACGGACGCGATGGTCGACCTGGTCGACGCGGCCCTGCTGAAGCTCCAGCGCTTCAACGAGGGCGACATCATGATCATCACCGCGGGCTCCCCTCCGGGCGTCCCGGGCACGACGAACATGGTGCGGGTGCACCACCTGGGCGGCGGCAACAAGCCTGCCTGACGCCTTCGGGCACGTACGACCATGGGGCCGCACCCCGGGTGGGGGTGCGGCCCTCGGGCTGTCGGCGTCCATGGTCGGATACGCGGCAAGGAACGCTTCCTGCTGGGAGACCCCGACGCGGAGGTCACCCGCCGGCGCGAGGCCATCGAGGACGTGGCGCTCAGTGTGTCCACGGGTCACCGTGGAGAACTTGGAGCGTCTTGGCCCCATGGACGGCCTGGAGACACGTCTCAGCAGCGCGGACGACGCCGTGAACCACGTATCCCTGTCTGTGTTCCGCTTCGACCACGACGCCCTCGTCACACCGCACCTGGCGAGGCTCGTCGGCCATGACTCTCCGCTGCTGCATTTGCGCCGCCAGGGCGACGGCGGGATGTTCGACAGGTTCGCGGAACATGCGGAGGAGCTGTGGGGGCGAGGCGTGACTCTCTGAGCTCACGGAAGGCGCGGGCGGCACCCCAGTTGGTCCTGAGGTGCCGCCCTTCACCCACGCGTAGGCGGGCTCAGTTGACGGTGCCTGACTCCACCGGAAATTCCGGAGGCCATGGCTTGGACGGGTCGTACAAGGACTCCCGCTCCCCCATCAGCTCGTATTCCGCCTCACGCCAACTCGGGTTGCCCCCTACGACGAAGCTGTCGCCGTCGCGCTCCAGCATCCAGGTGTACGCGGCGTCCTCCGCCGGGATCCCGTGCCGATCGCTCACCACCGCGAACTCGGCGGCAGTAGCCCGTCGGATGTGGAGCCCATTCCCGTAAATGGGCTTGAGGAACATCAGCTCCACATGCCCGATGTAGACCTCGATCCGTGTCGTGGTCTGGTCCACCAGCGTCGCGTCACTCTGCAGGAAGAGCTGCCGGTGTGAGGGGTTGAAGCGGACGACTCGGAACAGCCGCCCCTCGCGGATAAGGTCTGTCATAGCCGCCATGCTCCCTTCACTCGGGCACCAGCTCTCCGTTGGGGTACCGGAATCGCTCCGGATAGACCCGCACCACCTGCCCGTCTCGTCGGTCATGTGCCACTCGGTCGACGACCACCTGCGCTGCTCCAGCCTGACCGCCGTACGAAGCTTGATCATCTCCCATGCGGTTCCGTAGCCCGAGGACTGGACCTTGGCCCAGTCGCCCGCGGCGATCGTCTCTCCCCGCTGCACCAGCAGCGTTAGGGCCTCGTCAGCGGTCTTGGCGCCTGCGACGCCGTCCAGGGAGACCGACAGCCTCACGTTGCTGTTGGCCACCGCTCTCTCGAGTCCGACTGTCCAAATGGCGCGTCTCCCCATCCCCAACGCCTCGGGCAGCTCCGTACCGAATGTGCGTAACATGTGCCGACGAGCCCCAACTAGCCGCGATCACAAAGGAATTATTGGTAGCGCAACTGTGGGCCGCACCCCCGTAGCGAGGGTGCGGCCCACAGTCTTTTCCGCGGCTCCCGGAAAATCAGCCGGCGTTGCCACCGGTGAAGTAGTTGTGCAGCCCCGGCACGGTCAGCGTGCCTCCGAACTGGCCCGCCTGCTTGATCTTCACGTCGGTGAAGATGGCGAACGGGACGTCCAGCGGGGGCGGGGTCTGAGGGCTGAAGGTGACCGGGATGAGGCCGAAGAGGTTGCCCTTCAGCTCCTCCGTGTACATGGTCACCGTGCCGTTGCGGATCGTGGACGTGGAGCCCGCAGCCGCCTTGACGTGCGCGGTGGTTCCGTTCGGGCCCTCGACCAGCTGGTGCAGGTCCTTGATGTCCACCGAGGTCGCCGTGAACTTCAGCGCCTTCTTGATCTTGCCGCTGCCGGTCTTCACCTCGACGATGCCGTGGTACTTGAGCCCGCTCAGGGTGAGCCTGCTGCTCTCCAGGCGCCAGGGCGCGTCCGGCAGCAGCGGGATTCCCGCCTCCAGGTCGGCGGCGGCCAGGGCCTCCGGGTCAGGGGTGGGACACGGGAAGCGCGGCTTGCCGTCGGCGCCCTCCGGGATGTCCTCGTCCTTGACCGGGTCGAGGCCCTTGACCTTGTCGTCGAGTTCCTCGACGTCGGCACCGGCCTTCTCGGCCGCGTCCTTGATCGCTTCCTTGGTCTTGTCGACCGTGCCGTCGACTGGGTCCTTGGTCCCCTCGCCAGCGTCGGCGGGGGCCTCCGCCGCCGGCTTCGACGGCTCCTCGGTGGGCTCCTCGGTGTCGCTCGGCGCCGGGGACGTCGGCGTGGCCGTCGGCTCCTCGTCAGGGCCGTCGAGCAGGTCCTTGATCGCGTCGCCGACACCCAGCGGGTCGAGCGGGTTCTTGGTCTCGCTGGGCGTGGGGTCCGCGGTGGGCGCGGACTGGCCGGCCGGCTCGCCCGCCGCCTCGGAGGCCGAGGGGGACTCGCTGGGCTCCGGCTCCTCCCCGGCGTCGCCGGACGGGCTCGCGGACGGCTCGTCGGACGGCTTGCCCGAAGGCTCGTCCGTGGAATCGGACGCGTCGCCGGAGGGCTTCGGCGACTCCGGGGCGGACGGCGACTCCTCCGCTTCCTGAGGCTCGTCCGAGCGCGTCACGCACGGGCCGGGGGCGAAGGGAATGTCCTTCTCGTCGGCGAGCGCCAGCTTGGGCGTGAGACCCATGCCGACGAAGACCGCCGTGGGCATCGCGGCTATGGCCATGGCCTTGCCGGCGGGTATCTGCAGCTTGGTGAGCAGCGACTTCCTCGGCGCCGCGTGACGCGGGCCCTTTCTCAGGCGGGGCTCGTCGTCAGCCGCGATCAGTGATTCTTCGTCACCCCGCACTGTTCCTCCCGCCTTCGGCAGTCGTCTTCGTCATGTTCACGGTGTCCGAGAACTGCGGACCCGGTACCAGGGGAACGTGGGCCTCGTCGCCCGGCGCCGGGGCCGGCGCAGTCGGCCCCGCGGTGGCCTCGGCCGGCTCGGCAGGCTGACCCGGCGCCCAGGAGAGGGAGAGCGCGCCACCGATCAGGGCGAACAGGAAGCCGATGAGAAAGCCACCAATGTTGGAGACCGGCAGCGAGATCAGCGCCAGCAGAATCGTGGCCACCCCGGCGAACACCCGGACAATGTGGTGGAACCACATCGTCAGCCCCAGCGTCACCAGCAGTACTCCGATGATCAGCGAACCCGCGCCCGCCGTCGTGGCCATGTTCAGCGTCATATGGCCGAGCTTGAGGCTGGCATACGGGAAGTAGGCAATTGGTACGCCGCCGAGCATCGTGAACAGGCCGGCCCAGAAGGGCCGCTGGCCCCGCCAGTCGCGGAAACGCCGCTTGATGACGCGGAGGTAGTGCTCGTCGTTCTGCCCCGGTGACTCGGCGCTCATGGAAAACAGCTCCCTGGAACCGGTGTTGCTGTGAAAAGAAGTGAGGGTCGGGCGGGCGGGGCCGCGACAGGCGCTCCCCACCCGCCCGGGCGGGTGCTTAGTAGCACTCCTTGACGCCCTTGTGCAGCTTCATGCTGAGACCGCTCAGCTTGAACGTGCCGGCGGTGGTCGCCCACGCCGTCTGCTTGACGTCGGTCAGCTTGGCCGTCTTGGCCCGCTGGGCGAAGCCGTACGGGTTCGCCTGCGTGCCCGGCTGGATGCCCGGCTTGTTGGCCTTGTCACCGGCGGCGACGCCGATGTCGATCTGGCCGAACTCGGCGTTCGCCTCGAGCTCCGCGACGTCCAGGTAGAGGTCCGTCGCATCGACGGGCGTACCCTTGCCGCCGGCCTTCAGCTCCAGGCTGACGCTGCCGAAGAACGGCACGTCGGGAGTGACGACCGACTGGCACATGTTGGTGATCGTCGCGTGGCTGAACGACGACACCGCGACCGGGTGGGCGGTCTTGTTGCCCTTGAGGTCGGTGCCCGTCGCGAGGCTTCCGTACTGGAAGAAGTCCTCACCCTTCAGCTCACTGGCCGTCACCTTGAAGCTCTGGCCGGAAACGCTGAACGACGCGGCCAGCGCACCCTGGGCCAGACCGACGCCTATCGCGGCCGTGGCGGCCACGGACGGCACCATGACGACCGCGAACCGCTTCCATCTGGTCCCACCACGAACCTGGGACATATCTGTTCCTCCTTCTCGGACGTACATCTCCGGTACGGACCGAGGGGGTCCGTCCTGGGATGGGAGAAGTGCTACGTCCTCGGGAAGGAGAGCGCCGTGAGAACAGGCGCGAGCCGCGTCCGCATCACCGGCGATCACCCCCGAGCGACAACCACTGGCCACGCCTTCGCGCAACCGCAATGGACAGGCCCTGCCGGTCAGGCAGGAACCCCCCTGTCCGCGGCCGGCGCCTCTGCCGCCGGCCCACTCGGTGGGGACCCAGGACCGCGGACGCGGCTGGCTGCCGGGCTGGTGCGGTAATGGACCGAGCGTCGCCGATCGTGGTGCATTACGCGCCGGGGCACAAGGGGGTTCGTTACTCACTAGTAACGGACGGATAACCACCCCACGACAGCGCGATGTCGACCGGCCACAGAGGGTGCCTCGGGGTGCAGAACAGAAGGGGCGATAGGTGCGAAAAAACGGACAGAGCAATGGAGTTGATTTACTCCAAGTAACAGCGGCCACGTTTACCAAGTTTTGGTAAAGCGCGGCCGCCGTCTGTCACTCTGTCGCCAAATCCGCCGCCCGCAACGGCGGCAACGGCCCCGTCAGAACAGCACGCGCGCGAGCGCCGTGCGCGCTGCCGTCACCCGCGGGTCGTCCGGGCCGATCACCTCGAACAGCTCCAGCAGCCGCAGCCGGGCGGCGTCGCGGTCCTCGCCCGCCGTACGCCGCACGGTGTCGACCAGCCGGCCGAAGGCGTCCTCGACATGCCCACCGACCAGGTCGAGGTCGGCGGCCGCGATCTGCGCCTGGACGTCGTCCGGCTTGTCCGCGGCCTCCTTGCGCACCGCCGACGGGTCCATGTCCTGCACCCGGGCGAGCAGTTCGGCCTGGGCGAGGCCGAGCTTGGCCTCCATGTTGCCCGGGTCGTCGGCGAGCACGTTCTTGTACGCCTGGACGGCGCCGCCGAGGTCGCCCGCGTCCAGCGCCTGGACGGCCGCTTCGAGCAGCGCGTCGTACGGTCCCGCCGGGACCGGGGCCGGGGCCGCGGCGCCCTCCTCGGCGTCCGCGTCCACGGTGAGACCGGTGAGCCCGAAGCGCTCCTCGCCGACCTGGATCAGCTGGTCGAGGGTCTGCCGGATCTGCTGTTCGGGCGCCAGGCCCTGGAAGAGCGGCAGCGCCTGACCCGCGACCACCGCGAACACGGCCGGGATGCCCTGGATCCCGAACTGCTGCATCAGCATTTGGTTGGCTTCGACGTCGATCTTGGCGAGCACGAAACGGCCGTTGTATTCGTGGGCGAGCCGCTCCAGCACCGGGCTGAGCTGCTTGCAGGGCTCGCACCACTCGGCCCAGAAGTCGATGACGACCGGCACTTCGGCCGAGCGCTGGAGGATGTCGCGCTCGAAGCCCGCCTCGTCGACGTCGATCACCAGACTGGAGGGGGGCACGGCACCGCCGCCACCCTGCCGGGCGGCATCGGCACGGGCCTGCTCCGCCTTGGCCTTGGCCTCACCGGCCGCCTTCACCGCGGCGAGGTCGACGACGCCGCTCATGGACATGTTCCTAGGCTGCATGAGTACATCCTCCCCCCTCCGCGCGCACGAGTGAAAAACCCGGACGGAACCCCGGCAGAAGTACGCCCCGCCGGTGGTGCGTCATGTGATGCGTACTGTGGCGCCGGGTCCCCACCTGGCACCTGTGGTTGTCGCTCAGCTCACGCTTTCGCTACGAGTCGTAGCGTAACTCGATTACCGCGGGCACGGGAAGGGTCACCCGGTGAAGTGGCTCACAGCGCATCACCTACTGGCCGGTATGGTCGCCGTCATGTGTAGCCGCACCCGTCCGAAATCGCCCCGCACCGGCCGCCCCCGCAGCGCCGAGGCGGACGCCGCCATCCTCGAGGCGACCAGGGCCGCCCTGGTCGAACTGGGCTGGTCCAAGCTGACGATGGGTGATGTGGCGACCCGGGCCGGGGTGGCGAAAACGACCCTCTACCGACGCTGGGCGGGCAAGAACGAACTCGTCGTGGACGCCGTCGCGGTCCTCTTCGACGAGCTGGAGCTCCCCGACCGGGGCTCGCTCGCCGCGGACATCGAGGGCGTGGTGCTGCAGTTCGCGGCACTCCTCGAGCGGCCCGAGGCCAGGACCGCGCTGATGGCGGTGGTGGCCGAGTCGACGCGCGACGAGCCGCTGCGCGAGCGGATCCGAATCTCGATCGTGGACCGCCAGAAGCGGCTGGTCCTGGAGGGGCGGGCGCGGGCACAGGCCCGCGGCGAACTGCCGAGTGAGGCCGACCCGGAGGCGGCTGCCCGCACCGCCGACCTGATCTTCGACGTGATCGCGGGCGCGGTGGTGCACCGGGCTCTCGTGAGCTGCGAACCCGTCGACGAGGACTGGGTCCACCGCTTCACCGCGGTCCTGCTGGGCGGTCTCGGCGCGGCGACGCAGCCGTGAGGCCCGGGGGCCGCGCAACGACCTCAGGATGAACCTCAGCCGGCGGTCGTGGGCTCCGTGGACCCCGGCTTGCCCGGCCAGGACACCTTCGTGAGCCTCTCCGCCTCCTCGGGCGGCAGCAGCCCGGCCCCGACGCGCGCGGCACGGCCCGCCATCTCCCCGGCGAGCTTGAAGCCGTACTCGGAGGAGTCCACCTCGTGGTGGCGGCCCTGGGTGAGCGTGACGAGAGCGGCGACGCCGTCGAGGCCACCCTGGAGACCCACCCACAGCGCGTGGAGGTACTCGGCGGGCAGGTCCTCCTCCGGCACCGTGTTCCGGAACTCCGCGGCACCGGCCGCCCCGGGCGGCTCGAAGTCCACGGTGATGCGCGCGAAGGGGCCGCAGGCTCCTACGGACTGGATGCGCACGCGTACGTCACGCACGGGAACGGGAAGACCGGCCATCCCGCCACCGTACGGGCGGAACAGCCGGTCCTTCCATCGGGTTTCGGGGACCCGCTCCCCGCTAGTCGGATCAGAAGCCCGGGGGCTCCGTGTACGTCCCCCACTCGTCCCGCAGCGCGTCGCAGATCTCCCCGAGCGTGGCCTCCGCACGCACCGCGTCGAGCATCGGCTCGATCATGTTGGAGCCGTCGCGGGCGGCGGCCAGCATCGCGTCCAGCGAGGCCCGTACGCGGGCGTCGTCGCGACGAGACTTGCGCTCGCCGAGGATGCGGACCTGCTCCCATTCGACCTCGTGGCTGACGCGGAGGATCTCCAGGTCGCCGGTGACCGAGCCGTGGTGCACGTTGACGCCGACGACCCGCTTGTCGCCCTTCTCCAGGGCCTGCTGGTAGCGGAACGCGGACTCGGCGATCTCGCCGGTGAACCAGCCGTCCTCGATCCCGCGCAGAATGCCGGAGGTCATGGGCCCGATGGGGTGCTGCCCGTCCGGGTGGGCGCGCAGTCCGCGCTCCTTGATCTGCTCGAAGATCCTCTCGGCGTCGGCCTCGATGCGGTCGGTGAGCTGCTCGACGTACCAGGAACCGCCCAGCGGGTCGGCCACGTTGCCGACGCCGGTCTCCTCCATCAGCACCTGCTGCGTGCGCAGGGCGATCTCGGCGGCCTGCTCGGACGGCAGGGCGAGGGTCTCGTCCAGGGCGTTGGTGTGCAGCGAGTTGGTGCCGCCGAGCACGGCCGCGAGGGCCTCCACGGCCGTCCGGACGACGTTGTTGTACGGCTGCTGGGCCGTCAGCGAGACACCGGCGGTCTGGGTGTGGAAGCGCAGCCACTGCGCCTTGTCGGTCTTCGCGCCGTAGACCTCCTTCATCCAGCGGGCCCAGATGCGGCGGGCCGCGCGGAACTTGGCGATCTCCTCGAAGAAGTCGAGGTGGGCGTCGAAGAAGAAGGAGAGACCCGGCGCGAAGACGTCCACGTCCAGGCCGCGGCTCAGGCCGAGTTCGACGTAGCCGAAGCCGTCCGCGAGCGTGTAGGCCAGCTCCTGCGCGGCCGTCGCGCCCGCCTCGCGGATGTGGTAGCCGGAGACGGAGAGCGGCTTGTACGCGGGGATGGAGCGGGCGCAGTGCTCCATCAGGTCGCCGATCAGGCGCAGATGGGGCTCGGGCTCGAAGAGCCACTCCTTCTGCGCGATGTACTCCTTGAAGATGTCCGTCTGGAGCGTGCCGTTGAGGACGGCCGGGTCGACGCCCTGGCGCTCGGCGGCGACGAGGTACATGCAGAAGACCGGGACGGCCGGTCCGCTGATGGTCATCGACGTCGTGACATCGCCGAGCGTGATGTCCTTGAAGAGGACCTCCATGTCGGCGGCGGAGTCGATCGCGACACCGCAGTGGCCGACCTCGCCGAGCGAGCGCGGGTCGTCGGAGTCGCGGCCCATCAGCGTCGGCATGTCGAAGGCGACACTGAGCCCGCCGCCGCCGGCGGCGAGGATCATCTTGTACCGCTCGTTGGTCTGCTCGGCGTTGCCGAATCCGGCGAACTGGCGGATGGTCCAGGTGCGGCCCCGGTAGCCCGTCGGGTACAGGCCGCGCGTGAACGGATACTCGCCGGGCCAGCCGATCCGCTCGAAGCCCTCGTAGGTGTCGCCGGGCCTGGGCCCGTAGACCGGCTCGACCGGATCACCGGAGAGCGTGGTGAAGTCGGCGTTCCGCTTCTTTGCGGCGTCGTACCGGGCCTGCCAGCGGTGGCGGCCCTCCTCGATGGCGTCAGCGTCCATACCCTCGAATTTACTAGGACGTCCTAGTAAATGTCGATGGCAAACCGCCGTACATACCCGTACGGCGGTTGCGTTATGCCTTGGCGACGGCCGGAACCTGGCCGCTGACCAGCGGCTCTACCGTGCGTGTGACCTTGCGCTCCACGAAGAAGGCGGCGAAGGGGATGGTCCCGGAGAGCAGCACCCACAGCAGCTTGCCGAACGACCACTTGGCCTTGGAGCCCAGGTCGAAGGCGAAGACCAGGTAGATGATGTAGAGGATGCCGTGGACCTGCGAGACCGCGAAGGTGACGTCCTCGCCCTTCCCGAAGCCGTACTTGAACACCATGCAGGTGCACAGCACGAGCAGCATCACTGCGGTGACATAGGCCATCACCCGGTAGCGGGTCAGCACGCTCTTCTTCATGCCGACGAGGTTAACCGTCCGGTTCGGGCGATCTTCCGGTGGGTCGGGAGACCCGGATCACGTCCCGTCGGACCAGGTCGCGGCCCGTCCGGTCCGATCAAGACCCGACGGCCCGGGTCACTTCTCCTCGAAGTCGTGCGCGGCGATGCGCAACGGCCGCAGCAGCGCGAAGATCTCCGCGCACTCCTCGGAGTCGTACGCCCCGAGCCCGAAGTCCATCGCCATCAGATCGCGGGTGGCGGCCTCCACGACCTCGCGGCCCTTCTCGGTGATGGAGGCGAGCGTGCCGCGGCCGTCGTTCGGGTTGGGGCGCTTGGCGACCAGGCCGGACTTCACCAGGCGGTCCACCGTGTTCGTCACGGATGTGGGGTGCACCATCAGCCGCTCGCCGATCTTGGACATCGGCAGCTCGCCCGCCTTGGAGAAGGTGAGCAGCACCAGCGCCTCGTACCGCGCGAAGGTCAGTCCGTACGGCTTGACGACCGCGTCGACCTCGGCGAGCAGGATCTGGTGCGCCCGCATGATCGAGGTGATCGCGGCCATCGAGGGCACGGGACCCCAGCGGCGCTGCCAGAGCTCGTCGGCTCGGGCGATGGGGTCGAAGGGGAGACTGAGCGGCTTCGGCACGGCACCGACCTTACCCACTGGTCACATGCTGGTCAGCCCCGTCTCGAAGTTCGGTCCTCCGCAGCTCGGCGGCGAGGACGAGCACGCAGAGCGTGCCCAGCACCCCGATGCCGGCGACCACCTGGTGGACGGGCAGGAACTCGGCCGCGACGCCCGCGGCCGCCATGCCGATTCCCTGGACCGTCATCATGCCGGCGGTCATCAGCGTCATGGCCCGGCCGCGCAGCTCTTCGGGCACCGCCGCGACGTACCACTGGTCGAGGCCCAGGGAGTACGCCGACGCCAGCCCGCTCAGCGCCAGGGCCATCATCGCGAGCGGCACTCCGGGGCGTACGGCGTACAGGAGGAACGGCAGCAGGCAGCAGCCGGCGAGGGGCAGCACGATGCGGGCGCGGACGGCCGCGCTCAGCACGGAACCCGCGAAGAGCTCGCCTGCGATGTGGCCCACCGGCATCGCGCACATCAGCAGCCCGAGCGCGGCGGTGCCGACGCCGATGCCGTCGGCGTACGGGGCGGCCAGGGCTTCCGGTGCCACGACGAACAGGGGCGGCACCCAGAACATCAGGGTCAGCGCGCGCAGCCGGCGGTCGGCGAACACCTGGCGGGCACCGTCGAGCGAGTCCCTGAGCAGCGACACCTTGCGCACATCGCCCCGCGCGGGCCTGCGGCGGGTGCCGAACCGCAGCAGGACGGCCGAGCAGAGAAAGGTCGCCGCGGTGATCGCGATGGCACCGCGCGCGGGCACGAGGGTCAGCAGGACGCCGCCCGCCCCGAATCCGGCGAGCAGGGCGCTCTGCGAGACGATCCGCAGCAACGAGCGGCCGAGTACGAACCGTTCCCCCTGGCCGAGGACGTCGGCGAGCGTCGCCATTCGGGTCCCGTTGAACACGGGCGCCACGGCGGCGACGGCACACCGCAGCACGAGCAGCCCCGCGACCGGGGTCGTGGGCAGCACCATCAGGGCGACGCACCCCGCGCAGACGAGATCGCACACGACGAGCACCCGGCGGGCGGGGTACCGGTCGGCGACCCCGGCGAGCAGCGTTCCGCCGAGGAGATAGGGCAGGAAACCGAGCGCGAAGGTGAGGGCGCTCAGCAGCGGGGATCCGGTGAGGTCGTAGACGAGCACGGTCAGGGATATCTCGCTGACCACGACGCCGAGGAGGGACAGCGTGTGCGCGGCGAACACGGCCCGGAACTCGCGTACGGCGAAGACGCTCGCATAGCCCCCGCGCGGAGAGGGGCTGCCGGTCGCGGCCGATGGCTGTCCCGCGCCCCCGGACGGAGCGGCCCCGGACGGAGCGGCCCCGGCGGCCGTGGGGGCCGCGGGGGCCGTGGGGGCCGGAGGAATCGGTTCGGCGGTCATGCCGGCAGCCTGCCGTCGCCCCGTCCCCGGCCCTAGACTTTCGGCTGGGAACGAATCTTCGCGCGGCACGCTCCGGTCCCATCACCGAGTGCGCGCACATCACGAGCCAGGGGGCGCCGCGTGCCGTTCACACTCCACTTCGGCGAGGCCGATCTGCTCCGCTGCCGGTTCGCGGTGTCGCCGATCTGGGAAACCCAAGAGGCCGTACGGACCCTCGCCCGGCCGGAACGGCACGGCTACCACCTGCCGTGGCTGCGCCGGCTGCGCGTAGCGCTCGCCGCCGCGGACCTCGACCTCACACCGCTGCAGTTGCTGATGCCGCGCCGGGGGCACAACCCGGACTTCATCTACCCGCCGCCCATCGGCCCCGCCGCCGCCTTCGAGGAGGAGATCGCCGCGGTCAGGGCCACGGACCCCAACCGGGCGCTCGACGACCTGAGGCGCGCGCTGACCGACGCGGGGGCGGCGGACACCCCCGCGGGGCGGGCGATGCTCGCGGACCCGGCGCGCTCGGTGCGGGAGCTCGCCGCGTTGCTCGAGAGGGCGTGGGAGGTGCTCGTCGCCCCGGACTGGCCGAGGCTGCGGGCGCTGCTGGAGGCGGACGTGGCGTACCACTCGCGGCGGCTGGCCGAAGGGGGACTCGAAGGGCTGCTGCGGGAGCTGCACCCGCGCCTGGAGTGGGACGGCGGATCGACGCTGACGATCGACACGGTGAGCGATCACAGCCGGGTGCTGGGCGGTGCGGGTCTGGTGCTGATGCCCAGCGTCTTCTGCTGGCCGGACGTCGTCAGCGGCTTCGATCCGCCGTGGCAGCCGACCCTCGTCTATCCGGCCCGCGGCATCGGCGGACTCTGGTCGGACCCCGGCGGCCGTACGCCCGATGCGCTGGCTCGGCTGCTGGGTCGGGTGCGGGCGGACGTGCTGTGCGCGCTGGACGAGCCCGCGGGCACGACGGCGCTGGCGCACCGCCTGGGCCTCGCGCCGTCCAGCGTGTCGGCGCATCTGTCGGTGCTGCGGGACGCGGGCCTGCTGAGGTCGCGCCGCTACGGGCATCAGGTGCTGTACGAGCGGACACCGATGGGCATCGCCCTGGCGGCGCCGCAGCCCGGCGCGCCCTGAGCGGTCCAACGGGCAAGGGCCCGCAGGGTTCAGCGGCGCCCCTCGCGCGCCGTGCGCCGTATCCGGTGGCGGACCGCCCGCTGGGCCACGGGACCGAGCCCCTCGAGCGCCGCGGTCAGCACGGTGAGCTGCTCCAGGGCGTCGAGGGCCCGCTCGGCGCCGTCCGGGTGGTCGAGGACGCAGCCGCCCTCGGGGCTGTGGATCATCGTCGCGTCGAAGCGGGCACCCGGGTCGCGTACCGGAAGCGCTGCGGCTCGCCCGACGCACACGGCAGGTGGTCGATCTCGGTGAACCGCAGATCCCACCGCTGGTGCTCCGCGGGGCGCCGGGTCCGCTCCCAGAGCGTCTCCGGATCCACGCGGATGTGCGTCTCGATGTACAGCGCCATGCCGATCCCCAGGCCAGCGACCCTTTTGAGCGACTGCGCAACGTGAAGCTGCCCGACTTTGAGCACTCGCTCAACGGCTGGGTGCGAAAGAGCCCCCGGCCCAGCGGGCCGGGGCTCTCCTTGTGGCGGGCGCGGTCAGGCGGACAGGTGGCGCTCCACCGTTTCGACCTTGCTGGTCAGTCCGTCGGTGACACCGGGCCTGATGTCCGCCTTGAGGACGACGGAGACGCGCGGCGCACGTGCCTCGACGGCGGCGACGGCGCGCTTGACGACGTCCATCACCTCGTCCCACTCCCCCTCGATCGAGGTGAACATGGCGTCCGTGCGGTTGGGCAGCCCGGACTCACGGACGACGCGCACGGCGTCGGCGACGTACTCGCCGACGTCCTCGCCGACGCCCAGCGGGGTGACGGAGAAGGCGACGATCACGCGTTCACCTTGCCTTCGCGGCGGGCGCGGGCGGCGATGACGGCGTCCTCGGCGGCGCGCTTGAGCTTGCGCTCGGCGAAGAAGCCGCCGGCGGGCAGCACCGAGAGGACGAAGTAGAGGGCGGCCGTCTTGACGTCCCACTTCGTACGGTTCCAGGCGTCCAGCCAGAAGATCACGTACAGGATGAAGAGCACGCCGTGGATCGCGCCCATCACCGGGACCGCGTTGAACTCCGTCGTGCGCTTGAGCACCGAGCAGACGAGCAGCAGGAGGAACGACACGGCCTCCGGCGCGGAGACGAGTCGGAGGCGGTGGAGGGAGGATGCGGTCTTGATGTCCACGGAGGCACCTTCGATGCAGGGGGCAGAAGAGGCGTCGGGCTTGTGAACGCACGCACAAGCGGTGCCATTATGGCATCGCTCTTTCCTTGATCTTTACCCGGGTCGCCGGACAGGCGTAAGGGCCGGATCGGGGTCGGTATCGTCCCCGGGTCTCTGTCGGCGCGCGCCCAACGCCCAGTAACGTCACCCCGTGGCAATGTTCCGACTTCAAGGCAGCAAGGTGCTGGCCGTCGACATGACCGGGGACGCCGTCAAGGCGAAGAACGGGTCGATGGTCGCCTACGACGGCCAGATGGCGTTCAAGAAACTGTCCGGCGGCGGTGAGGGCATCCGCGGCATGGTGACCCGCCGCCTCACCGGCGAGCAGATGACCATGATGGAGGTGAAGGGCCAGGGCACCTGCTACTTCGCCGACCGCGCGTCCGAGATCAACCTCGTCTCACTGCACGGCGACAAGCTGTACGTCGAGTCGAGCAATCTCCTCTGCACGGACGGCGGGCTGCGCACCGGCACCAGCTTCACCGGTCTGCGCGGTGGCGCGACCGGGAACGGCCTGTTCACGACGACCGTCGAGGGCACGGGCCAGGCCGCGATCATGTCGGACGGGCCGGCCGTGGTGCTGCGGGTGACGCCCCAGTACCCGCTCTCGGTCGACCCCGGGGCGTACATCGCGCACCAGGGCAATGTGCAGCAGCACTTCCAGTCCGGGGTCACCTTCCGGACTCTCCTGGGCGAGGGCGGCGGCGAGGCCTTCCAGCTCCGCTTCGAGGGCGACGGGCTCGTGTACGTACAGCCGAGCGAGCGCAACACGATCGCAGGGGACGTGTGACATGCCCTTCCGTGAGATCAATTCGAAGATGGTCGAGGCGACCGTCGTCCCCGGTCAGAAGATGTACAGCCAGCGCGGCGCGATGCTCGCGTACAAGGGCGAGGTGTCCTTCACCCCGAACATGGCGGGCGGCCAGGGCGGCCTGATGTCGATGATCGGCCGGCGGGTGGCCGACGAGGCGACCCCGCTGATGACGGTCGAGGGGTCCGGGACCGTGATGTTCGGCCACGGCGGCCACCACATCCAGGTGATCAACCTGACCGGCGACACCCTGTACGTCGAGGCCGACCGGCTGCTCGCCTTCGACGGGACGCTGCAGCAGGGCACGATGTTCATGGGCTCGCAGGGCGGGGTCATGGGCATGGTGCGCGGCCAGGTCACCGGGCAGGGCCTCTTCACCACGACACTGAAGGGCCACGGGGCAGTCGCGGTCATGGCGCACGGCGGAGTGATCGAACTCCCGATCACTCCGGGCCGGCCGGTCCATGTCGACCCGCAGGCGTACGTCGCGCACCACGGCGACGTTCGGAACAAGCTCTCCACGGCGCTGGGCTGGCGCGACATGGTGGGGCGCGGCTCGGGCGAGGCGTTCCAGCTGGAGCTGAGCGGCAGTGGTGCGGTGTACGTCCAGGCGTCGGAGGAGAAGCTGTGAGCACGCCGGTGATTTTCGACCCGATGACGCTGCCGAGCGACGACAACGTCAACGCCTACACCTTCTGCGTGGAGCTCAAGGGCTCCCAGTGGTTCCTGCAGAAGGGCAAGATGATCGCCTACTACGGGCAGATCGAGTTCAACGGCATCGGCCACGGCCGACTGGACCGGCTGATGCGTACGAGCTTCCACTCGCCGCTGCACGCGAGCGACTGGGTGGTGGCCGAGGGCAGCGGCAAGATGCTGCTCGCGGACCGGGCGTTCGACGTGAACTCGTACGACCTGGACGAGGGCAATCTGACGATCCGGTCCGGGAACCTGCTGGCGTACCAGCCGTCGCTGGCGCTGAAGCAGTCGATCGTGCCGGGCTTTCTGACCCTGATCGGTACGGGGAAGTTCGTCGCGGCGTCCAACGGTCCGGTGGTCTTCATGGAGCCGCCGATCCGGGTGGATCCCCAGGCGCTGGTCGGCTGGGCGGACTGCCCGTCGCCGTGCCACCACTACGACCACGGCTACATGAGCGGGGTCATCGGCGGGCTGCGGCAGCTCACGGGGATCGGCGGGGCGTCCGGCGAGGAGCACCAGTTCGAGTTCGTGGGGGCGGGGACGGTGCTTCTCCAGTCGTCCGAGGCGCTCATGCCGGAGCATGCGACGGGCGTCGTCCCGCACGCGGACGGGGTGCCGGGCGGAGGCCACACGGGGCACGGGGCGCCTGGTCAACATGGGTCCTCCCCGCGCCTTCCCGGCCAGCTTGGGGACCTCCAGCGTCGCTTCGGGCTGTGAGCGGTAGTCTGCGGAGTGTGACGTCGAACGTCTGCGCCCTTGTGTGGGGGACCATGGAGACCATGGACAACGTGGGTTCCATGGGCTATGTGGGGACCATGGACAACGTGGGGACCATGGGCACAGAGGCGCCGGACGTCACACTCCACGACTTCGTCCGGCTTTCAACTTCTTAGGGTAGTATCCATACATGGAGACCGAGACGGCCACGCGCTGGCTGAGCGACACGGAGCAGTGCGCCTGGCGCACGTATCTGGACGTCAACAGACTGCTGACGTACCAGATGGAGAAGGACCTGCAACCGTTCGGCCTGACCAACAACGACTACGAGATCCTCGTCAATCTCTCGGAGTCCGCGGAGCGGCGCATGCGGATGAGCGATCTGGCCGCGGCCACGCTCCAGTCGAAGAGCCGGCTCTCCCACCAGATCACCCGCATGGAGAACGCGGGCCTGGTCCGCAGGGAGAACTGCGAGTCGGACCGCCGCGGGTTGTACGCCGTTCTCACCGACCACGGCATGGACACCATGCAGAAGGTCGCGCCGCACCACGTCGAGTCCGTGCGGCAGCACTTCATCGACCTGTTGTCATCGGAGGCGCTTGCGGATCTGAGCGAGTCCTTGAAGCCGGTGGCGGACCACTTGCGCGGCCGCCGCGGCAAGGTCTGACGGGGGCCTCGGCGCCCCGGCGCCCCCCGGTCGGGGGCACGGGGGTGGGCCCGTGTCCGCGGCTGCACCCGGGGACCGGTCTCGGTGTGCCCGGTGCCGTGAGGGTGGGCAGTGCGTCCGTCCTCGAACGCCGGACGGGGTGAGTGGTCGGGGTGACCCGCACAGGTGGGTTGCCGTTGGGGTCCGCTCCGGGGCTCGTGTCCTGGACTGCTGCGTCCGGTATGCGGCTCCGCCGCGTGGTCACCGCGCTTCGCGCGAGTTGCGGGCGCTTTTACGTCCAGAACACGACCCCTGCGCGTCCCCCTTCGGGTCACCGACCTGGGCTCGCCCCGAAGGGTCGGCTGCCCACAAGCCACCCACCTGGCCGCAGACGGATGCGGGCCGGCCCGGGTTGCTGTTCACCCGGGCCGCAGCCGGTCAGGACGTGAGGCCCGCCACCAGTTCGTCCGCCGCCGCGTACGGGTCCAGTTCGCCCGCCACGATGCGGGACGCGAGGGCGTCCAGGCGGCGATCGCCGTGGAGGTCGCCGATGCGCTCGCGGAGCGCGGTCACCGCGATCGTCTCGACCTCGTGCGCGGCCCGGCGGATGCGCCGGGCCGCGAGGACGCCGTGCTCCTCCATCCACGCGCGGTGCTTCTCGAGCGCCTCGACGACCTCGTCGATGCCCTCGCCCCGCGCCGCGACCGTCTTCACGATCGGCGGCCGCCAGTCGCCCGGCGCACGGGACTCACCGAGACCGAGCATGTGGTTCAGCTCGCGCGCGGTCGCGTCGGCGCCGTCGCGGTCCGCCTTGTTGACGACGTACACATCGCCGATCTCCAGGATGCCCGCCTTCGCGGCCTGGATGCCGTCGCCCATGCCGGGCGCCAGCAGCACCACCGAGGTGTCGGCCTCGGAGGCGATCTCCACCTCCGACTGGCCGACGCCGACCGTCTCGACCAGCACCACGTCGCAGCCGGCCGCGTCCAGGACGCGGATGGCCTGCGGCGCGGCCCAGGCGAGACCGCCGAGATGGCCGCGGGTGGCCATCGAGCGGATGTAGACGCCGGGGTCGGACGCGTGCTCCGACATCCGCACCCGGTCGCCGAGCAGCGCCCCGCCCGAGAAGGGCGATGACGGGTCGACGGCCAGCACGCCGACCCGCTTCCCGGCCCGCCGGTACGCCGACACCAGCGCGGACGTGGACGTCGACTTGCCGACACCCGGCGATCCGGTCAGCCCCACCACGTACGCACCGCCGGTCAGCGGCGCGAGCGCCGCCATGACCTCGCGGAGCTGTGGGGACGCCCCCTCGACGAGTGAGATCAGCCGGGCCACGGCCCGCGGCCGGCCCTCTCTCGCCTGGGCGACCAGCTGGGGGACGTCCACCATCGTGCCTGCTCCGATCTTCGAGGGTCTTACTTGGCCGGTACGCGGACGATCAGCGCGTCACCCTGGCCGCCACCGCCGCACAGCGCCGCCGCGCCGATCCCGCCACCGCGGCGCTTCAGCTCGAGCGCCAGGTGCAGGACGATCCGCGCGCCGGACATGCCGATCGGGTGTCCCAGGGCGATCGCGCCACCGTTGACGTTCACCTTTTCCGGGGACACCCCGAGGTCCTTCATTGACTGCACGGCGACCGCGGCGAACGCCTCGTTGATCTCGATGAGGTCGAGGTCGGAGACCTCCAGGCCGTCCTTCTTGAGGGCGTGCGCGATGGCGTTGGACGGCTGGGACTGGAGCGAGTTGTCCGGACCCGCCACATTGCCGTGCGCGCCGATCTCGGCGATCCACTCGAGGCCGAGCTCCTCGGCCTTGGCCTTGCTCATCACGACGACCGCGGCGGCACCGTCGGAGATCTGCGAGGAGGTGCCGGCGGTGATCGTGCCGTCCTTCGCGAACGCCGGGCGCAGCTTGCCGAGCGACTCGGCCGTCGTCTCGGCGCGGATGCCCTCGTCCTTGCTGAAGAGGACCGGCTCGCCCTTGCGCTGCGGGATCTCGACGGGCGTGATCTCGGCCTCGAAGAGGCCGTTCTTCTGCGCGGCGGCGGCGCGCTGGTGCGACAGGGCCGCGATCTCGTCCTGCTCGGGCCGGGCGATGCCGAGGCGGGTGTTGTGCTTCTCGGTGGACTCGCCCATGGCGATGCCCTCGAAGGCGTCGGTCAGGCCGTCGTACGCCATCGCGTCGAGCATCTCGATCGCGCCGTACTTGAAGCCCTCGCGCGACTTCGGCAGCAGGTGCGGCGCGTTCGTCATGGACTCCTGGCCGCCGGCGACGATCACGTCGAACTCACCCGCACGGATCAGCTGGTCGGCCAGGGCGATCGCGTCGAGCCCGGAGAGACACACCTTGTTGACGGTCAGCGCGGGGACGCTCATGGGGATGCCGGCCTTGACCGCGGCCTGGCGGGCAGGGATCTGCCCCGCGCCGGCCTGGAGCACCTGGCCCATGATCACGTACTGCACCTGGTCACCGCCGATCCCGGCACGGTCCAGCGCGGCCTTGATCGCGAAACCGCCCAGGTCGGCGCCGGAGAAGGACTTCAGCGAGCCGAGCAGCCGCCCCATGGGCGTACGGGCACCGGCAACGATCACGGAGGTGGTGCTGTTCGTTCCAGACATGAGAGGGGATCCCCTTCCAGCACGGCGGCTGAGGAGTGAACGAGGGTTTACTTGAACTGTACTGAGCGGTATGCGTTCGGGTCACCGGGCAGCCGGTGTGATCGCGCGCACGTTGCGTAACCACCGCTGTGAGCGCTGCACTGGAGCCATGCTGACGCGAATCGACCACATCGGGATCGCCTGCTTCGACCTCGACAGGACTGTCGAGTTCTACCGGGCGACGTACGGCTTCGAGGTGTTCCACGCCGAAGTCAACGAGGAGCAGGGCGTCCGCGAGGCCATGCTCAAGATCAACGAGACCTCGGACGGCGGCGCCTCGTACCTCCAGCTCCTGGAGCCCACCCGCGAGGACTCCGCGGTCGGGAAGTGGCTGGCCAAGAACGGGGAGGGCGTGCACCACATCGCCTTCGGCACGGCCGACGTCGACGGGGACGCGCAGTCCATCCGTGACAAGGGCGTACGCGTCCTGTACGACGAGCCGCGCATCGGCTCGATGGGCTCCCGGATCACCTTCCTGCACCCCAAGGACTGCCACGGTGTACTCACGGAACTCGTGACGTCCGCCGACCCGTCCTCAGCGGAGCACTGACCTCCGGATTCCTGGCCCGGTAGAGTGGGCGGCTCCGGGCCGGGGCCGGGGGCCGCGCCACGGCGTTGTTTGTTGGCGAAGTTCGATCTGCCACCATTCCCCGGGGGGCCGTTCGCCGGCGAACGGTGCTCGACTGTAGAGACTTGCGACCAGGGGACGGATGGGACCGCGCAGTGCGGGGCTACGAACGCCAGGAGAGCCACCGAGCTGACGACGACCACCTCTCGCGGTTCGAAGCCGAGATGGACCGGCTGAAGACCGAGCGGGAGAAGGCCGTCCAGCACGCCGAGGACCTCGGATACCAGGTCGAGGTTTTGCGCGCCAAGCTCCACGAGGCGCGCCGAGCTCTCGCGACCCGTCCTGCGTACGACAGCGCCGACATCGGCTACCAGGCGGAGCAGCTGCTCCGTAACGCCCAGATCCAGGCCGACCAGCTGCGCTCGGACGCCGAGCGGGAGCTGCGCGAGGCCCGTGCGCAGACCCAGCGCATCCTCCAGGAGCACGCCGAGCACCAGGCCCGCCTCCAGGCCGAGCTGCACGCCGAGGCCAACCAGCGACGCCAGCGCCTCGACCAGGAGCTCGCCGAGCGCCGCCAGACCGTCGAGGCGCACGTCAACGAGAACGTGGCCTGGGCCGAGCAGCTCCGGGCCCGCACCGAGTCCCAGGCGCGCCGGCTCCTCGACGAGTCGCGCACCGAGGCGGAGCAGGCACTGGCCGCCGCCCGCGCCGAGGCTGCCCGCGTCGCCGAGGAGACCCGCCAGCGGCTCGGCTCCGAGGCCGAGACCGCCCGTGCCGAAGCCGAAGCGATCCTGCTGCGCGCCCGCAGGGACGCAGAGCGGCTGCTGAACGCCGCATCGACCCAGGCGCACGAGGCCACCACCCACGCCGAGCAGCTGCGCTCCACGACCAGTGCCGAGTCCGACCAGGCCCGCCAGCAGGCCGCGGAGCTCAGCCGCGCCGCCGAGCAGCGGCTGCAGGAGGCCGAGGCGAAGCTGCGCGTGGCCCGCGCGGAGGCCGAGAAGGTCGTCACGGAGGCCAAGGAGAGCGCGAGCAAGACGCTGGCGAGCGCCGAGTCGGCCAACGAGCAGCGCACCCGTACCGCCAGGTCGGAGATCGCCCGGCTGGTCGGCGAGGCCACGAAGGAGTCCGAGACCCTCAAGGCCGAGGCCGAGCAGGCGCTCGCGGACGCGCGCGCCGAGGCGGAGAAGCTCCTCGCGGAGGCCGCCGACAAGGCCCGTACGGTCGCCGCCGAGGACTCCGCCGCACAGCTCGCCAAGGCCGCCCGCACCGCGGAGGAGGTCCTCAACAAGGCCTCCGAGGAGGCCAAGGCCACCACGCGCAAGGCCACCGAGGAGGCCGAACGCATCCGTCGCGAGGCCGAGGCGGAGGCGGACCGGCTGCGCGCCGAGGCCCATGACACGGCCGAGGAGCTCAAGGGCGCCGCGAAGGACGACACCAAGGAGTACCGGGCCAAGACGGTCGAGCTGCAGGAGGAGGCGCGGCGGCTGCGCGGCGAGGCCGAGCAGCTGCGTGCCGAGGCCGTCGCCGAGGGCGAGCGGATCCGCAGCGAGGCGCGCCGTGAGGCCGTCCAGCAGATCGAGGAGGCGGCCAGGTCCGCCGAGGAACTGCTGACCAAGGCGAAGGCCGATGCGGACGACGTCCGTTCCGGGGCGACCGCGGACAGCGAGCGGGTCCGTACGGAAGCGATCGAGCGGGCGACGACGCTGCGCCGGCAGGCCGAGGAGACGCTGGAGCGCACCCGCGCCGAGGCGGACCGGCTGCGCGCCGAGGCCGAGGAGCAGGCCGAACACACCCGTGCCGAGGCGGAGTCCGCGGCCCGTGAGACGCGCGAGGAAGCGGCGCGCGCCGCGGTCGCCCGTCGCCGGGAGGCCGACGAGGAGCTGACCCGGCTGCACACGGAGGCGGAGGCCCGGCTCGTCTCCGCCGAGAAGGCGCTGTCCGAGGCCCGCACGGAGAGCGAGCGGATCCGCAGGGAGACCGCCGAGGAGACCGAGCGGCTGCGCACCGAGGCGGCCGAGCGGATCCGTACGCTCCAGGCACAGGCCGAGCAGGAGGCCGAGCGGCTGCGCGACGAGGCGGCAGCGGACGCCTCGGCCTCGCGCGCCGAGGGCGAGGCCGTGGCCGTACGGCTGCAGACCGAGGCCGCCGCCGAGGCCGAGCGCCTGAAGACGGAGGCGCAGGAGAGCGCGGACCGGGTCCGCGGCGAGGCCGCGGCCGCCGCCGAGCGTGTCGGTCAGGAGGCCACGGAGGCGCTGGCCGCCGCGCAGGAGGAGGCGAACCGGCGCCGCCGGGAGGCCGAGGAGATCCTCACCGCGGCCCGTACGGAGGCGGACCAGGAGCGCGAGCTGGCCCGGGAGCAGAGCGAGGAGCTGCTGGCCTCCGCCCGCAAGCGGGTCGAGGAGGCACAGACCGAGGCGCAGCGCCTGGTCGAGGAGGCGGACCGGCGGGCCACCGAGATGGTGTCGGCCGCCGAGCAGACCGCCCAGCAGGTACGGGACTCCGTGTCGGGTCTCCAGGAGCAGGCCGAGCAGGAGATCGCCGGGCTGCGCAGCGCCGCCGAGCACGCCGCGGAGCGTACGAGGACCGAGGCGCAGGAGGAGGCGGACCGGGTCCGCGCCGACGCGTACGCGGAGCGGGAGCGCGCCACCGAGGACGCCAACCGCATCCGGGCGCGCGCCGACGAGGAGACGGAGGCCGCGAAGGCGCTCGCCGAGCGGACCATGACCGACGCGATCGCGGAGTCGGAGCGGCTGCGTTCGGACACCGCGGAGTACGTGCAGCGGATGCGTACGGAGGCGTCGGACGCTGTCGCCACCGCGGAGCAGGACGCGGCACGGACGCGTGCGGAGGCCCGCGAGGACGCCAACCGCATCCGTTCCGAGGCCGCGGCCCAGGCCGACCGGCTGGTGGGCGAGGCGACGAGCGAGTCCGACCGGATCACGACCGAGGCGTCGGAGCTGCTGTCGCTCGCCGAGCAGGACGCGGCTCGACTGCGCACCGAGGCCGAGCAGGTCAAGGCGGACGGTGAGGCGCAGGCCGAGGGCCTGCGCGCGGCCGCCCGCACGGACGCCGAGCAGGTGCTGGACGAGGCGAGGCAGGCCGCCGACAAGCGCCGTGGCGACGCGGCCGAGCAGGCCGACCAGCTCATCGCCGAGGCGTCGGCGGAGGCCGAGCGGCTGCGCGCCGAGGCGGCCGAGACCGTCGGCTCCGCCCAGCAGGCCGCCGAGCGCATCCGGGCCGAGGCGGAGCGGGTGCGCGCCGATGCCGAGAGCGCGGCGGAGCAGATGCGTGCCGAGGCGCGGGAAGAGACGGACCGTACGCTCGACGCGGCCCGTCAGGACGCGGCGAAGCGGCGTTCGGACGCGGCCGAGCAGGCGGACCAGCTCATGGCCAAGGCCCAGGAGGAGGCGCTGCGCGCCACCACCGAGGCCGAGGAGCAGGCCGACACGATGGTGGGCGCCGCCCGCAAGGAAGCCGAACGGCTGGTGGCCGAGGCGACCATCGAGGGCAACTCCCACGTGGAGAAGGCCCGTACGGACGCCGACGAGCTGCTGGTGGGTGCGCGCAGCGACGCGACCGCCATCAGGGAGCGCGCGGAGGAGCTTCGCACCCGTGTCGAGGGCGAGGTCGAGGAGCTGCACGAGCGGGCCCGCCGTGAGTCCGCCGAGCAGATGAAGGCGGCGGGCGATCGCTGCGACCAGCTGGTCAAGGCCGCGACCGAGCAGCTGGCCGAGGCCGAGGCGAAGGCCAAGGAGCTGATGTCCGATGCCAACTCGGAGGCCGGCAAGGTGCGGATCGCCGCGGTGAAGAAGGCCGAGGCCCTCCTCAAGGAGGCCGAGCAGAAGAAGGCCGAGCTGGTCCGCGCCGCCGAGCAGGTGAAGGCGGAGGCGGACCGCGAGGCCGACCGCATGATCGCGGACGGCAAGCGGGAGCTCGACGTGCTCGTGCGCCGGCGGGAGGACATCCAGGCGGAGATCTCCCGTGTCCAGGACGTGCTGGAGGCGTTGGAGTCGTTCGAGACGCCGACCTCCAAGGCCGGATCGGGCGGCGGCTCCGGTGCGGGCGGGGTCAAGGCGGGTGCGGCAGCGGGGGTTACACGTTCGAGTAGCAAGCCCTCCGAGGGCTAGCCACCCAAAAGGCTGGACATTCTCCATATCAAACGGGCATCTGCTCGATGACACGCCGCTTCGGCGCCTAGGATTCCCCCTAACACCTCACCGGTCTCATTCGACAGGAACCCCATGAGCGACACTTCCTCCCCCTTCGGCTTCGAGCTCGTGCGGCGTGGGTACGACCGCGGTCAGGTGGATGACCGCATTACCAAACTCGTCGCCGATCGTGACAGTGCTCTCGCACGGATCACCTCTCTGGAAAAGCGCATCGAGGAGCTCCACCTCGAGACGCAGAATGCCCAGTCCCAGGTCAACGACGCGGAGCCGTCGTACGCCGGACTCGGTGCGCGTGTCGAGAAGATCCTCCGCCTCGCCGAGGAGGAGGCGAAGGACCTTCGCGAGGAGGCCCGTCGCGCCGCCGAGCAGCACCGTGAGCTCGCCGAGTCGGCGGCCCAGCAGGTGCGCAACGACGCGGAGGCGTTCGCGGCCGAGCGCAAGCAGAAGGCCGAGGACGAGGGCGTCCGGATCGTCGAGAAGGCCCAGAGCGAGGCGAATACGCTGCGCGCCGACGCGCAGAAGGACGCGCAGTCCAAGCGCGAGGAGGCGGACGCGCTCTTCGAGGAGACCCGCGCGAAGGCCGCTCAGGCGGCGGCCGACTTCGAGACGAACCTGGCGAAGCGCCGCGAGCAGTCCGAGCGGGACCTGGCATCGCGTCAGGCGAAGGCCGAGAAGCGCCTGGCGGAGATCGAGCACCGGGCCGAGCAGCTGCGCCTGGAGGCGGAGAAGCTGCGTACGGACGCCGAGCGCCGCGCCCGCCAGACGGTCGAGACCGCGCAGCGTCAGGCCGAGGACATCGTCGCGGACGCGAACGCGAAGGCGGACCGGATCCGTTCGGAATCCGAGCGCGAGCTGGCGGCGCTGACGAACCGCCGCGACTCGATCAACGCGCAGCTGACCAACGTCCGCGAGATGCTGGCGACGCTGACCGGTGCGGCCGTGGCCGCGGCGGGCACGCCCGCCGACGACGAGCCGATCTCGCGGGGCGTCCCGGCCCAGCAGACCCGCTGACCCGCTCCGCGGTACGCCCCCACTCGCCCGTGCCCGGTGCCATGACGGCGCCGGGCACGGGCGTTTGCGGTAGCGGTTGCGTGCCCGTCTGCGGGCCGGTGGGTGGTCCACGGGCAACCGTAGGGGCACGGGGGCGTCAGCCCCGGTTACCCAAAGCGGTGGCGCAGGCCATTCCCCGCCCGTAGCGTGAACGCATGATCGAGCTCGAGGGTCTCACCAAGCGCTTCGGCGCCAAGGTCGCGGTCGACCACCTCTCGTTCCAGGTCCGCCCGGGCGTCGTGACCGGCTTCCTCGGACCCAACGGAGCGGGCAAGTCGACGACCATGCGCATGATGCTGGATCTGGACAATCCCACCAGCGGGTCGGTCCGGATCGACGGCAAGCACTACCGGGACCTTCAGGAACCGCTCAAGTACATCGGCGCCCTGCTGGACGCCAAGGCGATGCACGGCGGCCGCAGTGCGTACAACAACCTGCTCTGCCTCGCGCAGGCGAACCGGATTCCGCAGCGGCGGGTCGCCGAGGTCCTCGATCTCGTCGGGCTGACGGCGGTCACCAAGAAGAAGTCCAAGAGTTTCTCGCTCGGTATGGGGCAGCGGCTGGGAATCGCATCCGCGCTGCTCGGCGACCCTCAGGTGCTGCTCTTCGACGAGCCGGTCAACGGTCTTGACCCCGAGGGAATTCACTGGATCCGCAATCTCATGAAACTGCTCGCGTCCGAGGGGCGGACGATCTTCGTTTCCTCTCATCTGATGAGTGAAATGGCCCTCACCGCAGACCACTTGATCGTGATCGGCCAGGGCCGGCTCCTCGCGGATACGTCGATGGCCGATTTCATCCACCAGAACTCCCGCAGTTATGTACGGCTCCGTTCCCCGCAGCAGGAGCGGTTGCGGGACGTCCTCCACGGGCAGGGTCTGACCGCCGTCGAGTCGGGCAACGGGACGCTGGAGATCGACGGCGCCACCACCGAGCAGCTCGGCGAGCTGGCCGCCCAGCACCGGATCGTGCTCCATGAACTGAGCGCCCAGCGGGCCTCGCTGGAGGAGGCCTTCATGCAGATGACGGCGGGCGCGGTCGAGTACCACGCGCACTCCACCGACACCGGAACGACCGCCCCGCAGTGGGCCCCGCGCAACGAGGGAGCCTGACCCATGGCCTCGGTACCCGCCGTCCTCCAGTCCGAGTGGACCAAGATCCGTACGGTCTCCTCCACCACCTGGACCCTGGTGAGCGCGTTCGCCGTGACGGTCGCCCTCAGCGCCGCGCTCTGCGCGCTGATGTCCGCGACCTTCGACGATCTGCCGGAGCTGGAGCGGGCCACCTTCGACCCGACGCTGATCAGCTTCTCCGGAATGGTCCTGGGCCAGCTCGCGATGGTCGTCTTCGGTGTGCTGGTGGTCGGCACGGAGTACAGCTCCGGAATGATCCGTACGTCACTGGCGGCCGTGCCGCAGCGCGCCACGTTCCTGTTCAGCAAGATCGCGGTCGCCGGACTGCTCGCTCTGGTCGTGGGGATGGCGACGAGCTTCCTCACCTTCTTCCTCGGGCAGGCCCTGCTGGGCGACCACGGCACGACGATCGGCGAGGAGAACGTCCTGCGCGCCGTGATCGGCGCCGGGCTCTACATGGGCCTGATCGCGATCTTCTCGATGGGCGTCGCGGCGATGCTGCGCAGCTCGATGCTGTCGCTCGGCATCCTGATGCCGTTCTTCTTCCTGGTCTCCCAGATCCTGTCGGCCGTGCCGTACGCGAAGGACGTCGCCCGGTACTTCCCGGACCAGGCCGGTGCGAAGATCATGCAGGTGCTCCCGGACGCGATGAACAGCGACCCGGCGCCGTACGGCCCATGGGGCGGTCTCGGCATCATGCTGATCTGGGTGGCCGTGGCCGTTCTCGGCGGTTACGCGGTCCTCAAGAAGCGGGACGCATGACCGACTCGTACATCTTGGTCGGAACCGTCAAGGGCTGGATATCCTCCTAGCTCTTACGGGGGCGTGCGGTCCGCTGCGGTCCGTGCCCCGACGACCTGAACTGTCGATGGGGCTGGAGAATGATCGAGGCAGTCGGCCTGACGAAGCGCTACGGCGCCAAGACGGCCGTGGACAACCTTTCCTTCCAGGTGCGGCCCGGCGCCGTCACCGGCTTTCTCGGACCCAACGGCTCCGGCAAGTCGACGACCATGCGGATGATCCTCGGCCTCGACCGGCCGACCGCCGGACACGTCACGATCGGCGGCCACCCCTTCCGGCAGCTGCCGAACGCGCCGCGTGAGGTCGGCGCGCTGCTCGACGCCAAGGCCGTGCACGGCGGGCGGAGCGCGCGGAACCATCTGCTGTCGCTCGCGCAGCTCTCCGGGATCCCGGCGCGCCGGGTCGACGAGGTGCTCGGCGTCGTCGGGCTGCAGGACGTCGCCAAGCGCCGTTCCAGCGGCTTCTCGCTGGGCATGGGGCAGCGGCTCGGCATCGCCGCCGCGCTGCTCGGCGACCCCCAGGTGCTGCTCTTCGACGAGCCGGTCAACGGTCTCGACCCCGAGGGCATCCTGTGGGTGCGCAATCTGATGAAGTCGCTGGCGGCCGAGGGCCGTACGGTCTTCGTCTCCTCGCATCTGATGAGCGAGATGGCGCTCACCGCCGACCATCTCATCGTGATCGGGCGCGGCCGGCTGCTGGCCGACATGAGCGTCAAGGACTTCATCGCGGCCAATTCGGCGGGCTTCGCCCGGGTGCGTACGCCGCAGTCCGAGCCGCAGCAGCGGGAGAAGCTGACGGCCGTCCTCACCGAGGCCGGCGGGCAGGTCATGCCGGAGCAGGACGGGGCGCTGCGGGTGACCGGTCTGGCGCTGCCCCGTATCAGCGAGCTGGCGCACGAGGCCGACGTACGGCTGTGGGAACTGTCGCCGCACCAGGCCTCCCTGGAGGAGGCGTACATGCGGATGACGCAGAGCGCCGTGGACTACCGCTCGACGGACGACCTGAAGGCCGGACTCATGCAGGAGCCGCCGATGGCCCGCGCCGGAGGCGCTGATCGGCTCAGCGACCCGTCGCTGCAGCCGGTCGTCGTCCCCGAGGTCCCGCAGCAGGGCTGGTACGCCCCGCCGCCGCCCGGGCAGAACCCGGACGCGGCCGGGCCTGCGGCATCCGCGCCCGCCGAGGCCGCAGCGCCCGCACCCACGCCCACGCCCGCGCCCGCGCCCGCCGACGACCCGAACAAGCCCGAGGACGCCCGATGACCGCCCCCACCCCCTACCAGCAGCCGGGCGCCGCCTACGCCTCGCCGATCCCGGTGCGCAGGGCCCACCTCGGTGACGCCCTCGCCTCCGAGTGGACCAAGATCCGTTCGGTGCGCTCCACGATGTGGACGCTCGGCGTCATGATCGTGCTGATGCTGGGCGTCGGATCGGGCATCGCCGCGATCGTCGCGGCCGTCGGTGAGTCCCCTGTCGAACAGCAGCCCGCCCTCGGCCTCGGCTTCTTCGGCGTGCTGCTCGGATCTGTCTGCGTCATCACCCTCGGTGTGCTCACGATCGCGTCCGAGTACAGCACAGGCATGATCCGTACGACGCTGACGGCATGCCCCAGCCGGGCCAGGGTGCTGACGGCGAAGGCAATCGTCTTCTTCCTGCTGGTCTTCGCGGTCACCACACTCACGGCGACGCTCGTCGCCGTGATCCAGTCGGCGGTCGTGGACGCTCCTCGCGCGTCCGCCGGGGAATGGCTGCGCTCGACCCTGGGCATCGGTCTCTTCCTCGCGCTGCTCGGGCTGCTGGCGCTGGCGGTCGGGGCGATCATCCGCCACTCGGCCGGCGCGATCACGATCATGATCGGGCTGATGCTGCTGCCGCTGGTGGCCGCGATGTTCATGTTCTCGAACTCGCTCGTGAAGCTGCAGGAGGCCCTGCTGACGTACTCGATCCCGAGCCTGATCGTCGCGCTCTACAACGAGGGTGCGGTGGAGGGGAACGGGCCGTCGGGCTGGGAGCCTCTGCTGATCATGCTCGGGGTGACGGCGGTCGCGATGGGCGGCGCGTACCTCACGCTGGACAAGCGCGACGTCTGAGCGACCTCTGAGCGGCGTCCGAGCCGCGGCGGCTGATCCGCCTCAGTACCTGGGCGCGTTACGGGACCGCTGCACCCGCGAGGTGCGGCGGTCCTTCGCGTTCCAGCACGCCTTGTGCCAGTGGCGGCGGTCCTCGACGCCGCCGTGCTCCGGCCAGGCCACCACATGCGGCATACCGGACGGGATCTCCTGGTCGCAGCCCGGGCAGCGGTAGCGCTTGCCGACGGAGTTCGCCCCGGCGACATGGCGCACGGACCAGTCCTCGCCCTGCCAGCTCTCCGTCCGCTGTACGCCGCCGTAACGGTCGCCCGCCTCGCTCGCGCGATCGGTGGGCTTCTCGCCGCCACGGGGGCGGTTGCGGCGCGGGGACACGTGACACCTCACGGGGGGACCGGACTGTTTCCCTTCCAGCCTACGGGCCGCGGTCGCGGGTAGGCGTCCCGTACGGGGCGATATCCCGGCACCCGGAGGGCCCAGTTACCGGAAAATCGCAACAACTTCACGCGTGGCCGTGCCTTTGGCACGTGTCAGACGTTGTTGCCTGTGTGGGGGGAGTGCCGCGTCGGCCGCAAGGAGGCAGAAGGCGATGCGCGTTGGAGCTTTTGTACTGGCGGCCCAGTTCCCGGGCCAGGGCCAAGGGGAGGCGTTGCACCGGGCGGTGCGGTCCGCCGAGGCCGCGGAGGCGGCCGGGCTCGACTCGGTATGGCTGGCCGAGCACCACTTCGTGCCGTACGGGGTGTGCCCGTCGGCCGTGACCCTGGCCGCGCTGCTGCTCGGCCGCACGGAGCGGATCCGGGTGGGCACCGCGGTGAGCGTCCTGCCGACCGCCCATCCCGTGGCGCTCGGCGAGCAGGCGGCGCTGCTGCACCTCACCTCCGGAGGGCGGTTCTCCCTCGGTGTGGGCCGTGGTGGGCCGTGGGTCGATCTGGAGGTCTTCGGCGCCGGTCTCGCGGCGTACGAGAAGGGCTTCCCCGAATCGCTCGACCTGCTGCTGCGGTGGCTGCGCGAGCCCCGAGTGGCGGCGCAGGGTGAACGATTCGCATTCCGTGAAGTCGCCGTCGTGCCGAGGCCGGACGAGCTGCTCGACGGGAGCGCCGAGGGCCCGGAGGTCGTCGTCGCCTGCACGTCCCCGGCGAGCGTCCGGCTCGCGGGCGAGCGCGGGCTGCCGATGCTCCTCGGAATGCATTGCGGCGACGAGGACAAGGCGGAGATGGTCGCGCTGTGGCGCAGGCACGCGCTCGACGCGGGACACTCGCCGGACGTCGTCGCGCGCGCCGGGCATGTGTCGGCCGGTGTGGCCCAGATCGCCGACGGGCGCGAGGAGGCCGAGGAGACCTTGGTGAAGGCGATGCCGGGGTGGCTGAAGAAGGGGCTCGACGCCCATGTCACGGTCGACGGACGGCTGCGCTCCATGCGCGATCCCGTGGCGTACACGGAGTTGCTGTGCGGGCTGCACCCGGTGGGCCCGCCGCGGCTGGCGGCCGACCGGCTCGCGGCGACCTCGGAGCGTACGGGCATCACGCGCTTCGCGCTGCTCGTCGAGGGCTCCGGGGATCTGGCCGCGACCGAGGAGAATGTCCGGCGGCTGGGCGCGGAGGTGCTGCCGCAGCTGTCCTGAGCGTGGGGGGCGCACATCGCGTGGGGCACCCACCCCCCCCCCCCCCCCCCCATTTCCGCAAACTCCTCCCCCCCCGCCCCCCTTCCCCCAGGGAGGGGTCCCGTGGCTCTGAGAAGCAAAC
>NZ_JBHWKX010000024.1:48139-110766 GCF_042730885.1 Streptomyces sp. NPDC059909
CTTTGTGAGGTCTCCGGGAAAGCTGGCAAAACGGTGGGCCATCTCCTGTTGATGCGGGCGTGGCCCCCTCCAGCATTTCCGCTAGCCTCTTCCACCCCCTCCCCCCCCCCCCCCCCACTCCCCGCGCCGGCCCGTCGTTCCGGCGAATGCTGCCGCCCCGGCATCCGTGCTCAAGGGGATGGTTCCGGTGATGCGGAGCGGCAGCAAAAGACATCAGCAGTCGCGCAGTTCGGGCGACTGATTGAGCAGCTGGGCCCTTACGGAAGTGAAGCGGGCGAGCCGCTCGTCCACCGAGGGGTCCAGCGGGAACACCGCGACGCGGTGGCAGTTCTGGAATGCGAGCCGTACACCGAAGTGCCGCTGCAGGGCCCCCCGGATGGCGTCACTCGCGAGCGCGCGCAACAGCTGACCACGTGCCTGCTCGTCCGGCGGCGGCGTCTGGTTGTCGGCGAACTCGCCGCCGTCCACCTTCAGCTGAGCCACCAGAGAACTGATCATCTCCCATGCGTAGGGCAGGGAGGTCCGGACGCAGTCGACGAATGCAGCTTCGTCGACCTCGCCTCGCTCGGCCTGTTCCAACAGCGCCGGTGAGACGTCGAGCGACATGGGTTCTCCTCTCGCGACCCCGGAGGCCGGGGTCTTACGGGCAGGGAAGGAGGGCGCCGGGCATGACTGAGCACCGTCGATTACGACGACGCAGAGTGCACGGCCGACAACCTCCTGCTTCCACGTTAGGCGTGCTGTCTGGCCTGCACCAGGAGAATGGGAACACAACCGGCCAATAACGATTGCGGACAAGAGGGGCGACCCGAAGGGTCTCGGCCACGGCCGCCCGCGGTGACGAGCGCGAATCGCGCGGACCGGGGTCCGTCGAGTAGCGTTGCCGACCATGCGTCTCGTCATCGCCCGCTGCTCCGTCGACTACGCGGGCCGGCTCACCGCCCACCTGCCCTCCGCCCCCCGGCTGATCCTGGTCAAGGCCGACGGCAGCGTCTCCATCCACGCGGACGACCGGGCGTACAAACCACTGAACTGGATGTCCCCTCCCTGCACGCTGAAGGAGGGGGACGACAAGGTCTGGACCGTGGTGAACAAGGCGGGCGAGAAACTGATCATCACGATGGAGGAGATCCTCCACGACTCGTCCCATGAACTGGGCGTCGACCCGGGCCTCATCAAGGACGGCGTGGAAGCACACCTCCAGGAGCTCCTGGCGGATCGGATCGAGACACTCGGCGAGGGCTACAGCCTGATCCGCCGCGAGTACCCCACGGCGATCGGCCCGGTGGACATCCTGTGCCGCGACGCCGACGGCGCGACGGTGGCGGTCGAGATCAAGCGCCGCGGCGAGATCGACGGCGTCGAGCAGCTCACGCGCTACCTGGAACTCCTGAACCGCGATCCCCATCTCGCCCCGGTCCGCGGCCTCTTCGCGGCCCAGGAGATCAAGCCCCAGGCCCGCGTGCTGGCGACGGACCGCGGCATCGGCTGCGTGGTCCTGGACTACGAAGCCCTGCGCGGCATCGAGGACGACAAGCTCCGGCTGTTCTAGGGCGGCCGCGGAAGCACGGCTACGGCCCCGGGTGCGCGAGGAGCGCGCCCGGGGCCGTACCCGTTGTACGGGTGCCTCAGTGCCTCAGACGGTGGCGGACTCGCTGCTGGAGGGAGCTGTCGACAGGGAGGCGGAGGCGGAGTTGCTGAGGCTGTTCGAACCGCCGGTGGTGGAGGTCTCGGTAGGCGTGGGTGTCGTCGAGGTCGGCGGGGTGGTCGGCGTGGTCGGGGTGGGCGTCGGCGTGCTGCCCGTGGGCCTCGGCGGCGTCTGCGTCGGCTTCGGGGTCGGGCTCGTCGTCGGGCGCGGGCTCCCCGGCGAGGTCGGGCGGCCCGTGTCCGTCGGGTCGTCGGTGGGGGTCGTCGGGGCCGGGGCGGCGGGAGTGTCCGACGCACCCGAGTCCGTGGGCGTGCTGGAATTGCTGGGGGCGGGGGCGCCCGAGGGCCGGTTCGTGGAGGCCTGGGTCGGCTCGTCGGCATTCAGGCCGTCCTCGCCGTCGTCCTCGTTCGCCGACTGCTCGTTCGTCACCCGGTCCGCGGGGTCTTCGGGGTTGGACGTCGCGCCGAGGGTCACCACCGTGCCGAGGACCGCGGCCAGCAGCGCTCCTGCGCCGGCAGCGACCACATTGCGGCGGGCGCCCGTGAGGACCGTGCGACGGAGCTTCGTGGCCAGGGGCTCCGCTGTGTCGCTGCGGGTGACCAGGGGCTCCTCCCGTGGCACGATCGCGGGGATTCCTCCGAGCGGGGACGCCGACTCCTCGTGGCGCGCGGCCGGTACCTCCTCGGCCGCGGGCGTGCGCCCGCCGGGGACGAGACCACCCGCGCGGTCGGCGACGAGCGCGAGGGCCCGCCGCCCGGCGACCGTTCCGCGCTTGTCGGCGAGCGCGCCGCGCATCGCGATGGAGGCTTCGAGCTCCGCGCGCGCCCGGTCCAGGTTCCCCGCGCACAGCGCAAGTACGCCGAGTTCGTGGTGGAAGTACGCCTCTTCGGCGACCTCGCCCGAGATACGGGCCGCCTCCTGCCCGGTCCGCAGGGCCCGCTCCCAGGCGCCCCAGTGCAGTCCGGACGCGAAGGCGGGCGCGGCACTGCGGGCGAGCAGCACGGCGGCGCTCGGGTGTCCCGGATCGCGCCCCGGCACCAGTGCGGCCATGGACGCGAGGACGGCGTCCGCCTCGGCCGCGGCCCGCTCGGGCGAGACCGAGGCGTGGCCGGCCCACCAGGCGTAGTGCTGAGCGGCCGTGTGGGCGCGCTCCACCGCACCCTCGCCGTACCCCGCGGCCTCCAGTTGCGCGGCGACCCCTGCCGCCAGCCGGTAGCGCGAGCCCACCGGCGTGAGCAGCCCACAGCTCGTCAGCTCGCCGAGGGCGGCGTCCGCGTGCGTGTCCCCGACGAGCGCCGGCAGATGGGCCTGGTGCGGCACTTCGCCGCCGAGCGCGACAGCGAACCGCAGTGCGTCGCGCGCCGATTCGCTGAGCCGTGAGGCGAGCAGCGCGGCGGGCGCCGCGCCCTCCCCGAGCGTCGGCAGCGGTGCGTCGTGGCCGTCGGCGAAGACGTTGTCGCCGTCGTCGTCCGGGTCCGGCTCCGCGTCCGGGACGCGCAGCGCGTCACGCTGCCGCAGCAGTGCTCCCGCCTGGACGAAGCGCAGCGGCAGCCCCTCCGACTCGAACCAGAGGTCACCAGCCCAGTTCGCCTCCTCGTCGGTGAGCGACCGCTCCACGGCCCGCTCGAGCAGCTGCAGCGCGGCGCTGCGGCCAAGTCCCTTGAGGAACACCTCTTCGAGGTGGGAGTCGGGTGACGGCGCGCTGACATCGGGCGTCGCGGCGAGCAGGAAGGCGCATTCGGGCGTGGCGTCGAGCAGCTCGTCGAGCGCGCTGCCACCGAATTCGAGGTCGTCGACGATGACGACGGCGCCGATGCCACGGACCAGTTCGAGCAGTCCCGACCGGTCGGGGCGGTGCTGCGGCGCGCTGTGTACGGCGGCGAAGAGCTCGTACAGCAGCTCGGTGGGCGTGCGGTGGTGGCCGGAGACGCGTACGACGCCGTCGGGCGCGAGGTCCGTGCACTGGGCGGCAACGATGTCGAGCAGGGTGGTGCGGCCGGAACCGGCGGGCCCGGTGAGCCGGACCGATCGGCCGCGCCCGAGGAGGCGTAGGAGCCGCTCGCGCTCCTCCTCGCGCTCCAGGAGCGGCAGCGGAGGGGCTGCGGGCCCCGGCGGCACCGGCGGCCGGCCGGCCCGGCGCAGCTCCTTGCGCTCGGCTGTGCTGTGCCGCGCGGGCGCGGTGGGCCGCTGTCCCGGCGGGCAGGGCTCTATTTCGCTGCCGTCGACGGGGTTGACGGTGAGCAGGAGGTCACCGGAGACGATGCGGGCCGTGCGGGCGGGCACGGGCGTCTTCTGAGCGAACTCGGGAGTCACCGTCACCGCGTCGCGCGGCGGCCGCTGCACAGCGGCGCCGTCGCGCTCGCGCTCGCCGTCGTCGAAGCGGTCGTTGTCGTGGCCGTACTCTTCCGGGCCCCGGTTCATCGGGTCCATAGGTCAAAGCCCCCAGATGGCGTCTCGTGCGGAAGCCCCTCCCGGCCTGTCTGCACGCTCCGCTGTCGCTTCTGGTCCGGTGCCCGCCGCAATGGGTATGTGAATCGGCAGGCGACCGCACCCTAGACCTTCGCCGAGTATCCGGGAACAGCCGGGGTGCCGGGCCGCCCAGGACGTCACAATCTCGTGAGGATTGTGCGTCCCTGCCGGTGTGGTCCGTTCAGACCCGAGGCAGGGACTCTGCGGCGATTCCGCCCTCGATGGCCAGGATCCGGTGCAGTCGGGTGGCCACCAGAAGGCGCTGCATCTGCGGGGGTACGCCGCGCAGGACGAGCCGTCGGCCGCAGCGGCCCGCCCGCCGGTGGGCGCCCATGATGACACCGAGTCCGGTGGCGTCCCAGGAGTCCAGGTCGGTCAGGTCGAGCACCAGGTCGCCGACTCCGTCGTCGACGGCCGAGTGCAGGACGGTGCGGGCGTCCGCCGCGCTGCGTACGTCGAGGCGGCCCCCGACGACCAGCTCGGCGTGGTCGCCCCTGATGTGCATATGCGCTCCCCGAGAGTGCTTTTGTCCGTCAGGTGTTCTGCTGCTGCTTCTGTTGCGGCTGCCGGCCGTGCTCCGTGCTCGCGCGGTCTCTTTGTGCAACAACTGACTGCCGTACGGGCGGAGAAGTTGCCGCCTGTAAGCGAACCGATACCGAATTCACCCTGTGGGGTGATAGTGCGCAGGCCCGTACGGTCGGCACGGGTCCGCGCACGACCGGCGCGACGATCAGTGCTTGTAGAAGCCCTGCCCGCTCTTGCGCCCGATGTCACCGGCGTCAACCATCCGGCGCATCAGCTCCGGCGGCGCGAACTTCTCGTCCTGCGACTCGGTGTAGATGTTGCTGGTGGCGTGCAGCAGGATGTCGACACCGGTCAGGTCGGCGGTGGCCAGCGGGCCCATGGCGTGACCGAAGCCGAGCTTGCAGGCGATGTCGATGTCCTCCGCGGTCGCGACGCCCGATTCGTACAGCTTCGCGGCCTCGACGACGAGCGCCGAGATGAGGCGGGTGGTGACGAAACCGGCGACGTCGCGGTTGACGACGATGCAGGTCTTGCCGACCGACTCGGCGAACTCACGCGTGGTGGCGAGGGTTTCGTCGCTGGTCTTGTAGCCGCGGACGAGTTCGCAGAGCTGCATCATCGGGACGGGCGAGAAGAAGTGGGCGCCGACGACGCGCTCCGGACGCTCCGTCACGGCCGCGATCTTCGTGATCGGGATGGCGGAGGTGTTGGAGGCGAGGACCGCGTCGTCCCGTACGAGCTTGTCGAGGGCCCGGAAGATCTCGTGCTTGACCTCGAGCTTCTCGAACACGGCCTCGACGACGATGTCCGCGTCGGCGACCGCGTCCAGGTCGGTGGTCGTGGTGATGCGCGCCAACGCCGCCTCGGCGTCCGCAGCTTCGAGCTTGCCCTTGGCGACGAACTTGTCGTACGAGGCCTTGATGCCGTCGGTGCCGCGCGTCAGGGCCGCATCGGTGACGTCACGCAGGACGACGTCCCAGCCCGCCTGAGCGGAGACCTGCGCGATTCCGGACCCCATGAGTCCGGCCCCGATGACGGCGAGCTTCCCGGCCACTGCTGCACCCCTTAACACACGTTTACCTATCGGATCTCTGCCGGAGGTTAGCGCCCGTGAGCGGCCGTGTGGCGGTGAAGAGATGCGCGTCACGTCTCAGATGACGGACATCACACCGGTACGGGCCGTCAGGTGAGCCGGACCGCATAGCCGAGGACCCGCTCGCTGAGCAGATCCTCCATCTGGTCGATGAGACCGAGGACCTCCCGGGACACCTCGACGGGCCTGCGGCCGGCCATCATCTCCCGGCCGATGACGCCCATCACGGTCTCGTAGACCCAGTTGATCTGACCCGCCATCAGGGACGGCATCGGGTCGCCGGGGGCGGCGCCGGTCTCCTCGCGCAGGGTCCGGGCGAGGCTCTCGACGATCTGCCGCTGGAAGGTCAGCACCCGCGACTGGAGGGTGGAGGCGCCGTGGATGACGCGGAGGAAACGGTCGTATCCGTCCATCAGGCCGACCTGTGGGGACACGGCCTCCACCTCGGCGCGCAGCTCGCGCAGCACGGCTGCGGCCGCCGACTCCCCCGCTTCCCGTGCGCGGACCCAGCGCGCGAGCCGGTCGACGAGTCCGGGTTCACGGTCGAAGAAGAGGTCCTCCTTGGCCGGGAAGTAGTTGTAGACGGTGTTCACGGAGACATCGGCGGCCTGGGCGATCTCCGCGACCGTCACCGCGTCGAAGCCGCGCTCGACGAAGAGACCGGTGGCCACGTCCGAGATGTGCTGCCTGGTCTGACGCTTCTTCCGCTCCCTGAGCCCCTCAGCCATGCCTTCATCGTAGCCCTCATTGGGCATTCTTGATTTTTGGAGTCGTTGCAAATTTTCAGTGCCTCTGTTTTTCTTGGAGCATGGCAGTCCTCACGACCTCCGGCCTGACCCGGACGTTCACCACGAAGAGCGGACCCGTCGAAGCGGTCCGCGGCACCGACCTCACCGCAGAGCGCGGCGAGATCCTCGGCTTCCTCGGCCCCAACGGCGCGGGCAAGACCACGACCCTGCGCATGCTCACGACGCTGCTGCCGCCGACGGGCGGCACCGCCACCGTCGCGGGCCGCGACCTCACCACCGACCCCGCCGGCGTACGGGAGAAGATCGGGTACGTCGCCCAGTCCGGCGGCGTCGACCCGGCCATCACCATGCGCGAGGAGCTGGTGACCCAGGCCCGGCTCTACCGCTTCTCGAAGGCCGATGCGGCCGCCCGCACCGAGGATCTTGCGCGCGACCTGGACCTCGCCGAGCTCCTCGACCGCCCCTGCGCCGCACTCTCCGGGGGCCAGCGGCGCCGCCTCGACATCGCGATGGCCCTCACCCACCGGCCCGACGTCCTCTTCCTCGACGAGCCGACCACCGGACTCGACCAGGGCAGCCGCGCCGATCTGTGGAAGCTGGTGCGTCAGCTGCGCGACGCGTACGGCACCACCGTGTTCCTCACCACCCACTACCTCGACGAGGCGGACGAGCTGTCCGACCGGCTCGTCGTCATCGACAAGGGCACCGTCGTCGCCGAGGGCACCCCGGCCGCGCTGAAGGAGCGGTACGCCGGGTCGGCGGACGCCTCCCTGCAGGACGCCTTCCTCGCCATCACCGGACGCGGTGCCGCGCCGGTGGACACCGCACCCGTCGCCGCCTAGGAGTTCCCTGTGCTGATGCACGACACCGCGCTGGTCTTCGGCCGGTACGCCCGCCAGACCCTGCGCTCCAGGTTCCAGATGCTCTTCGGCGTGCTGATGCCGCTGCTGTACCTGTTCTTCTTCGGGCCGCTGCTCACCGGCCTGCCGCTCGGCACCCGGGGCGACTCCTGGCAGATGCTGGTGCCGGGCCTGCTGCTCCAACTGGGGTTGTTCGGTGCCTCGTTCGCCGGGTTCGCCATCATCGCCGAGAAGCACACGGGCGTCGTCGAGCGGATGCGGGTCACCCCCGTCAGCCGGCTCGCGCTGCTCCTGGGCCGGGTGCTGCGCGATGCCGCCGCCCTCCTCTTCCAGGCCGTGCTGCTGGTGCTGGCGGCGCTGGTGATGGGGCTGCGGGCGCCGCTCGGCGGGATCCTCATCGGCTTCGGCTTCCTCGCCGTGCTGACGGTCGCGCTCGCGTCGCTGTCGTACGCGCTGGCGATGAAGGTCTCCACGCCGCACGAGTTCGGACCCGTCGTCAACGTGGTGACCATGCCGTCGATGCTGCTGTCCGGGCTGATGCTGCCGATGGCGCTGGCACCCGGCTGGCTGGACGCCCTGTCGCACGTCATGCCCTTCCGGTACCTGGTGGACGCGATGCGGGACGCGTACATCGGCGCGTACGCGACGGCGCCGATGCTGTACGGGGTGCTCGTCGCGGTCGGCTTCGCGGCGCTCGGGGTGACGGCGGGCACACGGGTCTTCCGGACGGCGGGCGCGTGATCGGGCGGCGGCGTAATTAGGCTGGCCACATGGTCAATCTGACGCGCATCTACACGCGCACCGGCGACAAGGGCACGACGGCACTCGGCGACATGAGCCGCACGGCCAAGACGGATCTGCGCATCTCGGCGTACGCCGACGCCAACGAGGCCAACGCGGTCATCGGCACGGCCATCGCGCTCGGCCGGCTGCCGGAGGAGGTCGTGAGGGTCCTCGTCCGGGTCCAGAACGACCTCTTCGACGTCGGCGCGGATCTCTCGACGCCCGTCGTGGCGGACCCGAAGTACCCGCCGCTGCGGGTGGAGCAGTCGTACATCGACAAGCTGGAGGCGGACTGCGACCGCTTCCTGGAGGACCTGGACAAGCTCCGCTCCTTCATCCTGCCCGGAGGCACCCCCGGCGCGGCGCTGCTGCACCAGGCGTGCACGGTGGTGCGCCGGGCGGAGCGCTCGACGTGGGCGGCGATGGAGGTGCACGGCGAGACGATGAACGCGCTGACGGCGACGTACCTCAACCGGCTATCGGACCTGCTGTTCATTCTGGCCCGGACGGCCAACAAGGCGGTCGGCGACGTCCTCTGGGTGCCGGGCGGAGAGCGCTGACCCGGCACCCGCCGACCCCTGCCGGGGGTCCGGGGGTGGCCCCCCGGGAAATACAGCATCCTGGCCCGGACGGCCAGCAAGGCGGTCGGCGACATCCTCCGGGTGCCGGGCGGAGAGCGCTGACGGTTCCCGGGGCCCCCTCTTGGGCCAGATCGCGTAGCTGAGCGCGATCAGGCCGTGGATGCCCGCCGCCCGCCACGCGCCGTACGTCCACATCGTCAGAGGGCCGGTCCTGGACGGGTCGTCCACGTACCGGAGCGCGATCTGGAGCAGCACCGTGGCGACGGCGGCGGCCACGGCCGTGCCGAGCCACACGCGGACCTCGTGCCGGGCGCGGGCCATGCCGTAGCGGGGCGGCTTCACGGGCGGCGGGCCGCCCCCGAAACGGTGGGCGGCGTGGCCGTCGAGCCACTTGATGGTGCGATGGCCGTGGCCGACGGTGTAGCCGATGTAGAGCGCGGCGAGACCGTGCTTCCAGCTCGGCTCGCCGCCGTTCTTGAGGTCGAGGGCCGTGACGACCAGCAACACGACCTCCAGCAGCGGCTCGCACAGCAGCAGCGCGAGACCCGCCCGCGGCATCCCGAGCAGATAGCGCACGGCCAGCCCCGCGGCCAGCAGCACCCAGAAGCCGACCTCACAGATCACGATCAGCGTGACGATCACGGCGGTACTCCCTTCGTTCCCTCCAGGCTCCCGGCCCCCTCGCCGTGGATCGTCGTCATCAGTGACGAACCGTGACTGCATCGTTCGATGTAGTGCCGTATCGGCCGGTACGAGGACGTCGCGGCCCGCCGCACCGTGTTGGATGAAGGCGTGAGACTCCCCCGCCCCCACCGCGACGATGTCCTCATCGCAGCCGCCGGGCTCGCCGGCGGTCTGCTCCTGTGGTCGCTCGGGGTGCACACCAAGGACGACGGCCGCCCGCTGTCCGGTCCTTGGGTGACGCTGGGGCCGCTCGTCGTGATGGCGGCGATGGAGCTGCTGCGGCGGACCAGGCCGCAGACCGCGCTGGTCGTGGGCACGGTCGCGATCGTCGCGGATCAGTTCACGCCGGGCAGCATCGCGACGGCCCTGATGTTCACGGACATCGTGTACGCCGCCGTCGTGTACGGGACGCCCGCCGCGGCCCGTCGTATCCCGTACACGACCGGGATGGTCACGGTCGCGGCGACGATCGGGTTCCTGGTGTGGCTCCGGGAGCCCGTCGCGCTGCTGCTCGGGCTGCTCGTCGGACTGGTGTCGTTCGGCCCGGCCGCGACCGGCGCGCTGGTCCGCAACCACCGCGACGCCGCCGACGCGGCCCGGCTGCGCGCCGAGCAGACCGCGCTGCTCGCCGAGATGGACCGCACGCAGGCGGTGACCGCTGAACGCGCCCGGATGGCCCGCGAGCTGCACGACATGGTCGCCAACCATCTGTCGGCGATCGCGATCCACTCCACCGCCGCGCTCTCCCTCGACGAGCCGGCGACCACCCGGCAGGCGCTCACGGTCATCCGCGAGAACAGCGTGGCGGGCCTGTCCGAGATGCGCCGGCTGATCGGACTGCTGCGCGACAGCAGCGGGGATGCGGAGCCGGCCGCCTCGCCCACGCTCGCGGGGCTCGACGCGCTGATCGCCAAGGCCCGCACGAACGGCGAGGCCGGCGGGTTCCGCTTCGTACTGGAGGACGCCAGGCCCGAGGGTGGGAACGAGGCCCCGGCCCTGCCGGCGCCGGTCGAGCTCGCGGCGTACCGGATCGTGCAGGAGTCGCTGACGAACGCGCTGAAGCATGCGGATCCCGGCGAGGTCGCGGTGCGCCTCGCGGGGGCGGCGGAAAAGGCGGGGAAGGCGCTGACGGTGACGGTGACCAGCCCGTTCGGCAGCCGGCCGGGGCCGCGGGCGCCCGGTTCCGGCGCCGGTCTGGTGGGTATGCGGGAGCGGGTGGCGCTGCTGGGCGGGACGTTCGAGGCAGGTCCGGTCGAGGGGCCGCCCGGCGGACCGGCGAAGGTGTGGCAGGTGCGGGCGGTCCTGCCCGTGGAGAACGACAGGGAGCCGTCGGCATGAGCGGGGTCATCCGCGTCCTGGTCGCGGAGGACCAGAGCGCCGTACGGGCGGGGCTGGTCCTCATCCTGGGCAGCGCCCCCGACATCGAGGTGGTCGGAGAGGCCCCGGACGGCGAGGAGGCGGTGCGCCAGGCCCGGGAGCTGCGGCCGGATCTGGTGCTGATGGATGTGCAGATGCCCCGGCTCGACGGGGTGTCGGCGACGCGGCAGGTCGTCGGCGAGGGCCTCGCCGACGTTCTCGTCCTGACGACGTTCGATCTCGACGAGTACGTCTTCGGGGCGCTCCGCGCCGGGGCCGCGGGCTTTCTGCTGAAGAACACAAACGCCAAGGATCTGATCGAGGCCGTACGGACGGTGGCGCGCGGCGAGGGGCTGATCGCTCCGGCCGTGACGCGGCGGCTGATCGCGGAGTTCGCGGCGCGCACGCCCGTTCGCTCCCCGGACGCGCCGGACCCCGCGGTGCTCGACGCGCTGACGCGGCGGGAGCGTGAGGTGCTGGCCTGCCTGGGGCAGGGGCTGTCGAACGCCGAGATCGCCGTGCGGCTGGAGATGGCGGAGGCGACCGTGAAAACGCATGTGAGCCGGCTGCTGGGGAAGCTTGAACTGCGGAGCAGGGTCCAAGCAGCCGTGCTTGCCCAGGAGTTGGGGATCTGAGCGCGCTCGGCGCGTACCCTCGTTCGACTTTGGTCTGGACCTATTGACGATTGGTCCAGACCTTCCTACTCTCACCGCACGGCATGCCGCGGTGAGCCCGCGGAGTGCTGTGCACGGACCGACCCCCCGCTTTGTCCGTCCGCAACTCGAGGAGCACCCTTGAGCACGAGTACCCCCCGCATCAGAAGCAGATTCAGATCCAGAGCGACGGCGGGACTCACCGCCCTGCTGCTCCCCCTCGCCGCGATGGTCGGCCTGGCGACCCCCGCCGAGGCAGCCACGTCCGCCACCGCCACCTACGCCAAGGTCCAGGACTGGGGAACCGGTTTCGAGGGCAAGTGGACGGTGAAGAACACCGGCACCACCTCGATCTCCTCCTGGACCGTCGAGTGGGACTTCCCCTCCGGCACGTCCGTCACCTCCGCCTGGGACGCCGACGTCACCAGCTCCGGCACCCACTGGACCGCCAGGAACAAGTCGTACAACGGCACCCTCGCCCCCGGCGCCTCCGTCTCGTTCGGCTTCAACGGCGCGGGCCCCGGCTCACCGTCCAACTGCAAGCTCAACGGCGGCTCCTGCGACGGCGGCACCATCCCCGGCGACAACCCGCCGTCCGCCCCCGGCACCCCGTCCGCGAGCAACATCACCGACACCTCCGTGACGCTGAGCTGGACCGCGGCCACCGACGACAACGGGATCAAGAACTACGACGTCCTCCGCGACGGTACGAAGATCGCGACGGTCACCGGCCTCACGTACACCAACACCGGGCTGACCGCCGGCACGGACTACTCGTACACCGTCCAGGCCCGTGACACGGCCGACCAGACGGGCCCCGTCAGCGGCGCCCGCGCCGTCCACACCACCGGCGGCGGCGGTGGCGGCGGCGGCAAGGTCAAGCTGGGCTACTTCACCAACTGGGGCGTCTACGGCCGCAACTACCACGTGAAGAACCTGGTGACCTCCGGCTCCGCGTCGAAGATCACGCACATCAACTACGCCTTCGGCAACGTCCAGAACGGCCAGTGCACCATCGGTGACGCCTACGCCGACTACGACAAGGCCTACACGGCCGACCAGTCCGTCGACGGCGTCGCCGACACCTGGGACCAGCCGCTGCGCGGCAACTTCAACCAGCTGCGCAAGCTGAAGAGGGCGTACCCGAACATCAAGGTGCTGTGGTCCTTCGGCGGCTGGACCTGGTCCGGCGGCTTCCCGCAGGCCGTGGCGAACCCGACCGCGTTCGCCAACTCCTGCTACAACCTGGTCGAGGACCCGCGCTGGGCCGATGTGTTCGACGGCATCGACCTGGACTGGGAGTACCCCAACGCCTGCGGTCTGTCCTGCGACAGCAGCGGCCCGGCCGCGTTCAAGAACATGATGCAGGCCATGCGTGCCAGGTTCGGTGCGAACAACCTGGTCACGGCCGCCATCACGGCCGACGCCAGCAGCGGTGGCAAGATCGAGAAGACCGACTACGCCGGCGCCGCGCAGTACGCCGACTGGTACAACGTGATGACGTACGACTTCTTCGGCGCCTTCGACGCGGACGGTCCGACCGCCCCGCACTCGCCGCTCACCTCGTACACCGGCATCCCGCAGCAGGGCTTCACCTCCGCGGACGCGATCGCCAAGCTCAAGGCCCAGGGCGTCCCCGCCGGCAAGCTGCTCCTCGGCATCGGCTTCTACGGCCGCGGCTGGACGGGCGTGACCCAGTCGGCACCCGGCGGCACGGCCACCGGACCGGCGCCCGGCACGTACGAGCAGGGGATCGAGGACTACAAGGTCCTGAGGAACTCCTGCCCGGCGAACGGCACGGTCGCGGGTACGGCGTACGCGCACTGCGGCTCGAACTGGTGGAGCTACGACACCCCGTCGACGATCAACGGAAAGATGAGCTGGGCGAAGAACCAGAGCCTGGGAGGCGCGTTCTTCTGGGAGTTCTCCGGTGACACGGCGAACGGTGAACTGGTCAGCGCCATCAACAGCGGCCTCGGATAGCGGTCACGGGTCTTCTCGGACCCGTACGTCCGAGTGCTGCACCACCTGGACGCGGTCGTCGTCCCCCACGACGGCGACCGCCGCCCGGTAGTCCTCACCCGCGTCAAGGTCCTCGAGCCGCACCGGAAGGTGCGGCTCGGGGCGTTCCCGCCACTCGACGAGCCGCGCGGGCGCGGCGGGCGCGGTCACCGTCAGTGTCGCCGGGTCGACCATCAGTCCTTCGCCGGTGGCCTTGAGCACGGCTTCCTTACGGGCCCAGTAGCGGGTGAAGGCCGCGCCCCGCTCCGCCACGGGCAGCCGTTCCAGCTCATCCCGCTCGGGCGCGGAGAGCACATCGAGCGGCAGGTCCGTCTGCCCGGTGATCTCCTCGATGTCGACCCCGACCGGCCCGGCCGTCGTCAACGCGACCATCACCCGGCGCCCCGAGTGCGACAGCGAGAGCTCCAGTGGGGTACCCGGCAGGGTCGGCTTGCCGTGCGGTCTGCCCTGCGGCTCGGTGCAGTGCTTGCAGACGGGTACGAAGGTCACGTCGCGCGGATCGACGGCCAGCTGCGCGGCGACGACCCGGCGGGCCAGGACATGGGCGGTCAGATACAGCCCCCGGTGCTCCTCGCGGCGGAACTGCGCACAGCGCTCGCGCTCGCCCTCGTCGAGCAGGTCGAGCAGCCCGGGCACCCAGTGGGCCTCGGCGGACCACACGAGGCACTCCCCCGGCCCCACCAGGGCGATGCCGGCTGTGCCGTCGCTGCTCACCCGACTCACGCCACGTTGACCCTCTGCCCAGGAGGCGCGGCCTCCAGCCAGGCGAGGAAGCCGGTGAGCGCGTCCTCGCTCATGGCCAGTTCCAGGCGGGTGCCGCGGTGGAGACAGCCGAGGATGACCGAGTCGGAGAGCAGCGCGAGTTCCTCCTCGCCCTCCGGCAGCCGTCGGGCGACCACCTCGATCGCGGCGCGCTCCAGCAGCCGGCGGGGGCGGGGCGCGTACGAGAAGACACGGAACCACTCGATCCGGTCACCGCTGTACCGAGCGACCCCGTACACCCACCCCTTACCGGAGTGATCCTTCTCCTCCGGCACGTTCCAGCGCAGGCTGCAGTCGAAGGTGCCTCCCGAGCGCTGGATCAGCCTGCGGCGCAAGCCGAAGACGAAGAGCCCGATCACCACCAGTGCGACGACCAAGCCGCTCACGAGCAGAGCGAGGAACATCTCCACCAACCTCCTCGCTTCGTCCCGTAGCGGAATACAACCTGCACCTGCACCTGCATTGCCTCAGCCGCGACCCGGTCTGGAGAAGTCCAGCCCGAGCCGCGGCTGAGGGTGATCATCGGCGCGGTGCGCGCTCAGCGCACCGCCAGCGCGCGCAGCCGGACGTCGGCGCGCCGCTCGGCGGCGGCGTCGGACTCCGACTTTGCACGCTCCAGCGCACGCTCGGCGCGCTGCTTGTCGATCTCGTCCGCCAGCTCGGCGATCTCCGCCAGCAGCGAGAGCTTGTCGTCGGAGAAGGAGATGAAGCCGCCGTGCACAGCGGCGACGACCGTTCCCTCACTCGTACGGATGGTCACCGGGCCCGACTCCAGCACACCGAGCAGCGGCTGGTGACCGGGCATGACGCCGATGTCGCCGGACGTGGTGCGCGCGACAACCAGGGTGGCCTCGCCGGACCAGACCTGGCGGTCGGCAGCGACCAGCTCGACGTGCAGCTCAGCAGCCAAGGGTGGCTCCTCGGGTCACCACCCGGCGGTCGTGCCGGGTGTTGGGTCATAAGTCTAGTAGGGGTCCGCGCGCCGGAACGCACGGGCCCGCCCCAGGTCTTTCGGCCGGGGGTCCGGGGGTTGCCCCCGGAAAATGCGGCGTAGGGGTCCGCGCGCCGGAACGCACGGGCCCGCCCCAGGTCTTTCGACCGGGGATTCCAGGGGTTCACCCCCCGGGGGCGTGGAGAAGGGGGCGGGACGGAACCCGCCCCCTTCCACGAGTCACGGGACTCAGGAGACGCCGAGCTCCTTGGCGTTGGCCTTGAGGTCCTCGAGGCCACCGCACATGAAGAACGCCTGCTCGGGGAAGTGGTCGTACTCACCGTCGCAGATCGCGTTGAACGCGGCGATCGACTCGTCCAGCGGCACGTCCGAACCGTCCACGCCGGTGAACTGCTTCGCCGCGTGGGTGTTCTGGGACAGGAACCGCTCGACACGACGGGCGCGGTGGACAACGAGCTTGTCCTCCTCGCCCAGCTCGTCGATACCGAGAATCGCGATGATGTCCTGGAGGTCCTTGTACTTCTGCAGGATCCCCTTGACGCGCGTGGCGGCGTCGTAGTGCTCCTGCGTGATGTAACGCGGGTCCAGGATCCGGGACGTGGAGTCCAGCGGGTCCACGGCCGGGTAGATGCCCTTCTCGGAGATCGGACGGGAGAGAACCGTCGTCGCGTCGAGGTGGGCGAAGGTGGTGGCCGGGGCCGGGTCGGTCAGGTCGTCCGCGGGGACGTAGATCGCCTGCATCGAGGTGATCGAGTGACCACGGGTCGAGGTGATGCGCTCCTGCAGGATGCCCATCTCGTCCGCAAGGTTCGGCTGGTAACCCACCGCGGAGGGCATACGGCCCAGCAGCGTGGAGACCTCGGAACCGGCCTGGGTGAAGCGGAAGATGTTGTCGATGAAGAACAGCACGTCCTGCTTCTGCACATCGCGGAAGTACTCCGCCATGGTCAGACCGGCCAGGGCCACGCGCAGACGGGTGCCCGGGGGCTCGTCCATCTGGCCGAAGACCAGCGCGGTCTTGTCCAGAACGCCGGACTCTTCCATTTCGGCGATGAGGTCGTTGCCCTCACGCGTGCGCTCACCGACGCCGGCGAACACGGAAACGCCCTCGTGCAGCTTCGCCACACGCATGATCATTTCCTGGATGAGGACGGTCTTGCCGACACCGGCGCCACCGAACAGACCGATCTTTCCACCCTTGACGTACGGGGTGAGAAGGTCGACGACCTTCAGGCCGGTCTCGAACATCTCGGTCTTGGACTCGAGCTGGTCGAACGCCGGGGCCTTGCGGTGGATGGACCAGCGCTCGCTGACCTCCGACTCGGCCTCGGGCTCGTTCAGGATCTGGCCCAGCGTGTTGAACACGCGGCCCTTGGTGACGTCACCGACCGGCACCGTGATGCCCGCCCCGGTGTCCGTCACGACCGCCTGGCGGACCAGGCCGTCGGTGGGCTGCATGGAAATGGTGCGCGCGACACCCTCGCCGAGGTGCTGGGCAACCTCGAGCGTCAGCGTCTTCTTGGCGCCTTCCTCGGCCGGGTCGGCAACCTCGACGTGCAGCGCGTTGTAGATCTCCGGCATCGCGTCGACGGGGAACTCCACGTCGACGACCGGGCCGATGACCCGGGCGACGCGGCCCGTGGCGGCGGCCGTCTCAACAGTGGTCGTCATTACTTGTCACTCCCCGCGGTCGCGTCGGCCAGGGCGCTCGCGCCACCGACGATCTCGCTGATTTCCTGGGTGATTTCGGCCTGGCGGGCCGCGTTGGCAAGTCGGGAGAGCGTGTTGATCAGCTCACCCGCGTTGTCGGTCGCCGACTTCATCGCGCGGCGCGTGGCGGCGTGCTTGGAAGCAGCCGACTGGAGCAGCGCGTTGTAGATACGGCTCTCGACGTAGCGCGGCAGCAGGGCGTCGAGGACGTCCTCCGCCGACGGCTCGAAGTCGTACAGCGGACGCAGCGTGTCCGTGGCGCCCGCCTCCTTCGCCACCTCGTCGAGGCTGAGGGGCAGCAGCCGGGCCTCGACCGCCGTCTGCGTCATCATCGAGACGAACTCGGTGTAGACGATGTGGAGTTCGTCCACGCCGCCTTCGGCCGTGTCCCGCTCGATCGCCTCGATGAGCGTAGCCGCGATCTTCTTGGCGTCCCCGTACTCCGGCTGGTCCGTGAAGCCGGTCCACGAGTCGGCCAGCTTGCGCTCACGGAAGGTGTAGTGCGCGATGCCGCGGCGGCCGACGACGTACACGTCGACCTGGCGGCCCTCGCCCTCCAGCTTCGCCGTCAGCTGTTCCGCCGCCTTGATGGCGTTGGAGTTGAAGGCGCCGGCCAGACCGCGGTCGCTCGTGAGGAGCAGGATCGCGGCACGGGTCGGGTTCTCCGCCTCGGTGGTCAGCGGGTGCTTGTCATTGCCACCCGTGGCCACCGCCGTGACCGCGCGCGTGAGCTCGGTCGCGTACGGAGTGGACGCCTGCACCTTGCGCTGCGCCTTGACGACACGCGAGGCGGCGATCATCTCCATCGCCTTGGTGATCTTCTTCGTCGCGGTGACGGATTTGATGCGACGCTTGTAGACCCGGAGCTGCGCTCCCATGAGTCAGGTCCCTTCCGTCGTCACTTCGAGACGTTGACGGCAGCGGGAGCTTCCTCGCCGAGCAACTTGCCGTCAGAGGTCTCGAACTGCTTCTTGAACTCCGCGATGGCGTCACCGACGGCCTGCAGCGTGTCGTCGGACATCTTGCCGCCCTCACGGATGGAGCTCATGAGGCCCGAGTTGTTCTGGCGGAGGAACGCCAGCAGCTCGGACTCGAAGCGACGGATGTCCTTGACCGGAACGTCGTCCATCTTGCCGGTGGTGCCGGCCCAGATGGAGACGACCTGGTCCTCCGTGGCCATCGGCTGGTACTGAGCCTGCTTGAGCAGCTCGACCATGCGCTGACCGCGCTCCAGCTGCGCCTTGGAGGCCGCGTCCAGGTCGGAACCGAAGGCGGCGAACGCCTCGAGCTCACGGAACTGGGCGAGGTCCACGCGCAGACGGCCGGAGATCTGCTTCATGGCCTTGTGCTGGGCGGAGCCACCGACACGGGAGACCGAAATACCTACGTTCAGGGCCGGACGCTGACCGGCGTTGAACAGGTCGGACTCCAGGAAGCACTGGCCGTCCGTGATGGAGATGACGTTGGTCGGGATGAACGCCGACACGTCGTTGGCCTTGGTCTCGACGATCGGCAGACCGGTCATCGAACCGGCACCCATGTCGTCGGAGAGCTTCGCGCAGCGCTCCAGCAGACGGGAGTGCAGGTAGAAGACGTCACCCGGGTAGGCCTCACGGCCCGGCGGGCGGCGCAGCAGCAGGGACACGGCGCGGTAGGCGTCGGCCTGCTTCGACAGGTCGTCGAAGATGATGAGGACGTGCTTGCCGTCGTACATCCAGTGCTGGCCGATGGCCGAACCGGTGTACGGCGCCAGGAACTTGAAGCCGGCCGGGTCGGATGCCGGGGCGGCGACGATCGTCGTGTACTCGAGCGCTCCGGCCTCCTCCAGCGCGCCGCGCACGGACGCGATGGTGGAGCCCTTCTGGCCGATGGCGACGTAGATGCAGCGGACCTGCTTCTTCGGGTCGCCCGAGCGCCAGTTGTCGCGCTGGTTGATGATCGTGTCGACGGCCAGGGCGGTCTTGCCGGTCTGACGGTCACCGATGATCAGCTGACGCTGGCCACGGCCGACCGGGGTCATGGCGTCGACGGCCTTGTAGCCGGTCTCCATGGGCTCGTGGACCGACTTGCGCTGCATGACGCCAGGGGCCTGCAGCTCGAGGGCGCGACGGCCCTCGGTCGCGATCTCGCCGAGGCCGTCGATCGGGTTGCCGAGCGGGTCGACAACGCGGCCGAGGTAGCCCTCGCCGACACCGACGGAGAGGACCTCGCCGGTGCGCTGCACCGACTGACCCTCCTCGATACCGCTGAACTCGCCGAGAACGATCGCGCCGATCTCGCGCTCCTCGAGGTTGAGGGCGAGACCAAGGGTGCCGTCCTCGAACTTCAGCAGCTCGTTCGCCATGGCCGAGGGCAGACCCTCGACCTTCGCGATGCCGTCGCCGGCCAGGCTGACCGTACCGACCTCCTCGCGCGAGGCCGCGTCCGGCTTGTACGACTGGACAAAGTTCTCCAGCGCGTCCCGGATCTCGTCCGGCCGGATCGTGAGCTCCGCCATCTGGGTTCCCTGCTCTCCTTGTTGGGCCCGAAGTTTCTTTGGGGGTCTGGGGGCGACCCCCAGGAATCTTCTGCAATCTCTGCACGGCCCAACACGGGCCGTTGGTCATGCGTCTTGTGTTGGTGGCTGGTCAGCCGGCCACTCGCCGAGCCGCCTCTTCGAGGCGCTCCGCGATGGTCCCGTTGATGACCTCGTCGCCGACGCGCACCGAGATCCCGCCGAGGACCTCGGGGTCCACGTCGAGGTTCAGGTGCATCTCGCGGCCGTACAGCTTCGCGAGTACGGCTCCGAGGCGCCGCTTCTGCTCGTCCGTCAACGGCACCGCCGAGGTGACGACGGCGACCATCCGGTTCCGTCGTGCCGCGGCGAGCTTGGAGAGGGACTCGAGTCCCGCTTCCAGGCTACGTCCCCGAGGCGCGGTCACGAGTCGGACCACGAGACGCTCGGTGACGGGGTGGACCTTGCCGCCGAGCAGGCTGCGCAGCAGCTCGCCCTTGGCGGAGGCCGTCGCGGAGCGGTCGGTCAGCGCGGCCCGAAGCTCGGTGCTGGAGGAGACGATCCGGCCGAACCGGAACAGCTCGTCCTCGACGTCGTCCAGTGCGCCGGCCTGCTGGGCGACGATGAGGTCGGCGGTGGCCGCCAGCTCCTCGACCGCGTCCACCAGGTCCCGCGACTGCGACCAGCGGGAACGGACCATGCCGGAGACCAGGTCGACGGTCTCGCCGCCCACCTGACCGCTCAGCAGTCGCGTGACCAGCTCGGCCTTGGCCTCACCGGTCTGCGCCGGGTCGGTCAGGACCCGACGCAGCGACACCTCGCGGTTGAGCAGCGCGGTAACGGCGGCCAGCTCCTCGGCGAGCTTCGCCGCGTCGACCGACGTGTTGTCGGTCAGCGCGTCGAGACGCTCACGTGCGGCAGCCAGTGCCTCGCGGCTCGCTCCGTTCATCGCGCAGCCTCGGCCTTCTCCTCGAGCTCAGCGAGGAAGCGGTCGATGGTGCGGCTCTGGCGGGCGTGGTCCTCGAGGGACTCGCCGACCAGCTTGCCGGCCAGCTCGGTGGCGAGCGTGCCGACGTCCTGGCGCAGCGCCTGAGCGGCGGCCTTGCGGTCGGCCTCGATCTGAGCGTGGCCGGCAGCGATGATCTCCTCGCGCTGCCGCTGGCCTTCCGCCTTCATCTCCTGGATGATCGCGGTGCCCTGCTCGGTCGCATCCTGGCGCAGACGTGCGGCCTCGTGACGGGCCTCGGCGAGCTGAGCCTTGTACTGCTCGAGCACGCTCTGGGCCTCGATCTGGGCCGATTCGGCCTTCTCCATGCCGCCTTCGATGGCCTCGCGGCGCTCTTCCAGAACCTTGTTGATGTTCGGGAGGAGCTTCTTGGCGAGGAAGAAGAAGACGATGGCGAAGGCGATCGTACCGACGAGCAGCTCGGGGCCCGGGGGAACGAGCGGGTTCTGCTCCTCCCCGGCCGCCAGCTGAACGAGGTTGGCGATCACATCAATGCCTTTCGTCGAAAGTGGTCAGTGAGGTGCTGGATCACGGACCGTAAACGAACGGCATGACGATGCCGATGAGGGCGAGCGCCTCACAGAAGGCGAAGCCGAGGATCTGGTTGGCACGGATCAGGCCGGCAGCCTCGGGCTGACGGGCCAGAGCCTGGGTGCCGTTACCGAAGACGATGCCGACGCCGATGCCGGGGCCGATGGCGGCGAGGCCGTAGCCGATGGAACCGAGCGAACCGGAGACAGCGGCGAGGGTCTCAGTGGCAGCCATGCTGATTCTTCCTTTTCCTTTACGGACCGGTGGGGGTTGGCCACCGGACGTTCTGAGTGGTGCGGGCGTGGTTTGACTCAGTGGTGCTCGGCGAGAGCGCCCTGAATGTAGGAGCAGGCCAGCAGTACGAAGACGTACGCCTGAACGGCCTGGACGAAGAGCTCGAAGCCGATCATGCCCATCGTCATCACGAAGGAGACGCCGGCGGCGGGGATCAGCCAGCTGTTCAAGAGGTACCAGGAGGCGACCGTGAACATGACCAGCATCAGGTGACCGGCGAACATGTTGGCGAAGAGTCGCACCGCGTGCGTGAACGGGCGGACGAGCAGGTTCGAGAAGAACTCGATGAACGACACCAGCCACTTGATGGGGCCGAGCGTGGAGTCGTAGCCGGTGATGTTCCTCCAGCCGCCGACGAAACCGTGGCGCTTGAAGGTCAGCGACACCCAGAGCACGTAGACGATGAGCGCCAGGACCATCGGGTACGCGATGATCGAGGCCACCGGGAACTGGGCCAGCGGGATCACGGACCAGATGTTCATGATCCAGACGAAGAAGAAGATCGAGACCATGAGCGGGACGTACTTCTCGCCCTCACGCTTTCCGATGGTCTCGTAGACGATGCCGCGGCGCACGAAGTCGTAGCCGGCCTCGCCGATCATCTGGAGCTTGCCGGGCACCACCTTCGCGTTGCCGAAGGCCGCCCAGAAGAAGCCGACGACAACGAGCGAGGTGATCAGCGCAAGCAGCATCACCTTGTTGAACTCGAAGCCGCTGACGGTGAAGAGCGGCGCGAAGAGGAAGGAATGAAGGCCCGGTGCCGGAAAGCCACAGCCGTTCTCGGCCATGATGCGGCAGCTCCAGTCAAAGGCGAGCGTGGTCTGTTCAGCACTCACCGCGGGCTCCTTCGGCGTGACGCATGGGTTCGGCAACCTCGTTGTGTCGGCGCGGCGCGCAGCCGCGAGTCGGCACCGGACTGGTGTTTCGGATGTGGGAGCGGCGGTCAGGCATCAAGGCCTCGCGATCGAGCAGGCGTCAGCTCGGATGCCCGCGCCAGCAGTGCCGCAGTTGGCACCGGACGATAGCAGGATCCCGATCGGGCATTTATCCCGGCCCTACCTCTCATGCCGTCGACCCTGTCTTCTCGGGCTTTTCGGCCTTCGAGGACTCGGGTTCGACGTAGAGAATCTTGGCCTTCATGTGGGCACGCGCCTGCGCGGCCACCCAGATGATGGTCGCCGCGAGCAGGGTGAAGGCCAGAGCCTTCGGGTTGAACAGGGTCGTGTCCTTGAACACGGCCATGAACATGAAGAGCAGCAGCAACTGGGTCGTGTAGAGCATCAGGCCCATGGCCTGGAAGAGCTGCGGGAACTGCTTGGCGGTGCGCTGCAGCACGATCATGCCGACACCCATGAAGAGGATGACCACCACGGTGCCGACGACAGCGCCGACGGCTCCCTTTCCGCCGGCGACCACTCCACTGATCACGGCGGCGACAGCGCCGACGGCGGCAGTGGGCACGGCGGCCTGGAGGAGAGTGCGGGCGTCGTTGGACGGCATGGCGGCAGCTCCGCTTACGTGGGTGGGGGCAGTGGTGTCGTCATGGACGAGCGTAGAACCGGTCCGAGGTGTGTCTCGCGGGCCAAGAGACCGTCGCACTACGGTCTTTCGGCTCTGTCTCCGGCTCTCGTGAACGGTATCACAAACTATTTGAATAGGTCTTTACCCACTGGGTGTGCCAACCGTCACACATGAGAGTGACCCTGCGCGTGTGTGCAGGAAGCTGTACGAGTTTGCCTGGTATTGGGGGTGAATGCGGCCTCACCTCAGGCCGGCGTCAACGGGGCGTTCCGGCCTTACGCCGATCCGTGAATCGCGCACGCGCGCCGATCGCGGTCGCTCCATTGATGCCGGCCGGCACCGCAATCCGCTCCTCCCCCGGCGCCGCGTCGGCCATCACGTCGTCCATGACGTTGCCGTCGTCCTCGTACGAGAGCGCCGGCACCGGCTCCTGCGGGCGCCTGCGGCGGTAGCGCGGCGGTACGAAGGCCTCCGCCCAGCGCGGCGCGCGCGGGGTGAAGCGGGGCAGCAGCAGCAGGACCAGACCGACGGCACTCAGCACGACGATCGCGAAGACGATCCACATGGACGCGCTGTGCACCGAGTACAGCACGATGCCGAAGGCGATGAGCGCCGACCAGAAGTACATGATCAGGACGGCCCGGCTGTGCGAGTGCCCGATCTCGAGGAGTCGGTGGTGGAGGTGGCCGCGGTCGGCGGCGAACGGCGACTTTCCGTTCCACGTACGCCGGACGATCGCGAGCAGCAGGTCCGCGACCGGGATGGCGATGATCGTCAGGGGCAGCAGCAGCGGGATGAAGACCGGCAGTGCGGCGTGCGTGGCCTCGCGGGTGCCGCCTTCGAACAGCTTCAGGGCGTCAGGGTCGACCTGTCCCGTCACCGAGATCGCGGACGCGGCCATCACCAGGCCGATCAGCATCGAGCCGGAGTCGCCCATGAAGATCCGCGCAGGGTGCATGTTGTGCGGGAGGAAGCCCAGGCACATGCCCATGAGGATGGCCGCGAAGAGCGTGGCCGGGGCGGCTGCCTCGATGCCGTATCCGAACCAGATCCGGTACGCGTAGAGGAAGAACGCCGCGGAGGCGATGCACACCATGCCGGAGGCGAGGCCGTCCAGCCCGTCCACGAAGTTCACGGCGTTGATGGTGATGACGACCAGGGCGACGGTGAGCAGCGTGCCCTGCCACTGGGTGAGCGAGACCGTACCGATGCCGGGGATGGGCAGCCACAGGATCGTCAGACCCTGCACGACCATGACGCCCGCGGCGATGAACTGGCCGCCGAGCTTGATCAGGGCGTCGATCTCGAACTTGTCGTCCAGGACGCCGATCAGCCAGATCAGGGCGGCGCCGGAGAGGAGCGCCCGCGGCTCGTTGGAGAGCTCGAAGACGCTGTTGAGATTGCGCAGATGGTCGGCGACCAGCAGGCCCGCGCACAGTCCGAAGAACATGGCGATGCCACCGAGCCGCGGTGTCGGTTCTCGGTGCACGTCTCGGGCGCGGATCTCCGGCATCGCGCCGGCCGCGATGGCGAACTTGCGCACCGGACCGGTCAGCAGATAGGTCACCGCAGCCGTGACACAGAGCGTCAGCAGGTAATCACGCACGGGCTGCCCCACAGGAATCGCTGGCCATCTCAGCCCCACACCCTAGCTTTGTTGGCCACATGCATGAGGACATCCGAAGCACGCAGACGGTTGCACGCGGTCCCCGTCCGGCCTCAATACGGTCGAAATCGCCCGGCCAGTTCACGCACTTCTTCGCGTACACGGCGGATGTCGTCGCCCTCCGCGCGCAGCGCCGTGCCGAAGAACACGGCGATCCGGGCCATCTCCGCCTCGCCCATGCCCTGGGTGGTGACCGCGGCGGTGCCGAGCCGGATTCCGCGGCCGTCCCCGTAGGGCAGCGCGCAGGTGTCCAGGACGAGCCCGGCGGCCGCGAGCCGGCCGCGGGCCGTGCGGCCGTCCACACCCAGCGGGGCGGGGTCCGCGGTGATGAGGTGGGTGTCGGTGCCGCCGGTGGTGATCGCGAACCCCTCCGAGGCCAACCCCTCGGCGAGGACCCTCGCATTGGCGACGACCCTGCGGGCGTACGTCGTGAAGGCGGGTGTGGACGCCTCGCCGAACGCGACGGCCTTGGCGGCGATCGTGTGCATCTGGGCGCCGCCCTGGGTGAAGGGGAACACCGCCCGGTCGATGCGCTCGGCCAGATGGCTGCCGCAGAGGATCATTCCGCCGCGGGGACCGCGCAGCACCTTGTGGGTCGTCGCGCAGACGACATCGGCGTACGGGACGGGGCTCGGCGCCACTCCCCCGGCGATCAGGCCCATCGGGTGAGCCGCGTCGGCGATGAGATACGCGCCCACCTCGTCGGCGATCTCCCGGAACGCGGCGTAGTCCATGTGGCGGGGGTACGAGATCGAGCCGCACACGATGGCCTTGGGCCGGTTCTCGCGGGCGAGCCTGCGGACCTGGTCGTAGTCGAGGAGACCGGTCTCGGCGTCGACGCCGTACGGAACGAACTCGAACCAGCGGCCCGAGAAGTTGGCGGGGGACCCGTGCGTGAGGTGTCCGCCGAAGGCGAGCCCCATCGCCAGCACGGTGTCGCCGGGCCGCAGCAGCGCCGCGTACGCCGCGAGCACGGCGGACGAGCCGGAATGCGACTGCACATTGGCGTGCTCCGCGCCGAACAGCGCGGTCGCGCGTTCGACGGCGATGCGCTCGGCGGCGTCGACCAGCTCGCAGCCGCCGTGGTGGCGGGCGCCGGGGTAGCCCTCGGCGTACTTGTTGGCGAGCGGGGAGCCGAGGGCGGCGAGGACGGCGGGCGAGGTGAAGTTCTCGGCGGCGATCAGCTGCAGGCTGTCGGCCTGCCGGGTGATCTCGCCGAGGATCACCTCGGCGATCTCCGGATCCTGCCGGCGCAGGGCGTCGAAGTCCGCGGGGGCCGCAGCGGCGGCCGTGGTGGGTGCAGCACTGACCGGCATCGTGGGCTCCGGGCCTCGCGTCGGGTTACGGCCCCTCCAATGTAGGCCGGTGACCGCCGCCACGCCCGGTGTCCGCACGCTGCGCGGCGTGCTTCCCGCATCCCGTCTTTTCCGGAGGCCTCACGCCCCGGATCCCGGGCGTCCCTCATGGCCCCAGGGGCGCGGCCGCGGGTCAGCGGCGTGCGGGGACGCCCGTCAGGGCCGTGACCACGGGGTCCAGGGCCTGGCTGATCTCGTCTCCGATCGAGCGGAAGAAGGTGATCGGCGCCCCGTACGGGTCGTACACCTCGTCCGCGTCGGCGCTGGGCGCCAGCAGCCACCCGCGTAGAGCGGCGGCCGCACGGACCAGTGCGCGGGCGCGTTCGACGACGCCGTCGTCCAGGGGGTCCGGCAGCGTCGCCGGGTCTATGGCCCGGACGAGGCGCGTGAACTCCTTCAGGGTGAAGGTCCGCAGGCCCGCCGAGTGGCCCATGGAGATGACCTGCGCACGGTGGTCACGGGTCGCGGTCAGCACCAGGTCCGCGCGGATGACGTGCTCGTCGAGCAGCTCGCGGCCCACGAAGCCGCTCGGGTCCGCGCCGAAGTCGGTGAGGACCGTCTCGGCGTTGGCCTCCATCGGGGCGCCCTCGTGCCCCCAGGTACCGGCGCTCTCCACGATCAGCCCACCGATGGGGGTCCCCCCGGCGTAGCCGGGGGGAGGGTCGCCGAGGCGGTGGCTGAGGGCATGCCGGGTCAGCCGCTCGGTGATCGGTGAGCGGCAGACGTTGCCGGTGCTGACGTGGAGGATGCGGAAGGTGTTGTGCTCCGTGCCGCCTATGCCACGCCCCTCAGGGGCTGTCAATTGGCCACCTCGAGGTCGGGTACGACCTTCCGGAGCTCCTCCGCGTCCAGCGCGCCCGCGCGCAGCAGGACCGGGACCTTGCCGGTGACGTCGACGATCGAGGACGGCACGATGCCGGGCGTGGGGCCGCCGTCGAGGTAGACGGAGACGGAGTCGCCGAGCATGTCCTGCGCGGCGTCGCAGTCCTCGGGCGCCGGGTGCCCGGTGAGGTTGGCGGACGACACGGCCATCGGGCCGACGTCCGTGAGCAGCTCGATCGCGACCGGGTGCAGCGGCATGCGGATCGCGACGGTGCCCCGGGTGTCGCCCAGGTCCCACTGGAGCGACGGCTGGTGCCGGGCCACGAGGGTCAGCGCGCCCGGCCAGAACGCGTCGACGAGCTCCCACGCCTGCTCCGAGAAGTCGGTGACGAGGCCGTGCAGCGTGTTCGGCGAGCCGATGAGCACCGGGGTGGGCATGTTGCGGCCGCGCCCCTTCGCCGCGAGCAGATCGGCGACGGCCTCCGAGCTGAACGCGTCCGCACCGATGCCGTACACGGTGTCGGTGGGCAGCACGACCAGCTCGCCGCGGCGGACGGCCGACGCGGCTTCACGCAGGCCGGTGATGCGATCCGTCGCGTCGTTGCAGTCGTATCGCCGAGCCATCAGCGGGCCTCCTGGTACACAGTGCGGGTAGTCACGGCATGGCCTTGCGCGCGGTCGCGAACCGCGGCCGGTTGTTCAGGTCGGGATGGTCGGCGGCATCCGCCCAACCCGCCTCCTCGTTGAAGATCCACGGCACCTGGCCGCCCTGGGTGTCGGCGTGCTCGACGACGACGAGGCCGCCGGGGCGCAGCAGCCGGTGGGCGGTGCGTTCGATGCCGCGGATGGTGTCGAGGCCGTCCTCGCCGGAGAAGAGGGCCATCTGCGGGTCGTGGTCGCGGGCCTCGGGTGCGACGTACTCCCACTCGGTGAGCGGGATGTACGGCGGGTTGGAGATGACCAGGTCGACCTGGCCGTCGAGTTCGGGAAGGGCGCCCAGGGCGTCGCCGTGGTGGACGGTGACCCTGGACCCCTCGGCGTTCTTCCGGGTCCAGCCGATCGCGTCGTCGGACAGCTCCACGGCGTGCACGCGCGAGCGCGGCACCTCCTGTGCGATGGCGAGGGCGATGGCCCCGGAGCCGGAGCACAGGTCGACGACGAGCGGCTCGACGACGTCCATGGCCCGCACGGCGTCTATGGCCCAGCCGACGACCGACTCGGTCTCGGGGCGCGGCACGAAGACGCCGGGGCCGACCTGCAGCTCCAGATAGCGGAAGAAGGCGCGTCCGGTGATGTGCTGCAGCGGCTCGCGGGCCTCACGGCGGGCGACGGCCTCCCAGTACCGCGCGTCGAAGTCCGCGTCCTTGACCAGGTGCAGTTCGCCGCGCTTGACGCCGTGGACGAACGCGGCGAGTTCCTCCGCGTCGAAGCGGGGTGAGGGCACGCCGGCATCGGCCAGCCGCTGGGTGGCCTGGGCCACCTCGGCAAGCAGCAAGGATCGGGGGTACGGGGGTCGTCCCCCGGGGAGCGACTGCACGCTGGTCCTCCGGGCTGAGCAGGGCTGTTCGATGGACGCGGTACCGCGGTGCGCGGCCTACGCTGCGGCGAGCTTCGCGGCGGAGTCGGCGTCGACGCAGGCCTGGATCACGGAATCCAGTTCACCGTCGAGCACCTGGTCCAAGTTGTACGCCTTGAATCCGACGCGGTGGTCCGAGATCCGGTTTTCCGGGAAGTTGTACGTACGGATCTTCTCGGAGCGGTCGACCGTCCGGACCTGGCTGCGGCGGGCGTCCGCGGCTTCCTGCTCGGCCGCCTCCTGGGCCGCGGCGAGCAGCCTGGAGCGCAGGATACGCATGGCCTGCTCCTTGTTCTGGAGCTGGCTCTTCTCGTTCTGGCAGGAGGCGACGACCCCGGTCGGAAGGTGCGTGATGCGCACGGCGGAGTCGGTCGTGTTCACGGACTGGCCGCCGGGACCCGACGAGCGGTAGACGTCGATGCGCAGATCGTTGGGGTTGATCTCGACATCGACCTCCTCCGCCTCGGGCGTGACGAGCACACCGGCCGCGGAGGTGTGGATACGGCCCTGCGACTCGGTGGCCGGCACGCGCTGCACACGGTGCACGCCGCCCTCGTACTTCAGCCGCGCCCACACGCCCTGCCCGGGCTCGGTGGCGCCGTTGCCGCCCTTGGTCTTCACCGCGACCTGGACGTCCTTGTAGCCGCCCAGCTCGGACTCGGTGGCGTCGATGATCTCGGTCTTCCAGCCGACGCGCTCGGCGTAGCGCAGGTACATCCGCAGCAGGTCGCCGGCGAACAGCGCCGACTCGTCGCCGCCCGCGCCCGCCTTGATCTCCAGGATGACGTCCTTGTCGTCGCTGGGGTCGCGCGGGACGAGCAGCAGCCGGAGCTTCTCGGTGAGCTCCTCGCGCTGCTTCTCCAGCTCCTTGACCTCGGCGGCGAAGTCGGGATCGTCGTGGGCGAGCTCCCGGGCCGTCCCGATGTCGTCCCCGGTCTGCTTCCAGGCGCGGTACGTGGTGACGATCGGGGTCAGCTCTGCGTACCGCTTGTTGAGCTTGCGCGCGTTCGCCTGGTCCGCGTGGACCGAAGGGTCGGCGAGCTTCTTCTCGAGATCGGCGTGCTCACCGATCAGTTCCTCGACCGCCTCGAACATCGGGGGGCTCCTGGTTTCTGTACTAACGGCAGGGACGGCAAAGCGCCGGTCCCGGCCGCCCCGCACAGGGGCAGCCGAAGACCGGCGCAGTGGCTCGCTACTTCTTGGCGGAGCCGGCAGCCTTGCCGAAGCGGGCCTCGAAGCGGGCCACACGGCCACCGGTGTCGAGGATCTTCTGCTTGCCCGTGTAGAACGGGTGGCACTCGGAGCAGACCTCGGCGCGGATGGTGCCGCCCTGGATCGTGCTACGGGTGGTGAACGACGCGCCGCAGGTGCAGCTCACCTGGGTCTCGACGTACTCGGGGTGGATGTCGCGCTTCAAGGTGTCTCCTAGTTTCGGGAGGGCACCGGGTCGCACGCGCGGGATGCGCGAACGTGAACCGGGGCCGACGTACCAGTCTGCCAGGACTGGCCGTATCTCCCAAAACCGGGGTCGGTCCTCAGGTATTCCTGGCTGCCGCACGGGGTATGTCCGGCGGTTTCCCGGGGCTTCCCCGGCCGCCGCCGGCTACCGGACGATGCCCTTGGCCAGGCCGTCGGCGGTGTCCTTGGTCGCCGACGCGGGGATCGGGAGATCGTTCTTCAGGGCGGTCCACACCTGCTTGCCCTGCTTCTTCAGCGGCACGACACGGTTGGGGTCGATCTTGTCGTACTCGACCGGCATCGTCACCATGGTGACGCTGTCCGCGCCGAGGCCCTTCAGCCCGTTCGCGAATCCGACGAGCTCCTTCACCGAGTCGAGCTCGGAGTCGGTCGTGATCGCCTTGGTCGCGCTGTCGGCCAGGCCGTACAGCTTGTTCGGGCTGCTGAACACCCCGACGTCCTTGACCTGCTGGATCAGCGCCTTGATGAAGGCCTGCTGGAGCTGGATCCGCCCGAGGTCGCTGCCGTTGCCGACGGACTTGCGGGTGCGGACGAGGCCGAGGGCCTGCTCGCCGTCGAGGGTGCGGGTGCCGGGCTCGAGATCGAGATGGCTCTTGGAGTCCTTGATCGCCTCGGTGGTGGTGATCTCGACGCCGCCGAGTTCGTCGATGATCTTCTTGAAGCCGGTGAAATCGACCTCTACGTAGTGGTCCATGCGGATGCCGGACATCTTCTCGACGGTCTTGACCGCACAGGCGGGGCCGCCGACCTCGTACGCCGTGTTGAACATGGCGCGGCTCTCGCCGTCGACCGCCTTGCCGTCGCCGTCGGCGCACTGCGGCCGGTCTATGAGGGTGTCGCGGGGCACGGAGACGACCGCGGCCTTCTTGTGGCCCTCGTAGACGTGCACGATCATCGCGGTGTCGGAGCGGGCGCCGCCGCCGTCTGCCCCGTACTTGCCGTTGGCCCCGGAGCGGGAGTCGGAGCCGAGGACGAGGATGTCCATGGAGCCGTTGTCGACGTTGTCGGGGCGGTCCTTGCCAAGCTGGGCGTTGATGTCGACGGTCTGGATGTTGCCGTTGAGCTTGAAGTAGACGTAGCCGGCTCCCGAACCGCCGATGAGCACGAGAAGGGCCGCGGACCAGGCGGCGACGGTGGCGGCGCGGTTCCCCCCGGAGCGCTGCTTGCGGCGCGTGCCCGTGGCCCGTATTCGACTGCCCTTGGTCTGGTCGGCCATATCTCCCCAAGCCCTCGTAGGTTCTGTTGCCCCCCGGCCGTGGTGTTCAGGCACGGTTTGCCCACCCTGTCAAGCTTTGTTACGCCACTTGTGAGACGGCGGAGTGCCCGGAAGGGTTGCACAGGTCCCTGAGAAGTCAGTGAGAAAAGGGCCGTGCCCACCGTGTCGGACACGGTGGGCACGAACCCTCGTTCACCTGCTGTTTCGTCTCGGTCGACGCCCTGCCCTGCCGGGCCGTGGGTGTGACCGGGATCTCTTGTCGGGCTCCCGCTCCGGCCGGATCAGCCGAAGAGGTTGTAGCTGCCGAAGCCGGTGCCGGCCTGGATCGGCGCGCGCAGCGTGCCGGTGGTGGTGCCGTTGCCCCGGTGGAGCTGGAGCGCGCCGTTGGAGGTACGGGTCACCACGTCGGGCTTGCCGTCACCGGAGACGTCACCGGGGGTGACGATGACGTTGTACGTGCCCCACGACGAGGCCTGCAGGACCGGCGTCCCGAACGGGGCCGTGGCGTTGCCGGTGCCCGGGATCAGATACAGCGCGGTGCTGCTGCTGTTGCGCACGAGCAGGTCCGTGCGGCTGTCGCCGTTGAAGTCACCGTGGCCGCGGACCGCGTTGTACTTCTGGTAGCCGGAGCCGATCACCTTGAGGGTGCCGACGCCGCCGGCGCCGTTGCCCGGCAGGACCACGAGCGCACCGGACGAGGAGACGCCGACCACGTCGGGGAGGGCGTCGCCGGTCACGTCGCCGGGGGCGAGGATCGCGCGGTAGGTGCCGAACCCGGTGGCGATGCGGCCGGAGACGTACGACGACGAGGTGGCGCTGCGCCGGACCCAGCGGAGCTCGCCGGTGGAGGTCTGGCGGACCACGAAGTCCTGGTAGCCGTCCCGGTTGAGGTCGGTCTGCGCCACGACGTTGTAGCCGGAGTACGTGCCCGAGAACGCGGTCTTGGTGGTGAAGCCGACGCCGTTGGACGTGAAGCTGTAGTCCGCACCGGCGGACGTACGGGCGAACAGGTCGGCGCGGCCGTCACGGGTGAGGTCCGTGTCGTCGATCCGCGGCTGGGCGGCCGGCTTCAGGTTGGCGACGTGGGCGAACGCCTCGTAGGCACCGACCACGTTGCACAGCTGCTGGCCGTCCTCGGAGTTGATGCCCCAGGAGACGACACCGACGACCTTGCCCTTGACCAGGACCGGACCGCCGGAGTCACCCGGGCAGGGCGTCTTGCCGGTGGCGTCGCTGCCCGTACCGGCCTGACCGGCGCAGAACATGGTGCCGTTGTCCTGGAAGAACGGGTTGAGGTTCTCCACGCACTCCTGGTTCGAGTGCAGCGGAAGCACGACCTGCTGGAGCGTCGACGCGAGCGTGGCGGTGTCGGCGTCCGACGATGTCAGACCCCAGCCGAGCGTGATGCCGTTGGTGCCCGCGTTGTACGACGCGAGGTCGCCGGGGCCGGCGAGCGGCAGCGGCTTGTACGGCAGCGGCTTGGAGAGCGTCAGGACGGCGAGGTCGTTGCTGAACGTCTCCGTGCTGTAGCCGGGGTGGACCCACTGGCGGCTGACGTTGACCGCGGTGCCCTCGGAGTTGGTGGGGCCGCCGACGAGCTTCGAGGTGCCGGCGAGGATCAGGCCGTCACGCGCGAAGTTGAGCGGGTTGCCGAACTCGTCGGTCACACAGTGCGCGGCGGTGAGCACCTTGTTGGGGGCCACCAGCGTGCCGCCGCAGTTGAAGTACAGGTAGCCGTCGTCGTAGAAGTCGTACAGCAGCTGCACCATGTACGGCGCGCTGCTGAACGAGGTGGTCGTGCCGCCGATGATGCGCGGCGACGGCGTCCCCGACGTCGACGAGGCGTCCGCGACCTTGTAGCCCTTGGGGGGCAGGAACTTCGGTTCGGTCTCGTCCGCCTGGGCGCTGAATGCGAAGGCACCGGCGGCGAGGGAGAGTGCGGCCACGCCGGCCGCTATGAGTTTGCGGACCCGGTGAACGGGTCTGCCATGGCGCGATGCGCGCACGCGTGTCTCCAGGGTATGGGTAAATCCGGCAAAGGAGGCCGCGTGGGGGAACGGCTGGTGAAGTGAGAGTGGCCGTTAGTGGGGAACGGCTGATCGATACTACAAACAGAGGGCCCGTTCCGTCACTTGCGTAACGGAACGGGCCCTCAATTATGCAGGGTTGTCCAGAATCAGTCGTTGCCGTTGCCCGGCATCGGCGTCGTCTTCTGGATCTGGAGCAGGAATTCGGCGTTCGACTTCGTCTGCTTCATCTTGTCGAGCAGCAGCTCGATCGCCTGCTGCTGGTCGAGCGCGTGCAGCACCCGGCGCAGCTTCCAGACGATGGAGAGCTCGTCGGCACCGAGCAGGATCTCCTCCTTGCGGGTGCTGGACGCGTCGACGTCCACCGCCGGGAAGATGCGCTTGTCGGAGAGCTTCCGGTCGAGCTTGAGCTCCATGTTGCCGGTGCCCTTGAACTCCTCGAAGATCACCTCGTCCATGCGCGAGCCGGTCTCGACCAGCGCAGTGGCCAGGATGGTCAGCGAGCCGCCGTCCTCGATGTTGCGCGCGGCGCCGAAGAAGCGCTTCGGCGGGTAGAGCGCGGTCGAGTCGACACCACCGGACAGGATGCGTCCGGAGGCCGGGGCCGCCAGGTTGTAGGCGCGGCCCAGACGGGTGATCGAGTCCAGCAGGACGACCACGTCGTGACCCAGCTCGACGAGACGCTTCGCGCGCTCGATGGCCAGCTCGGCGACCGTGGTGTGGTCCTCGGCGGGGCGGTCGAAGGTCGAGGAGATGACCTCGCCCTTCACCGACCGCTGCATGTCGGTGACCTCTTCCGGACGCTCGTCGACGAGGACGACCATCAGGTGGCACTCGGGGCTGTTGACCGTGATCGCGTTGGCGATCGCCTGCAGGATCATGGTCTTGCCGGTCTTCGGCGGGGCCACGATCAGGCCTCGCTGGCCCTTACCGATCGGCGACACGAGGTCGATGATGCGGGTGGTCAGCACGCCCGGGTCGGTCTCCAGACGGAGCCGGTCCTGCGGGTAGAGCGGGGTCAGCTTGTTGAACTCCGGGCGGCCACGGCCGGATTCGGGCGCCATGCCGTTGACGGAGTCGAGGCGGACCAGCGCGTTGAACTTCTCACGGCGCTCGCCCTCCTTGGGCTGCCGCACCGCGCCGGTGACGTGGTCACCCTTGCGCAGGCCGCTCTTGCGGACCTGGGCCAGCGACACGTACACGTCGTTCGGACCAGGCAGGTAGCCGGAGGTCCGGATGAACGCGTAGTTGTCGAGGATGTCCAGGATGCCCGCGACGGGGATCAGGACGTCGTCCTCGGAGACCTGCGGCTCGCCGCTCGCGAAGTCGTCGCGGCCGCGACGGCCACGGCGGTCGCGGTACCGGCCACGGCGTCCGCGCCGGCCACTCTCGTCGTCGAAGTCGTCCTGCGGGCCGCCGCCCTGGCGCTGCTGCTGGCCGCCGCCCTGCTGCTGGCGCTGGCCGCCCTGCTGGTCGTCGCCCTTGCCGCCGCGGCGGTCACGGTCACGGTCGCGCCGGCCGTCACGCTGACGGTCGCCGCGCTCGCCGCGCTCGCCCCGGTCACGCTGGCGGTCGCCACGGCGACCCTCCGCCGTGTCCGTGGCGGCCTCGGCCCTGGCCTCCGGCTGCGCCTCGCTCCTGGCCTCGGCCCGGACCTCGGTCTTGACGTCGCCCTTCGGCTCGGCCTGAACGGCCTCGCCCTCGGGGCTGCCGGCGGGGGCGGTGGCACGGCGACGACGGCGCTCGCCGGCCGGGGCGTCCTCACTGGCCGGCTGGCCGGGGATGTCGATCTGCTGCTGGGCGACGGCCTTCTCGGCCTTCGGCTCGGCTGCCGCGGCGCTCTCCTCGCCCGCGCGGGCCTTGGAGGTGGCACGCCGCTTCGGCTTGGCCTCGGCCTCACCCGCGTCGGCGCTCTTCGCCGGGGCGGCACTGCCTCCGGCCTGCGCCTCCTTGATGACCTCGATCAGCTGGCTCTTGCGCATACGCGCGGTGCCCCTGATGCCGAGGCCGGACGCGACCTGCTGCAGCTCGGCCAGGACCATGCCCTCGAGGCCGGTGCCGGAGCGGCGGCGCCGTGAGGTGGTGCCAGTGGCAGCACCTGCGGCGGGCGCGGTGGTGTCGACGTTGCTGTCGGCAGTCACGCCCATCAGATCGGTGGTGTCGCTCACGAAGGGTCCTTCCCTGGAGCGGACGTCGGCCTTCTGGCTCGGCGACCGGTTGTGCTGTCCGACGGCGGTCTTTGATCTTTCGGATCGCGGACCGAAGTCGGGGCGGTGGTCCCGCCGGGTACGGCGGAAGAGATGTACGTGCAAGGCCCGGCCCGAGTTCCCCCTGCTCGGCCCTCTCCTGGGAAAGCGAGGGGTGTCGTGCCGGTTCCGGAGCGTGCTCGAAACTGCTCAGGCAGGCTGCTCAGGCAGTTGGGGAGGCTCCCGGAAGAATGGGTGGTCCCGGAAGGGGACACGAAGCACCGCACCACAAGAATGTGGGCTGCGTACTTGAGGTTAACACTACCGGCTCCAACAAACATTCCCCCTCTCCATCACCGGCAATCCCGTGTCGCTACGAGGCGAGCGGCAGAACACTCGCCCCCGCTGCGTCGAGGGCCAGCCGGTTCGCCGCCCAGCCCTCGCCCGCCAGCCGTGCGACCTTGTCGGCCGCATCGCCCTCGGCCAGCGCGAGCACCGTGGGGCCCGCACCGGAGATGACTGCTGGGACGCCGTCCGCGCGCAGTCGGTTGACCAGTTCCACGCTCTGCGGCATCGCGGGGGCGCGGTACTCCTGGTGGAGACGGTCCTCGGTGGCGGGCAGCAGCAACTCGGGGCGCCTGGTCAGCGCCTCGACGAGCAGTGCGGCACGGCCCGCGTTGGCCGCTGCGTCGACATGCGGGACCGTACGCGGCAGCAGTCCGCGCGCGGTCTCGGTGAGCACCGGCCTCGACGGTACGAAAACCACCGGAACGATGGAATCCGACGGGTCCATCCTGATCGCGCGCGCCGCACCGGCGTCGGTCCAGGCAAGAGTGAAGCCGCCGAGGAGACAGGCGGCGACGTTGTCGGGATGCCCCTCGATCTCGGTGGCGAGCTCCAGCAGCGCCGCGTCGTCGAGCCGGGCGTCGCCCCCTATGGTCACCGCGCGGGCGGCGACGATGCCGGCGCAGATGGCGGCGGACGAGGAGCCCAGGCCGCGGCCGTGCGGGATGCGGTTGGCGCAGACGACCTCGAGGCCGCGGGGTTGTCCGCCGAGGAGGTCGAAGGCCGTGCGCAGCGAGCGTACGAGCAGATGGCTCTCGTCGCGGGGCAGCGTCTCGGCACCCTCGCCGGCGATGTCGATGTGCAGACCGGAGTCCGCGACCCGGACGACGACGTCGTCGTACAGCCCCAGCGACAGGCCGAAGGCATCGAAGCCCGGCCCGAGATTGGCGCTGGTGGCGGGGACGCGCACCCGGACGGCGGCGGCGCGGAACGCAGGACCGGCCATCGCTCGACGACACTCCTTGATTCTGATTCGGCGGGATGACGAGGTTGTGACGATGTACGAAGACCCGTGGGCTGCGACGGCAGCAACACCGCGGCAGATGCGGCGGGGCGGGTCGGTACAGCCTATCGAAGGATGGTTGAGCGGCGACATAGGGCGCATGGGAGGCGCACGATGCGTGTCGCAAGCCTCCCATGCTCCTTCTGTGCGGAGATGGGAGGCGTTGCCGCATACGCGTGCGACACGTAGGAGGGCACGTACGCGCCCGGGCCCTGCGCGGGCGGGCCCTGGCTCTGTGCGAGCCCGAGCCGTCGGTCCCTAGGCGAGCCCGAGACGCTCCGCCGCGGCCGCCGCATCGACCGGCACCGTGACCGGCTGAGGCGCTCCGGCGACCGCCCAGTCCGGGTCCTTGAGGCCGTTGCCGGTGACCGTGCAGACGATCCTCTGCCCGCGCTCGACCCGGCCCTCCTCCGCGGCCTTCAGCAGACCGGCCACCGAAGCCGCCGATGCCGGCTCGACGAAGACGCCCTCGCGCGAGGCCAGCAGCTTGTAGGCGCGCAGGATCTGACGGTCGGTCACCTCGTCGATGAAGCCGCCCGACTCGTCCCGGGCCGCCAGCGCGAACTCCCAGGAGGCCGGGTTGCCGATCCGGATCGCGGTGGCGATGGTCGACGGGTCCTTGACGACCTCGCCACGCACGATCGGCGCGGAGCCGGAGGCCTGGAAGCCCCACATGCGGGGGGTGTGCGTGGCCAGCTCGTCCGCCGCGTACTCCTTGTAACCCTTCCAGTACGCCGTGATGTTGCCGGCGTTGCCGACCGGCAGCACATGGATGTCGGGGGCGTCGCCGAGCGCGTCGACGATCTCGAAGGCCGCGGTCTTCTGGCCCTCGATGCGCACCGGGTTGACCGAATTGACCAGCGCCACCGGGTAGCTCTCGGAGAGGCCGCGGGCCAGCACCAGGCAGTCGTCGAAGTTGCCGTCGACCTGGAGGATCTTCGCGCCGTGGACCAGCGCCTGGCCCAGCTTGCCCATCGCGATCTTGCCCTGCGGGATCAGCACGGCGGAGACCATGCCGGCCCGCCCGGCGTACGCCGCGGCGGACGCGGAGGTGTTTCCGGTGGAGGCGCAGATGACGGCCTTCGCACCCTCCTCCTTGGCCTTGGTGATCGCCATGGTCATCCCGCGGTCCTTGAAGGACCCGGTCGGGTTCGCGCCCTCGACCTTGAGATACACCTCACAGCCGGTGGCCTCGGAGAGCGTCTGGGCGCGTACGAGCGGCGTGCCGCCCTCGCCGAGCGTGACGACCGGCGTCGTGTCCGTGACGGGGAGCCGGTCCCGGTACTCCTCGATGATGCCGCGCCACTGGTGAGTGCGAGTGCTCATGGGTGCTTACTCTCCTTCAACCCGCATGATGCTGGCGACACCACGCACGGTGTCGAGATTGCGCAGCGCCTCGACGGTCCCCGAGAGGGCGGCGTCGGGCGCGCGGTGGGTGACGACGACGAGCGATGCCTCGCCGTCCTTGCCCGTCTGGCGCACCGTGTCGATGGATACGCCGTGCTCGGCGAAGACCGTCGCGACCTGGGCGAGCACGCCCGGCTTGTCGGCCACGTCGAGGCTGATGTGGTACCGCGTCACGACCTCGCCCATGGGGCTCACGGGCAGCTGCGTGTACACGGACTCGCCTGGCCCGGTGGCCTCGGCGAGCTTGTTGCGGCAGACCGCGACGAGGTCGCCGAGGACCGCGGAGGCGGTCGGGGCACCGCCGGCGCCGGGACCGTAGAACATGAGCCGCCCGGCGGCCTCGGCCTCGACGAAGACCGCGTTGTACGCCGCGCGCACGGAGGCCAGCGGGTGGCTGAGCGGGATCATCGCGGGGTGGACGCGGGCCGTCACGGACTTCCCGTCCGCAGCCCGCTCGCAGATCGCCAGCAGCTTGATGGTGCAGCCCATCTGCTTGGCGGAGGCGAAGTCGGCGGCGGTGACCTCGGTCATGCCCTCGCGGTACACGTCGTCGAGGCGCACACGCGTGTGGAAGGAGATTCCGGCGAGGATCGCGGCCTTGGCGGCGGCGTCGAAGCCCTCGACGTCGGCGGTCGGGTCGGCCTCCGCGTACCCGAGGGCGGTGGCCTCGTCGAGGGCCTCGGAGTAGCCGGCACCGGAGGTGTCCATCTTGTCGAGGATGAAGTTCGTGGTGCCGTTGACAATGCCCAGGACGCGGTTGACCTTGTCGCCGGCCAGCGACTCGCGCAGCGGCCTGATCAGCGGGATCGCACCGGCGACGGCGGCCTCGAAGTAGAGGTCCCGGCCGTGTTTCTCGGCGGCCGCGTACAGCGTGGCGCCGTCCTCGGCGAGCAGCGCCTTGTTGGCGGAGACGACGGAGGCGCCGTGCTCGAAGGCGCTGGTGATGAGGGCGCGGGCGGGCTCGATGCCGCCGATGACCTCGACCACGACGTCGATGTCGCCGCGCGAGACGAGCCCCTTGGCGTCGGTGGTGATGAGCTCGCGGTCGATGCCCTCACGGACCTTGGAGGGGCGGCGGACGGCGACCCCGGCGAGCTCCACGGGGGCGCCGATCCGCGCGGCGAGGTCGTCGGCGTGCGTCGTCATGATGCGCGCCACCTCTGAGCCGACCACTCCACAGCCCAGCAGCGCCACCTTCAGCGGACGCGTACGCATCATCCGACCTCGTTTCTCCATCAAGCAGGGTGCGAACCAGTCTCACTCACCGGACGGGGCTTTCTGTCCCCCGTCCGGATCGTGAGACATATATTTCACTAACCGACATCGAGACGCAGGAGATCTTCCTCCGTCTCGCGCCGGACGATCACGCGCGCCTCGCCGTCCCTGACCGCGACGACGGGCGGGCGCAGTGCGTGGTTGTAGTTGCTGGCCATCGACCGGCAGTAGGCGCCGGTGGCGGGCACCGCGATCAGGTCGCCCGGCGCCAGGTCGGCGGGCAGGAAGGCGTCGCGTACGACGATGTCGCCGCTCTCGCAGTGCTTGCCGACGACGCGGACGAGCATCGGCTCGGCGGTCGACGTGCGCGAGACGAGCGCGACGCTGTAGTCGGCGTCGTACAGCGCGGTGCGGATGTTGTCGGACATGCCGCCGTCGACGCTGACGTACGTACGCAGCCCCTCGAGGCGCTTGATCGTGCCGACCTCGTACAGCGTGAACGCGGTCGGCCCGACGATGGCGCGGCCCGGCTCGACGGAGATCCGGGGTGTCCGCAGACCCGCCGCTTCGCATTCCCGGGTGACGATCTCGCCGAGCGCCTTGGCGATCTCGTGGGGCTCGCGCGGGTCGTCGTCCGACGTGTACGCGATGCCCAGACCGCCGCCGAGGTCGATCTCGGGCAGCTCGACGCCGTGCTCGTCGCGGACGGCCGCGAGCAGCTGGACGACACGGCGGGCGGACACTTCGAAGCCGGCCATGTCGAAGATCTGCGAGCCGATGTGGGAGTGGATGCCGATGAGTTCGAGCCCGTCGAGCTGGAGCGCGCGGCGCACGGCCTCCGCCGCCTCGCCGCCGGCAAGTGCGATGCCGAACTTCTGGTCCTCGTGGGCGGTGGCGATGAACTCGTGGGTGTGGGCCTCGACGCCGACGGTGACGCGGATCTGGACGCGCTGGCGCTTGCCGAGCGACCGGGCGATGTGCGCGACGCGGACGATCTCCTGGAAGGAGTCGAGGACGATGCGTCCGACGCCGGCCTCGACGGCGCGGTGGATCTCCTCCGCGCTCTTGTTGTTGCCGTGGAAGGCGATGCGCTCGGCGGGCATTCCGGCGTCGAGTGCGGTGGTGAGCTCGCCGCCGGAACACACGTCCAGGTTGAGCCCCTCCTCCTTCAGCCAGCGCACGACGGCCCGGCTGAGGAAGGCCTTCCCGGCGTAGAACACGTCGGCGTCCTTGCCGAAGGCGTCGGCCCAGGCGCGGCAGCGGGCGCGGAAGTCGGTCTCGTCGAGGAAGTAGGCGGGCGTGCCGAACTCCTCGGCGAGCGTTGCGACATCGATCCCGCCGACGGTGACGACGCCGTCCTGGTCACGGCGGACGGTGCGGGCCCAGACCTTCTCGTCGAGGGCGTTGAGGTCGGCGGGCGGCGGGGTGTAGTGCCCCTCGGGCAGGACGTCTCCGTGACGGGGCCCGGCGGGGTGCGCGGAACGGCTCATGCTGTCTCTCTCACATCCACTACAAGTGTTCGGGTGCGCTGATGCCGAGCAGGGACAGGCCGCCGGCCAGCACCGTCCCGGCGGCTTCGGCGAGTGCGAGCCGGGAACGGTGGGCGGCCGAGGGTTTCTCGTCGCCGCGGGGCAGCACGGTGTGCTGGAAGCCGAGGAGTGCGTCGGCGGTCGTCTCGAGGTGCCGGGCGAGCCGGTCGGGCGCGCGGAGCCGGGCGGCGGAGGCAAGGACGGCCGCGTGGTCTCCTATGGCGGCGAGGAGGGCCGCGACGTCGACGTCTTCGACGTACTCCGCGGTGAGGGCGAGCTGCGCGGCGGCGCGGGTGAGGGCCCGGCTGCGGGAGTACGCGTACCGCACCCGGAAGAGCGGGTTCCCCTCCCCCTGTACGAGGAGGTCGGCACCGGTGTGCGCCTGGTCGTGGGCGGCGGCACGGAGCAGGGCCCAGCGGGCGGCGTCGGGACCGAGCCGCGCGAACAGCCCGTCGTCGCGTACGGGAACGACCGTGATCCGCTCCTCACCGTCCGGCTCGACGCGGGCATCGGCGCCCTGGGCGCACAGCAGCCGTACGACGGTGTCGGTGATGACGTCGGCGCGGAGTTCACCGGCGGGCGCGAAGACGATGCGGGTCCCGGCGAGACCGTCGCCGTGGCCGTACCGCAGCCCCTGCTCGCGTACGGCACGGACCATCGCGGCGGCGGAACCCTGCCCCAGGGTGAAGTTCAGGAATCCGGGCCCGGTGATCTCGACCTGCGCGATGCCGGGGGCGCCGTCGATGTGCGCCCGCAGGATCTCCGCGACCTCACGGGCCTGCCGCCCGGCGGGCCCGGCCAGCCGGAGCGCGACATTCGTGGCGTAGTCCCCACGCCCACCGGGCCGTGGCCGCTCAACCTTGACCCCGTCCGGCACCGCCACCTGTACCCCGAGGGCACCCTCCTCGACCGCACGGCGCACGGCGCCCAGCACGGTACGGGAGAGCTCTGCGGGGGTCACGGGACAAGCGTATGGGAGGAAGGGGGTGTGATCGCGAACCGGTTTCGCCATGCGGGCAGCCCGCGCGTCGGCACTGGCGCGGGGCCCACAGGTTCAGCCCCGCGTGCTCCCCGCCCGCCCGGCACCATGCCTGCCGTCAACTGACGGCGGGCCCTCCCTGTGCTCCCCACGCTCCCGGTGCGCCAACCGCCGCACGAGCCGCACCAGCTCGGCCGGCTCGAAGGGCTTGGCGAGAAAGGCGTCGACCCCGGCGGTGATACCGGTCTCCACCTCGTACTGCGTACACGCACTGATGATCGCCACCGGCACATTCCTGGTTCGCGGATCGGCCCGCAACCGCGCGGCGGTCCGCAGCCCGTCGATCCGCGGCATCACCACATCGAGCGTGATCACATCCGGCCCCACCTCGTGCACGACGTCCAGGCACTCGGCACCATCGGCCGCGGTCACGACCTCGAAGCCCTCCAGCTCGAGATTGACCCTGATCAGCTGCCGAATGACCTTGTTGTCATCGACAACAAGCACCCGGCCGGACACGCCTGACACAACTCGAGAGTAGGACCCGGGGCGGGGCTGCGTCCGGGTTTTCCCCACTTCTGACCCGTGCGGGGGACGCGGGGGTGAGGGGGCCTTGGCGGTGCCGGGATGACGGGCTGGGTGGGGGTCGGCGTGGCGGGCGCATGTGACCCTGTGCGGCGCGCGAGTGACCTCCGAGTGGGACCCGCCCTGCGGCGGCCCGCGTCCCGCCCGCACCGGCTCCGGAACCGGTGCGGGACCTGGGCAGAAACCATCACCCGTGACAGCCTGGAAATACCTGTTCACGGCCACCCCACAGGAGCTGGTAGGGTTCTACCCGTCGCAGCCGAGAGCGGCGAACGCCCCCGTAGCTCAGGGGATAGAGCAACGGCCTCCGGAGCCGTGTGCGCAGGTTCGAATCCTGCCGGGGGCACTTCGCCTCAACCAGCACAATCATGCGGTTGACCAGCGCAGATGCCCAACGTGAAGAGCGGGACCCAGTCTCACTGGGTCCCGCTCTTTGTCGTTGGTTCGCGCTGATCGCGATAGAGCTGCGATAGAGCTGCCTCGTTTACCTGTTCGCACCTCTCCGCGCGGGTGTGGCCGCTAGCGTCCAGTCGCATGAGCGACGAGAGCAGAGCCGGAGCGACCTTTCCGCTGGTCTGCCCCCACTGTGAGAAGCCGACCCTTGCCACGGTCACCAGTGCGGCCAGCGGAGGTGGTCACCAAGAGCCGCCGTACCTCTTGGAACTAGCTCGATGCGGCCATTGTCAGGACCCCTTCATGATGGTCGAAGAGGACTTTGGCGAGGGCTGGGACGGAGACCCTGTCATCCTTTGGCCACAGAAGCGGCGACCTCTCAGCTTCAAGGTGCCCGAGGCCCTACGACGTGAGCATGAAGAAGCCCTCCAATGCTTCTCGTCCAAGGCGTACACAGCCACGGCTGTGATGGTCCGCCGCACGCTTGAAGGCGTGTGTCTCGATCAGGGCATATCCAACAGTGGACGCCGACCCCCGCTGTTCAAGATGCTGGAGCAGATGAAGAACGACGGGAAGATCGATGGTCGTCTCTTCGAGTGGGCGCAAGAGCTGCGTGTCCTCGGCAATCAAGCTGCTCACTTCACAGGTACAGAAGTGAGCCGCCAAGACGCAGAGGATGGGCTGGCGCTAGCGGAGGCCCTCCTCGACTATCTATACGTCCTCTCAGCTCAATTCGACGCTTTCAAGGCGCGACGAGCTAAGGACAATCAAGAGGGCGACAAGGGCTCCTCGCAGTGAACGACGTGGCGCCTGGGACGCGCGTGGCGCCCCAGGCATCGCCAAGCGAGCCGTGACCATGCTTAGCCCGGCCAGCCGAGTTCCTTTTCAATCTTCTTGTTCATGGCCTCTTCCTGGCCATAGATGCATCCCTCGTACACGCGATGGATCACCTCTGGAGAGTTGCCGACCCTCCGGGCGACCTCGGCCACGGGCACGCCGGCGTTCAGCCATGTCGTGATGCAGGTGTGCCGCAGGTCGTACGGCCGTCCCCCGAGGATGGACGCCTGAAGGTCCGGCGGGAGCGCGTACTCCCGAGCGTCCCGCCACACGCGCCAATAGGTACTGCTACCCACGAGACCGCCACGCTCGTTTGTGAAGAGCCGTCCGTCCTTGGCCGCGCCGAACTCCTCCAAGTGGGCGCGGAGCACGGCCACGAGTGGCGGGGGGATCGGGACCGGCCGGTCTTCCTTGGCCTCCCTCGACTTCAGGCCCCGCTTGTCATGGCGCTCTCCGCTGTCTGTCCACTGCTTGCCCGACACGGGGTGCGTGTCGTGAAGCGTCAGAACACCCCACCCCTGCTCTGGGAGATAGCAGTCAGACTTCCTGAGGCCCACCGCCTCACTCGGGCGGAGCCCCGCGAAGTACATGACCGCGTAGAACGCCACGAGGCGACGCCCTTTCCGCCGATGCCATGTCCCGACGTACGAGACCGCGGCAAGCAACTGAGCCGCTTGGACCTTGTTCACGAGAACCCGCGGGTCCACGCGATCCGAAGCGGAACTCTTCACATTCTTGATGGCAGCTAGCGGATTCTCCGTTAGGAGCTTTCGTTCAACGGCGTATTCCACAGCGGTGTTGAGGGCGCGGCGCCGACGGCGAGAGGTCTCCCCCGCTGCAGGTGCGCCGTCCAGCTTGAAGTAGATCCGGTACTGCACATCTCTCAGGATCTTCGGGTCTTCCAGGGATGAGACAGGGAGGGACTTCTTGGAAATCCACCCGTAAGCGTCTTCGATGTCCGCCGGCGGCTCTTGGCCAGCGTTCTTGGGAATGACTGCCCAACGGAGCGCAAGACGCAGATCTTCCGAGGAAGGCATCCGCTGTTCCTGCTCCACCATGGCCAGCGTCACGGCAGCCAACCCGTCGGCGATTCCCTCTCGGGTCTTGGCTGCCGCGGTCGGCCAACGGAGCCCCATGTACTCGCGACAGAAGGCGAACCAGGACAACTCTTCCCGAGCCACTGCCTCTGCAGTTCTGACCTCGGACTCAGGTAGGCCGTCGATGATCCGGAATGCCTCGCCACGGCGCATGGCCTGCCACAGCTCAGACCTACGACTCTCGGCGAGTGCCACCGTGGAAAAAGTGGCGCTGCTGACCTTGCCGCCGACCTTCCAACGGAGTTGATGCGGGCGGGTCTTGCTCTGCGCCTTGGTCACCTTCCAGAGGCGTACGTCCAAGGAGAACCCCTCCGGGGCCGGGCGGTTGTGCCCGGCCCCCGGGTTAGCGCCTTTCGTCACGCGCTTTCCTCCAACGACTCAAGCCACCGGCTCAGCTCGGACCTGCGGATTCGGACGGCACCATTCGGGAGCTTGATGGACTTCGGACCCTTCTTGCAGGCGCGCCAGCGGTAGAACGTCGCTCGCGGCACGCCGATCTCTTCTATGACGTCAGGGATGGTCAACATCTCGTCGCGGGGCTTGGCCACGATGTCTCCTCGGCCGGGGTGGGGCCTCGTTGCCCCTTCCTGTCAGGTCCGCTACTTCCGCTACCTCCGCTACCGCCCTGGTCAGGGGCATGATCGTGGTAGCGGCTAGGGGTAGCGGTAGCGGATAGGTGCGCTACCGGCCCGGCCGTGGGCAGGCGGGCCGGTAGCGGATGTGGCGGTCAGGTAGCGGATGAATCCGCGCTTGCCGCTACCGTTTTCAGGGCTCTGACCTGCGCGGTAGCGGAGGTAGCGGAAGTAGCGGACTCTCAGGGGGAGGGGGGCAGTAGCGCGCCCACGCGTCGTGGAGATCGGCCGCGTAGTAGCCCTTCATCACGCTGGTGCCGCTCTTGATGTTCCGGGCCGCGATGGGCTTGTTGTCCTCGGTCATGTACTCCCGCAGCATCCGCGACAACCCCCGGGCATCGAGCGGCTTGCCGCTCATGTCCGCCCACGGCGCCTCCTCGAGACTGTGAAGCCGGTCGAGGACGGCGACGGTGGGCAGGCGGTCGATGCCGTTGAAGACGTAGTCCCGCAGATCGATCAGCAGCCGGATGCCGATGCTGCCCTTGTCGCCCTCCTTGGCTGCGTTGACCAGCTCGACGCACGCGGCCCGAGCCCGCTTGGGCCAGTGGCCTCCTGCCGCGTCGGCGACGGCGATGAGCGGTTCCCACACGTCGGCCGGCCGGTCGGTCACCTCCGGCGGCAGCAGGGGGAAGACCCCGTCCACGAGGTGGCTGACGCTGATGGCCCAGTTCGCGAGCCGATCGCGCAGCGCGTTGCCTTCCTTCTCGTGGATGCGCTGCCGGTAGGGCTCCACGCGTTCGTTCCTCGCGCGGCGGCGCATGCGGATGATGACCGAGCGGGTGAGGATCGTGTCCGGGAGGGAGCCGAGTCCGGCCATGGCCACGGCGCAATAGGAGGGGAACTCCTGCACCTGCTGATTGGCCCCGTCGCCGACGCAGCGCCACATGCCGACCCCGCGGCGGTGCCCGGCGTTCAGGAATCCCCGCAGGGGTTCGTTGTCGCCCGCTTTGGGGCCGAAGACGGTGTCCACCTCGTCGAAGAGGATCGTGGGCCTGGTCTCCAGCGTGGACACCGCGCGGAAGAGCACCGAGGCGGACGCGTTCGCGGCCACCAGCGGCTTCGGGACGAGGGTTTCCACGATCTCCAGCGCCCTGGACTTCCCCGAGCCCGGTTCCGGGGAGAGGAACGCGATGCGCGGGGTGGCGTCGAAGCAGTCCAGCAGGTGCGCGTGCGCGTCCCACAGCGTCACCGCGACGTAGGCCGCGTTGATGGGGAACACGTTGAACCTGCGGTGGAAGGCTTCGACCTCATCGAGCAGCGTCGCCCCGTCCGTGCCGGGCTGACTGGTCTGCTCCGTGGTGGTGTTGGTCATGCTGCGTTCCTCCCTTCCTGAGAGGTGCGGAGCGGGCACACGTCCCGGTGCTGCTCGTGGTCTTGGATCAGGGCGAGCGCCCGGCGGTGTCCGACGGCGCTGCGGTCCCTGCCGCAGGCGCATGTCGAGGTGGCGGTGGGCACCGTGCTGCGGCCGGGTGCGGTGATGTGGAGCCACGCCACGATGTGGCGGCCGTCGCTCGGGTGCGGGTCAGTGCGAAGAGCAGAAGGGACGCCCTTGCGGGCGGCGCCCTTCGGGGCGCCCACGGCCGTCGGGGCCTTGCCCTGTGTGGCGGCGGACGGCTGGTCGGTGGTGCCGGGGAGGCTCTTCATTGGGGGATGCGGGCGGGTGGTCATGCCGCCCTCCGCTGCGGGTTGTGGGCGATGGACCAGTTCAGACCGCTGCGCACGGTCGAGCGGCACTGGCGCTCCGACAGGCCGGCGCACTCCCCTGCCGACTGAAGAGCCTCCTCCACCACATCGCGCGGAAGGTCGCCCCACGCGATGAACCGCCCGAGCGCCCTGGCCGCCGCGAGCAGCGTGGCGTTGCGCTCGCCCTGCGGCGCGTCCCGCACGCTCGCCGTTTCCGCCCGGAGTGCCGCTGCGGCGTAGCGGGAGGCCCGGGACGACGACGGCACAGCCATCAGTCCCCGCGAACCCCGACGGGGCGTCAGAAGCGCTTGCAGCCAATCCGGCAGTGGCGCGGGCGGGGTGGGGTCCACGACCGTGTAGTGACCGGCGGATGTGGTGCTTCCGCCGGCGACGACGTAGCCGCCCCATGCGCGGGTGTCGATCAGCCTGCCGAGCCTGCCCGCGGTGTTCGCCAGCCGCGCACCACGGGGGGCGGTGAAGTACAGATGCACTCCCCCGCTCGCGGTCCGCACCATGTGGGTGCTGGGCACGGCCTGCCCGGCGCGCTCGCAGAGCGCCCTGAAGGTCGCCACGCCGCAAGGCGTGTCCGCACTGCCCTTGCTCTTGCGCTTGGGCATGTCGAGATCCACCACCAGCAGCCGGGAGGGTCCGGTGGCGATGCCGATGTTGAAGGGGAGGTCACCCCAGGCCCGGCGGATGCGGTCCGGGTCGATGGTGGCACGCTCCTCCCACTTGCGGTGCCCGCCCGCACAGTCCCCGATGCCGGGGCAGACCGCCTCCCCGTGCAGGGCAGGCCGCTTGTCGCCGGGACGGAGCGGGAGAACGTGCCAGCCGCGCTCGGCCGCGTCCAGCGCGGCGAACAGGAGGTGACGGTTCATGCCGCCACCCCCAGGGTGCGGGCGCCGGCGAGGAAGGCGCGGCCGATCCACTCGCTGTAGGCGGGCGGGATGGCCTCGGTCAGCTCCTCGCGGACGTCGGTCCACGTGATGCCCATGGCCTCCTGCAGCTCGCCGATGGTGGGCTTGCCGCCGCCGTTGCCGTAGGCGGCAACGTAGGGGCCGGCGTAGTACCGGCCGTGCCGGTAGCCGCGCACCCGGCCGCGATGGGCCACGTGCACCGGCCGCAAAGCGGTCCAGCCGCCCAGCTCGAAGTTGCGGTGACGGATCACTCCGAGCCCGAACATCTCGCCGCACAGGGTCAGGTCCTTACGGATCTGTGCGCGCCCGTTGGGCTGCTCGATCACGTACGGCAGACCGGTCTTGTCGAGCAGTTCGCGGGTGGGTGCCACGAGGTCTTCGTGTGCACCGCCCCAGCCCTGGGATTGGTTCGTGCCCACGGTGAGCGCGCACTTGTCCTGGCAGGGCGGGGAGGCGTGCACGAACGCGTACTTCTCGATCTCCCCCGAGGTGATGAGGATGGCGAGGCGTTCGAGCGCGTCGCCCCGGTGCATCGGGAAGGGGTAGTTCGGACGCTCCGCGATGTCGACGCCGTGCACGTCGAACCCGGCGTGGTGGTAGCCCATGCCTGCGCCGCCGGCGCAGGAGTAGACGTCGAGCAGTAACGGCCGCGGGCCGCCTGCTCGCCGGATGTGGATGGGTTGGGTCATGCTGGATGTCTCCAGTTCCTTGGGTTGAGCTGGATTGCCGGGGCGACCGCGTTTCTTTGGCGAGAAGGGGCGGTCGCCCCGGGCGTCTCTAGGCCGCGTCGCGGCGCCGGACCGGGAAGTCGATGACCGTGGCCAGCCGCACCGGCTCGGGCGTAGGCTGCGGGGCCGCTTCGCGTCCGTTCGGCGGGGGCTCGGTGCCGCTGGGCTCGGTGACCCGGAACTCAGCGAACGCGGCGGCCAACGCGTCATCGGCCCGCCGGGCGCGCAGGTGGCCTGCCAGGCAGACCGAGACGGTGGCGGCGGCCGGGGTGAACAGGACGGCTGCAGTGATGAATTCACCGTTCACGCGGCATCGCCTCCGACGGTGGCGAGCAGCTCGGGGAGCGAGCCGCCGAGGACGGTGAGGCGGTGTTCGATCGCCTGCCAGGAGGCGGGATCGATACTCATGAGCGCGGCGGCGGCCGTGGCGAGGTCCCCGCGGGCGGTGGCCTCCAGCGCGGTGCGCAGTTCGCCGGCGGCCATGAGCGCGATGCGATCGGCCATGGTCGGTACCTCCCTTACAGGTTGCCGAGGGCATTGATGACGGCGGTGGCGAGTTCGTTGATGGGTCCGGAGGCGCCAGTAGAGGCGAGGAAGAAGCCGAATCCGACGGCGGTGAACGCGCTGCCGTAGCCGAGGGAGTTGGAGCGCAGAAGGAAGAACAGGACAAGCCCGAACAGGGCGACGAGCGAGACGGTGACGACCACGACAGGGAACTCCTTTGACGGTGTGTCGGGAGGGCTGGCTAAGCTGCGGGCACCCTCGGGTGCTGGCAAGCTCGGGGGTTTGGCCGACGGTTGCGCCCGCCTAACTCCTGCTCGGAGCGGGGTACGTCTCATGACGGGCACCGTCGGCCGCTTTGTGTCCGGGTCAGCGGGTGCCGTCGCGGTGGATGCGGGCGGCGACGTTGTAGAGGTGGCGGCCGACGCGTATGCGTTTGCCGGTCGCGCGGCAGCGGCGGCAGTCCTTGCCGCGCTTCATGCGGCCCTTGCGGTCGTGCTTGATCGCGTGGCCGAAGCCGCGGCACTTGCGGCAGTCACCGAACGGCGCGGCCGCACACAGCCCGCCGTAACCGACAGTGACGGCAAACAGGCAGGCGATAGCGAACAGGGCAGGGGTCATGAGGGGCCCTCCCAGGCGGTTTCCAGAGGTTTTCGCAGGTGGGCCGCTATCCGCTAGCGACCTGATCAGGTGCGGTTTGGGGTGCTAGCGGAGCCGCTAACGTTAGCGGGGTGTGCCGCTAGCGCTAGCGGCCCCGGAGCCTCAGCCCGCGTCCCGCTTTCCGTCACGCTCCGCAATCGTCGTGGTGATGTGGGAGCGGTCGATGCCGCGCCGGTTGACCACTTTCCCGTCCACGCGGCGGCCGACCTGGATGGTGGTGATGCCGTGCGGCTTCAGCGCGGCGGCGAGCGCGTCGGGCTCCCAGCCGTCGTAGACCTCGGGCCGCAGCTCCGCGAGCCGCGCGACGACGGTCTCGGACCACACCTTGGCCTCTTTGGCGGGGACGACGGCGAGGATGTCGGCGAGCAGGTCGTAGGCGGGCCCGGCGGGCTCGGGGGCTTCCCCGAGCGCGTGGCCGGACAGGGTGCCTGCTTCCTCGCGCAGTCGCCGGGCGCGGGCGCCGACGGCTTCGGCGTCGCGGCCGTCGATGTAGATGGCGCGCACGATCCGGGCATCGGAGCCTTCACCGACGAAGTAGTGGATGCCCTTGTCGCCCCAGGCGAACATGGTCGCCCGGACCCCGCGCTTGTACGCGGAGGTGCCAAGCACCATGTCGTTCTCCAGCTGGCCCATGACCTTCAGGCACCAACGGGCCGACGCGTTCGCCGAGATGCCGGTCGGCAGGGCCTTGGCGTCCGGCCGCTGTGTGGCGAGCAGCAGCACGATGCCGGTGGCCGGACCGCGCTTGACCAGGTCGGTGGCGATCTCCTCGAACTCCTTGGCGTGCTCAGGGTGCTCGAACAGGACCTGGCACTCATCCACACCGATCACGATCGGGTGCAGCCCCAGCGACCGCTTGTCCGCAAGAGCTGAGGTGACCTTGGACTCCGGGCAGATGTCCCTCGGCAGGGAGCGGATCACCTTAGTACGGCGGCGCAGCTCCTCGCGCAGAGCCCGGAAGTCGTTCAGGCAGTACCCGATGGACTCGTCGTCGTCGCCCGCGGCATGCCGGTGCGAGACGGCATCCCCGACCGGGTCAAGGTCGCCGGTGCCCTTCATGTCGTAGGTGTGAAGCTCCGCCCGCGGATCCAAGGCCGCGATCAGCAGCAGCAGGCGGAGCAGGAACGTCTTACCCATGCGCGGGATGGCGCCGATGACGCCCGCGATGTATATGAGCGTGGCTTCGACCCAGCGTCCGCGCTGGTCGGTGCCGTAGGCGACCGGCTTGAACAGGTCCACCGAACCCGACTTGAGCAGGGGCCACTTGGGCTGCTTGGCGCGGGACATGTCCTGGTCGCCGACCCACAGCACCAGGTGCCCTGTGTGCTCATCCGGTACCGCCTCCGGCCACACGCAGCCCAACGGACGGCGCAGACCCGAGGCGAGCCGCTCGCGGCGTTCGATGATGTCCGTGACCGTTACGCCGTAGGGGAGGTTGCCCTCCGCGCGCCAGCCGGGCCCGTCCCGGGTGATCGGCGCGGTGAACTCGAACCCGTCCCGCCCCTTGGACTGTGCCTGGTTGATGGCGGGGATGCCGAGCGCGCCGAGCGCGCGCAGCACGATGTCACTGGTCAGCTTGGTGGCCTTGGGCATGTCCACGGCCCGGTGGATGACCGGAGCATCCGCCTGCCGGCCGTTGAACCCGAGCGCCATCACCAGCGCGCTGACCGACAGGGCTTGAAGCCAGCCGGGGGCGAGCACGTAGATGGCGAGCGCCGCCCCGAGACCGACGAACAAGGACAGCACCGTGATCAGGGTCCGCAGCCGCACCCGGCCGTCACGCTGCCGCGACAGCTTCAGGTACTCGGCCGCGTCCTCGCGACGGACGGCGGCCAGTCGGACCGGCTCGCCCTCGCGGTCGGCCACCCACCGCATCGTCCCCCCGATGAACCGGGCGACACCGGCCGGCGACTGGAGCGCGAGGCGGGCGGCATAGATGGGAGCGCGCAGCGCGTGATACCCGGCCGCGTGCGCGTAGTGCCGGGCTACCCACCCAGCCGCAGTCTTCAGCTCCGCCCTCGACCGCAGCCACACCGGAACGACGTCCCGACGGCGGGCGCCCATCAGCCGACCCAGATACCCCGGACCAGCCGCGACCGCAGTCGGCTCGTCGACCATCACCCGCGCAGTCGGGTCACCCGACGAGTCCGCGGTCGGGTCGGGGTCGGAGTCGACCGACCCCGCACGGGCCGACCGCGCCTTGCTCAGGTCGACCACATCCGCCCCCGAGTCGGCCGACCGGTCGGCGGCCATGTCGGCTTCGAGTCGGTTGAAGAGTTCGTTCTCATCGTCGTGATTCACTGAACGTCCCTCCCTGGGACAAGGGGTTGGGGCGGGCCCGGACGGCGCTTTGGACGGCAGGCATCCGGGCCCGACTCGCGACGTTGTGCGGGGTCAAGCGGCGCGCTGTTCCTCGGGATAGGCACACGGGACGCAGATGCCGAGCGTGGGCGGGATGACGTATCCGGCATCCCGGCGGCAGGCCGGGCAGGTGCGGCGGGCGAGCATCGCCAGGGCGAGCGCACCCCACTTGCGCGACGTCATCGGCCGCACCGGCTTCGCCAGGTCGACCCGGTACAGGTGAGCGACCATCACCCCGGTCTTGCGCCGAGTCGAGCGGCGCATGAGCTGCGCGGCGACGGGCTGTCCGCCGGGCCGCAGCCCGCGGGCGCGGAGCTGGCGGCGGGTGGCGTAGCCCTCGGGGGCGAGTCGCCACGGGTAGGTGGGGATGCCGTAGCGGGCGCCGGTCGGGTCGTAGCACGGACCGTAGGCCGGGGACATCAGGCGGCCCTCCCCACCAGCGGCGGGGTGGTGCGGGCGCCCCGACGTCCCGAACGCCGACCGGTGACGGTGGCGAACAGCCTGCCGAGCCCCGCCCGGCGGACGCCGGCACGACCCTGCTTCGCCGCATACATGGCCTCATCCGCCCGCCCGAGCAGCGCGGACAGGTCCTCGCCCGGGAAGTCCGCAGCCCGCACCCAGCCCAGCGACACCGTGGTGCGCGCCGCGGGGTCCTGGCCGTCGACGGGGCGGGCGAGCACGCCGTGCAGGACCGCGAGAAGGTCGCCCACGGTGCCGTGCCGGTCGATGACGACCGCGGCGAACTCATCGCCCCCGAGCCTCCCCACCACACCATCCGTGCCGACGTAGTGGGCCAGCCGTTCCGCGGTCGCTCGAAGGAGCGCGTCTCCGGCGGCGTGGCCGTGGGTGTCGTTGATTTGCTTGAAGCGGTCGACGTCCGCGAGGACGACCACCGCCCGCGGATCGCGCAGCAGGACGGTGGCGCGGCGAGTGAAGCCCTCGCGGGTCCGCAGCCCGGTGAGCGGGTCACGGCGAGCGGTGTGCAGGCTCCGGCGCAGCCACCGGGCGTGCACGGTCCACCCAGCCGCGAGCGGCCCGGCAGCAGCAAGAACGGTTAAGAGGGTGCTGCTCATGCCGCCGCCCCCTCGAACTCGACGGGGCGCCGCGCCTCTGTCCGCTCGGCGAGGAGCGCATCCCGCACGGTGCGGGAGTTGGCAGCCGAGCAGCGCAGCGCGGTCCGGATCTTCTCGGCGTTGATCGCCTCATCCGGCCATGTGGCGGTGGCCTCCCGCGCCGCGGTCAGCAGTTCAGCCGCCGTGCGTGTGGCCTTCGCCTTGGTGCTCGGCTTCCGGCTCCGGCGCGGCTTGGGCGCCACGTCGTTCGACGCCTCGGGCTGCGGCTCCGTGGTCGGGTCGGCGTCGACCGCGGCCGGGGTGAGGTCCCCGAGCTTGAGCAGGACGCGGGTGCGGTGCGGGGTGTGCTTGCGCCACCGGCGCCCGTACGTCTCGCGCAGCTCGGCGCGGGCAAGCTGCCGTTCCTTCTCCCGCTCCAGCGCCTCGGTGTATGAGGTGATCTCCCACAGCGTCATCCGCCGCCACAGCGCGAACGTGGAGGGGAAGGCGAGCAGCCACCGGCCGAACCGGATCTTGTCCATCCGTCGGCCGGTCGCAGCCCCGATGCGGACGGCGTAGATGTGGGCGCCGATCTCGGAGAACACGACCCACAGCAGCGGCATCGTGCCGTGGGCGACCTTCGCCCACATGCCGTGCCCGGCGGCGACGTTCAGCCCGCAAGTCACCAGCGTCAGGACCCAGGGCACGAACCGCACCCACGCGAGCGCCATGTCCATCCGGATCAGCAGCAGGTTGGCCACTGTGAACACCGGGATCGCCACGTCGATCCCGACTGGCAGCATCCACGGCGAACTGAACCCCCACCGGGCCGCAGCCTCGGACACGGCGTCGAACGACGCGACCAGCCCCAGGGCGCCAACGCCAGCCGCGGCAAGCGCGCCGACACCGGCAAGCCCCATCTCCGGGCGCGTCAGCGGCGGAACCGCCGGCCACTCTGTGCTTGTCGTGGTCGTCATGCCGCCCCCTCGTCCAGCGGCCGGATCTTCGCCGCGGCCGTCACGGTCACCCGCACCGGATGCGGGTGGTATCCCGGACCGGTGTCCTCGGTCCACTCCCAGTCCGCACCGTCCTCGAGGACGTAGCCGAGCGAGGCCAGGACCTCCGCCCGCTCCCCCACGCTCGGGATCTCCGTCAACGTCGGCCACGTGAAGGTGGGCCACTCGCTCACCAGCCCGGGCAGGGCCACGAACAACTGCCAGCACGGCCCGGCAGTCCGGGCCGGGACCGTCGTCCCGCAGCAGCGCAGACTCATCTGCGCCCGCAGCACCGGCCCGCTCACGCCGCCACCGCCTTGCGACCACGCGTCCGGCGCCGGGCTATGGGGCGGCGCACCAGCGGGGCGACGTTGAACAGTTCCGGCGCGAACGCCTCGATCGCCTCAGCGGCGACCCGGGACACGTCGTCGGGCAGGCTCGGGTGGTCGGCGAGGATGTCTCGCGCCGCGTCCAGCCGGGCCGCGCGCTCCATCTCGCTCTCGCCCTCCACACCCAGCCACAGCTCAACCGGGGTACCGAGGGCGAGTTCAACGAACTCGGTGGCCGTAACAGCCACATGACCAGCAACGATGTTCTTCATGGGTCGTGCTCCTCATCAGGTGGGAACGGCCCGAACAGCGGCCCCGGTGTTCGAGCACCGGGGCCGCGCGCCGTTGGAAACCAGGGATTCCGGCTCCCCTCAGCCCCGCCCGCGCAGCACGACGTGCCGGACGGGCGGAGGAGGCAACCGGCCGCGGCAGGCGCCGCGAATGGTCGGGGTTGCGCTGTGCATCACGCGGAGACCGCGTGGCCGCCTACTTGGCCGAGGAGAGGCGGCGTGATCCCCATTCAGTTGTCAAGGAACGGCGGCTCCTGACGAGTGCGGTAGCCCCTGGTCAGGGCTCCCGTCTGCACGGGACTCGTCAGCACCACCATCAAACAACCTAGGTTGTTTGGCTGGTCCAGAAACTACCTAGGTAGCTTTGGAGCGTCAAGGGGGGCGTGCGTCGGTCTCAAAGCGACCTAGGTTGGATACGCTCTAGTCATGGACTGGAAGTCGGAGACACCCCCGACCGCGAAGGACATTGCGGCCCACTACAGAACCGAGATCGCGGTCGGCGCCTACGGCCCAGGCGCACGACTGCCCGGCGCGCAGGGCCTCGCCAAGAAGCTGGGGGTAGCGCTCATGACGGTCCAGAGCGCGTACCGCCAGCTTGCTGAAGACGGATTGGTCGAAGGACGTCCCGGCAGCGGGACCTACGTGGTCGACGTAAAGGAAGGCGAACCGTCGGTTCAGCAAGCAGCCGCGAGCCTCCGCGACCTCCAAGAGCAGATGCGGCACGCCACGGCCCGACTGGATGACCTCTCGGAGCGGCTTGCGCAGCTTGAGGCGGAGCGCGTATCCCTCACGCCGCGTGCTGGCGAGTGAGGCGCCGGCGAGCCTGAACCGGACCATCGTGGCCGCGTAGTGACGCATGAGCACCCTCCCGTTCGGATGTGCTCCAGTTCACCGCTACGGCCGGAAAACCAGTATCACGTTTCGCTACCTGAGATTTCTCCGGCGGTTTTATACATCCGCTTACACATGCGCTATCACGGATTTCCATGGGACTACTCGGACCGCTACACTCGCGGCTCTGACTAGCTATCTAGGAGGGGCAGATGGCTCGGAAGCACCCGGATTGGCAGCCCGATCTTCTTCGAAAGCACAGGGAAGAGATAGGGCTCACTCTGGAAGACACAGGGGAAAAGCTCCGCGAAATCGCTGAGCGTCACGGCTTCAATATCGCCGCGAACTTCCAGACAATCTGGGGCCACGAGAAGGGTTCGGTCTACCCCGGTCCGCATTACCGCCGGGCGTATTGCCGCCTCTATCGGCGCAACGAAGCCGAACTCGGCTTCCGTCGAGCTCTGCCCGGAGAGGATGCCCCCGTGTCCGTCCCGGCGCCCGCTTCCACAACGCGAAAGCTCCCTGACCAACCGCAAGCAGTGCGACAGGCACTTAGCAGCATCCGCGAAGGTACTGACGACGTGGACAGCGAAGCTCTGCGCAATCGCGTCATTGACGCGTGGAGCCGTCGCAGCACGGGAGGGAGTCTCGATGGCCCGTCCGTCGTCCTGGTCGGCGGATTCGCCGGGTCAGGTAAGTCAGAGTTCGCCAAATTTCTCGGCGGTCTTACAGGCTGGCCCATTCTCGACAAGGACTCATTGACACGCCCCCTGGTGGACCAGCTCTTGATTGCACTCGGCGGCGAAGCGCACGACCGAAGCTCCGCGCTGTACCGAGAAAAGGTCCGGCCGCTCGAATATCGCTGCCTCATGGAAGCAGCGTGGGACAATGTCGATTGCGGAATCTCCACCATCCTCGACGCGCCATTCATTTCAGAGTTCTCCCAAGCTGACTGGATGCAGCGCTTCCAGAATCGTTGCCGCTCAAAGCGGGTGTCGGTAGCGACGATATGGGTTGAGTGCGACCCTGAGTCCATGCGGGAGTACATCGAATTCCGAGGTGCGGCTCGCGACGCCTGGAAAATGGAGGCGTGGGAGGAGTACCTTTCCGGACTCGACCTGAAGATGCGCCCGCAGGGCCCGCACTACGTGGTGGACAACCGGCTTGGAGCTGCTGTGGCCCTGGTCGATGAAGCGCGAGACGTCCTAAGTGGAGGCGGGCTGTGACCCCAAGTGGCGTCATCCTGTATGGCCCTCCGGGCTCTGGCAAGGACACGATCACGGCTGAACTGTCCTGCCTCCGGCCGGAGTTCACTCTCTTTCGGCGCCTCAAAGCAGGTTCTGGTCGGACCACGGGCTATCGGCTGACTACGGCTTCCCACATTGAGGAGCTAGCGCAGGCCGGAGAGCTGCTGTATCGGAACGCGCGCTATGGAGCTGAGTACGCCATCGATCGCGCGGAGATCGCATCGCTCATCAGTGCCAGCCGCATCCCGGTGTTGCACATGGGTCAGATCGCCGGGGCTTCCGCGGTTGTAGCCTTCCCCCTCCACTGGGTCAGGGTTCTGCTGTGGTGCCCTTTGGAGGTGACACAGACGCGGTCCGTCGGCCGCGGGGACAAGGACGTTGAGGCCCGGTTGAAGGTCTGGCACGAGACGCGGGAAGACTTGTTGGCTCACTCCACCGATCCGTGGACGCTGACGATCCGAACTGACCAGCTCTGCCCTGCCGAGTCGGCCGTCGCCATCAACGACGCGCTGACATCGGGGGCGGTGGCCGAGCCCTGGAACATCAGGGAGCTGGTCGGATGACCACCCTCGGGATCCTGCATCCGGGCAGCATGGGCGCTGCTGTCGCCGCTCAGGCAAGGCTCGGCGGAGCAGAGGTCTTGTGGTGCCCCGCCAGCCGCAGCGCGTCGACCAGGGAGCGAGCCGAGCGATGCGGGCTCACCCCAGTGAGCGGTCTCGCCGAAATGGTCGAGCACGCCGACATCATCCTGAGTCTGTGCCCGCCGGCCGTCGCCGAGGACGTCGCTCGGTCCGTCGCGGCGCACTCGTATGCGCGTATCTACGTGGACGGAAACGCAATCTCGCCCGCCACGATGGCAAGCATCAGCGCCATCATGCTGGAGCACGGGGCAACGGTGGTCGACGGCTCCGTCATCGGTTCGCCCCCGTCGGAGTCGACGAGCGCACGCCTCTATCTCTCTGGGCCGTCGACGGCCCTGCCACCCGTGGCGCAGGTCTTCGCTGGGAGCGCCGTTCAGGCCCACGAATTGCCGGGCGGCATCGGGCGGGCGTCGGCGCTCAAGCTGTCGTACAGCAGCTATCAGAAAGCGAGCCGCGTCCTCGCGGCTGTCTCGTACGCACTGGCCCGCGACTACGGGGTAGAGGCCGAGCTGCTCGACATCGCGCAGGGCCGTACGACCAGCTACCTCGCGGAGACGGCGTACATCCCAAAAGTGGCGGCGCGCTCGTGGCGCTGGGGCCCCGAGATGAAGGAAGTGGCGCACGCCCTCGAAGAGGCAGGACTACCTTCGGACCTGGCCACCGCGTCGGCCGCGGTCATGAGCCGGTGGGACAGCCTCAAGGATTCACCCTCAGGCGTCTCCCAGGTACTCGATCAACTGCATGCACCCTCGGAGGGCGAACCCGCCTAGGCTCCCAGTTTTCGCAGCGCATCGCAGCGACGGGCGAGGCCCCACCGTGCGCGAAATCGGTGCGACCGTGGGGGGTGTTCGCACGAGGACCACCTCGGCCCGCCGAGCGAAGGATGAGCGGCAGGCCGAGGTGGGACAGTACGAGGTCAGATCATCGAGAACCGCGCGTCGTACTCGTGTGCCATGCGCTGCAACATCGAGTCGTAATGCAGTACGTCGTCATCCGCCGGTGCCGGCGGCGTGGTAACCAACCTGCACGGACTGATTCCGTCGTTGGTCATGTCCACTACGACGATCCCCAAGCCGTCAAAGCCCTGTGAGCTGTGGTGGCTGCGCCGAGGAAGGCCGGTAACCTGCGCAACAGCCCGTTCCATGGCATGGGGCTGCCGGTGCTTGTTCGGGCCGGGGTGCGCCCTGTTGGTCGGGCTGTAGAACTCATCGGCGGCGTTCACCATGAAGAACCCGATCGAGAGAGCCTGGCTTGAGTGCCCGTGCACGATCTGGTGACTGGAGTTCAGCTCGTCGTAGAGCCGCGGAAGAGCCTTGATGTGCTCGGTCATGCACGCCTTGGCTTCCAGCGCCACAAGGACATTGCCGACAGGTCCCTCCTGGATGAGGGGAAGGTCGTCCAGAAGTGCCTGCTGCTCAGGGGAGAGCTCGATCCCATGCTTGTCCGCGATCGTCTGAAGCGTACGCGGCCTCCTCGGAGGAGGCGCGCCGGCCTTGGGACGGCAGAGCACGAGGTCGAGCCTCTTCTGCTTTTCCGGAGAGAAGCTCCTGAGAGTGTGGTTGATGCCGAAGACCACCTTGCCCGCCTCGACGTGAGAGCGCAGTACGTCGCTGTTCAGCATCATGTCGAACAAGATCCCCCAGCAAATGAGCTGGCCGTGCCGGTCGCTGCGACCGTGGTACTGGAGCATGTTGCCCTCGATGGGCACGGCCCTGCTCAAGCTCCTCGTGAGAATGTCTACGGCTTCCAAGTCCCACCCCTTTCGGGGGGAACCCTACCGGTCGCAACTGACTGCGATTGGAGCTTTGTTCGTAGGGTCCATCAGCTCGACGTGCTGCTTCATGTCGAGGAGGAAATCCTCGTCGAACTTCAGCTTGGCCCTCTGGGTGCGTGAGTAGAACCCGGCGGCAGCACGGTAGCTGAGCGGAGTCAGCCCGCCCCGGTCGACAAGATCCATGAGGGGGGTGTACTCACGGTGCACCGGCCACATGGAGACGTAGGAACGCCACCGCTTGCCCCTGTGTCCCCAGGCTGCCGTGGGCCACCGGGCGCTGTCCGACATCAGGTCGGCTTCGGACTCGTCGTACTGGCCCGGGCTGAGGAGCCGTTCGCCGAGCCACTGCGAGACGCCGACCGTGACCGCGTTGCCGACCAGCTTCCAGCGGTCGCGCCCGCTCTTCTTGTCGGCCGTGGCTTCGTTCAGGGTCCAATCCTTGTCGAAGCCCTGAAGTTGCTCGACGTCCGTGATCGACGGAGTCACGATCCGGTGCCCGGGGGGGTTGCTGGGAATCCATATCCCCGGCGGCGAGGGAATGCTCAGCCCTGAGCCCCCCTTGACCGTGGGCGTTGCGTCCCGTGCCCACCCCAGGCCGGTGAGCCCCTCGGTCCAGTAGAAGCCATAAGCGTTGGTGGCTCGGTCCTCCTCGTCCGGCTCGCCAGCATCGTCGGTGAAGAGGACGTTGCGAGGGTCTTCGTCGCGGCTGGCCACGAAGAGAACGCGCTGGCGGCGCTGCGGCACGCCTGTAAAACGGGAGTCCACGAGTCGGTACGCCCACGAGTAGCCGAGGGCTTCGAGCTCCTGAACGAGGTGGAGCATCGCTTTGCCCTTGTCGAGCACCAACATGTTTCGCACGTTCTCCAGCACGAGCCACCGCGGGTGGTGCTGCTCCAGGAGGCGGAAGACGTGGGAGACAAGGCCCGACTGCTCGCCTGCGATACCCGCCGTGCGGCCGGCCTGCGAGAGGTCTTGGCAGGGAAAGCCAGCGGTGACGACGTCGATGTCACCGGGCAGAGCCTTGAGGTGCTGGACGTCCGGCTCAAGCGGGACGTCGGGGAACTGCTTGGTGAGAACGGCCTGGGCCGGAGCCCACACCTCGCAGAGCATGGCTGTCTCCAGCCCGGCCCGCTTCAGACCGAGCTCAAGGCCTCCCACACCCGCGAAGAGACCCGCGACTCGTAGGGGGTTCTGGCTCACGTCTACCTCATTACTCACGGCGGAGATCCTGTCATATGGGTCTGACACCGCAGGCCAGAGTATTCGGCACTGCCCGTCAGGATGGCGTGATGTCTTGCGCTGCTGTGATCCGGCTGGCCGGAGGGCGCCGCCGAGGTTGGATGCTGGGGTGTCCGCGTATGTCGGCAGTGTGGCCGTGGCCACACATGTGCCAGACCGGGTTCCGTATTGCCCCAGGTTCGGATGACCAGGGGCTCACTCCGGATCGACCCGGGGGCCAAACAGGGGGCCAATGAGGCGAACACCCGGAGACAGCCGTGGACGGTGAAGGACAGTGGCCAGACCGAAGAACCAGGCCTAAGCCCACCAGCACCAACCCGGGGAGGGCGTGTGATCGCGTTCGGGACGAAGCGGCCCCTGCCACGGCCGCGCCGGTGGCAGCGGGCCTGCTGCCGTTGCCGACGCGCGTCAGTAGGCACCTACGCTTGAGGGACGGGGCCCGGCCCTCTCAGTGAGCTTGGCGCCACCAAGGCGCGGAGCTCCTCGGGCGTGGGCCAGGGGGCGCTTCGGTGGATCATGCGGTGGCAGTTGGCACAGATCAGGGCGAGCTCTGAAAGTTTGGTGGGACCCTCACCCGCCACGTGGAGGGGGACGACATGGTGGCACTCTATGTAGCCGGTACCGCGCTCCCCGTAGACTTGCTCGAAGTCGAAGCTGCAGACCTCGCAGGCCAGGCTTCCCTCTTGCCTTAGCGCGGCCTCGATCTTCTTCTGCCGCAAACCGCGGTTGCGCTCGCGGGTCATGTGCCGTCGCAGGAGCAGGCGGCCTTCAGGCGCCTCGAAGTCGTGAAGTTCGTCTTCCGGTATCGGCGTCTCATCGAAGGAACGGTTGCTCACCCCGGCTCGTATGAGCCGGGCAGCAGCTGCCATTTCCAAGGGTCTTTCGATGAAGGCCTGTATGACCTTGAGGTCCGTGGCGCCGCAGTTCGTACGCCTGCCGCGGTAGTCGGGATGGTTGGTTGCGAGGTCACTCGTCTTGCGCGCGACGCCGTTCGGGTTGCGGAACTTCTCGTTGCGCGTGGCTGGATGGTGGATCGGCATCAACTGGAGCAAGGCGGAGAGTTCGATGATCCGAGGGTCAGGGGCGTCTATGCGCTTCCATCCGTTCTCGGCCGTGAGCGCGCAGGCAAGCACCACCTCGTCCCATGCCCAATCCGGGTTGCGCACCGACACGACCCGAAAGCCCACCCGCTGAAGCCAGGCGACAGCCGCCGCCTTACCGCCCGACAGCTCGTCGTTCTTCAGCGCCCGCCCGTACTCAAACTTGTGCGCCACGCCGGCAATCGCCTTGGAGTCATACTGCCGTCCCTCGTGCACGAGCACGTAGTCTCGCGCCGGGCCGTAGTGGTAGGTCGTCCGGAACTCGTCAGGACCGAGGCGGTCGTACTCCCCGATTGCCCCCAGTACCGCCTCACGGCTGAAGATCCCCTTCTTCATGACGAGCAGCGTAAGTCAGGAAGTCGAGACGCAAGGGCCCCATGCAGGGATTCAAGGCAGTGAGCCAGCTACGGGTCCCCCGCCGAACGCATCTCACGAGTGCCGCGCCGACCCTAAGCGCTGTCCCGTGACTGCTGCCTACTCGGCCACCATGCACGAAAAGTTCTTCAAGCAGTGCATGAACGGCGAAGGCCATCCTCTGCCATAGTCCGGCTGCGATCACTCCGAGCCCGGAGCACCCTTGACTCATGGCCGCGCCCATCGTCGTGCACCAGCCGTCGCCCTCTGGGGGCCGGCGAGTCACCGTGCGCGGGGAGATCCTCGGCCTCGCTCACGACGACAGAGACGTGATCGAGTTCCTGCGGCGCGCTGGCCTTCCCGACGCTTGGGATCTCCTCGACGATCCGAATTGGGTCGAGTGGAGGGGCGGCCACGCACATCAGTGGGACGCGGCCTGACCCACACGTGGCGGCGTCCTCCCGCGCACGGTATGCGATAGAGATTGGTGGCGCCCGAGACTGCCCGACGCAAAGCCGCAGTTCAGACCACTCTCGCGTACTGGTCACGTCATGCCCTCCGGAGCCGTGTGCGCAGGTTCGAATCCTGCCGGGGGCACCCTTGATGAGGTGCCCAAAGACCCCGCCACCAGCGAGAACGCTGAGGACGGGGTCTTCGCGTATGTGCAGGCGTGTGCCGCCCGGAGCGGCCGTATGCCGGGGTCCGTGGACGAGGCGTGGACGGGATCTTGAGGCATCGTCGCAGGTGAGCCCCAGGAAAACAGGAAGACCCCGGGACAGCTCCAGGGGTGTCGGCAACGGCTGAATTTGGGACCAGTTCGAACGGTTCAATCGTGAGCCATTGTGCGGCCTCGGTGGTTCGTCAGTCGTTGTCGGTGGCGGTG
>NZ_JBHWKX010000025.1:0-103002 GCF_042730885.1 Streptomyces sp. NPDC059909
GCTTTCGCCTCCAGGTAAGTCAGGCGACCCAGAAACATTCCTCCAAGTTCCTCCCGAGTGAGTCGGGGATACAGCGAAGCGCCTCACGGCGCACACAGGCCGTAGACCGTCTCCCACGGGCCGTACCGCTCGGGCACGTCCCGCCAGGGAGCACCGGCGCGGGTGCGCCAGCGTATGCCGTCTATCAACTGCCGCTTGGCGTGCACCGGTGGTCGGCCAGGCTTCTTGCCGACCGGGAGCAAGGGCTCCAGCTTCGCCCACTGCGCATTCGTCAGATCATGCCGCCCCATGAAGTGGATCTTGACACATCAAGATCCACTTCTGAAACGCACCCTAGCCGGGCGGCCGCGACGCGCCCTTCAAGGAGATCGTCCGGACCATGGACCAGTGGAAAGTCAGTGCTCTGCCGGTCCTGGAGGGCGAAGGGCGCGTCATCGGTGTCGTTTCCGAGGCCGACCTGCTGCCCAAGGAGGAGTTCCACGAGAGGGCCATGAGCCTGTACGAGCAGCGACAGCGCCTGGCCGACGTTGCCAAGGCGGGAGCAGTGACCGCGGAGGAGCTCATGAGCAGCCCTGCCGTCACGGTCCACCCCGGCACCACCCTGGCCCAGGCCGCGCGGATCATGGCCGTGAAACATGTCAAGCGGCTCCCCGTGGTCGATGACGAGGACATGTTGCAGGGCATCGTCAGCCGCGCCGATCTGCTGAAGGTCTTTCTGCGCCCGGACGAGGAGATCGAGGAGGAAGTCCGCCGCACCGTAATCGCCTACCTCTTCCCAGCGTTCAGTCACTCGATCCACGTGAAGGTGCATGACGGGGTCGTCACCCTCCGCGGACAGATCCGTGACACCCAGCTCATCTCGGTTGCCGCGCGCCTTGTCCGCGCCGTGGAGGGCGTCGTGGACGTCGAGTCTCATCTCACCGGCGAGTCCTCCGCACCGACCGGACCAGCAGCCGTGCAGGAGCAGTAGCAGTATCGGGACGACGGACTCGTCGCCGACGAGCGGGATGGCGGACCTGCCAGGCCAGGACGAAGAAGGCGCGGCGCTCACCGGCGCCTTGGCCGGGTCACGGCTGGATGTCGAGCACTTCTTTCACCGGACGGCGGGGTGTGCTGGGTCCTTCGGGGCCGTATCCGAGGCGCAGCACGATCTGCGTGTAGCCCCTTCCCGACACCGGATCTCTCAGCGGCCAGCGCAGGTCGGCCCACTCCAGGGCCTGGGTGGCGAAGGAGCTGGACAAGCCCTCAAGAGTGGCCAGCAGCAAGACGCGTTCCATGGCCTGGCCGGCACGCAGCCAGTCCTCCGGGCGGTCGTCCGTCGTGCTGAGAAGGGCCAGTTGAGGGTGCTGCTCGAATTCGGCGGACCCACGGCCGGCCACCGGCCTGGTCCCGGCGAAGTCGCGCATGGGGGCCTTGCCACCGCGTTTGCGCGGCCCGAAGGCGTAGTCCGGGATCCCATCGGGAGCCGTGTTCACGGATGAGGCGTCGATCCGGGTCCATTGCGCCACGTCCTCGCCGCTGCCGCGGTCCGTGACGTTGCGCCGCTCGGCTTCCTCAACCAGGTCCAGCACCTCCTGCTGGTGCCATGGACCGGGGAAGGACAGCATGGCCACCTCGCGGTCGGCGGCATCGATCAGAGCCATTCGTACGGCCTCGGGAATCTCCGTCTCCTCGAACGGGAAGCGGCTGCTGTGTCGCCGGTGGATTGCCGGATACAGCGTGGCGAGGTCGCTCTCGCCGCTCTCGGTGTCGGTCAGCTGCACGGTCGCGAGCAGCGCAGGGTCGGCGGGGTCGGGAAGCAACCGGATGGCTGGGTACCAGCCATCGTGAACGATCGCGACCCGAAGGTTCAGCAGGGCGGCGCCGCAGCCGAGGTGGAGGGCGCGGGCGTCGGGGTCGGAGTGCGGCATGACGCGATCGAAATCAGCGCGCTCGTGGAAGGTGCGGCTGCCCTGGAAGTAGCGGAAGCGCCACGGCTGCGCATTGTGCATCGACGGGGCCGCGGCAGCGTCGTAGACCAGGGCCGTCACACGCTCTTCGGACGGTGCTTGCGGGATCACCGGAGCCTCCCTTCGCGAGTCGGCGGCCGAACCGGGCGGGAACGCCCTTCGGCTGCCGCAGCCCTTGTCGCGGAAGGCGTGCCGCAAGAGGCGGCGCTCCTTCGCTGCTCACTCATCGGCCGGAGTGATGCGGCGGCCGGTGAGGCGCTGGGGCTGGATCAACACCCACATCTCGCGTTCGCCGCCCGCCCATGGCCTGGTGTGGGCCTGATCGCCCAGCCGTCGCACCGCGTCGGGCTCCATAACAGCGCGCGCCGGGCCGACGACGAGAACGCTCCAGCCCTGGCTCGCGGCCTCGTCCAGATGGTCGATCTCGAAGGCGACGTCCGTACCGACGGCCGCAGCGGGCACGGAGTCCGGCGTGGTGCGGAAGGCGATCGCGTCGTCGATGACTTCGTAGTTCACCGGGACGACCGCCGGGCCGTCGGGGGTCGTCACTGCGATGCGGCCCACACCGTGGGTGGAGAGCAGGGCGCGGCATTCGTCCGTGCTGAGGTCCCGCAGCTGAGGGTGGAGGAGAGCCTGGCCTTGGCCGGGAGGCAGATCGATGCCGCCCCCGCGCAGGGCTTCGACGCTGGTTCCCAGCGCGTCGGCCAATCGGATGAGAGTCCCCAGGGTCGGGTCGGCCGCGCGCTCTTCGAGGTACGCCAGGTACTCCGGCGCCATTCGGGCGCGGATTGCCATCGCAGCCCGGGTGAGCCCCTGCCGCTTGCGCTCTGCGGCCACGCGTCGGCCGATGTCGCCCGGGTTGGGTGCCCTCTCGGATACGGCATCCGCTCTGTCCGTGCCCGGCCCGGAAGGAGTGTGGTTCGTCGCGGGCTCGTGCTCCACATGGCGTATGTGCGCATCGGGCCCGGGGAAGACCAGCGTCACCTCGTCCGTGTCCGACCAGCGCACGTCGTAGGGGGGTGTTCCATCCGTATGGTGGAGTCCGACTATCTCGCCGTCACGCCTGGTAGCGCCGGTCGTCGGGCTTTCGATGACCAGTTGATCGCCGAGGTGAGCTCGCATGATCGCCACCGTTTCCTCAGAATGCTGCTGTACCCAACGTGCCACGCACGGCGTGCCGCCGCACGGGCCGACAAGCCCTGACCCCGGGGCCGACCAGACCGGTCTCGGGACCAACGGCCCCTGGGCCTCGGCTACGCACGTGTGGGCCACTGGTTCCCGACACGCTCGACACGTGACCACGACTGGCTGTCACGGGCCTCGAAGGGAAGGGCGACATGCACCACCGCACGGTCGCAGAGCTCATGACCCGACAGGTCGTCCGGGCGCGGCGTGACCTGCCGTTCAAGGAGATCGTCAAGCTGTTGGCGGACAACGACGTCACCGCCGTACCCGTGGTGGACGAACTGGACCGGCCCATGGGTGTCGTGTCCGAGGCCGACTTGCTGCGCAAGTCCGCGGACCAGGCGGACCCGTCCGGCCGGACACCGATTCCTCATCTGGAGGCGTGGGAGCGGGCCAAGGCCGAAGGCACCAGCGCCGAGGAACTGATGTCGGCTCCCGCCGTGTGCGCACATCCGGAGTGGACCGTGGTCGAGGCGGCCCGCTTCATGGAGGTCCACGGCGTCAAACGGCTGCCCGTAGTGGATGAGACCGACAAGCTGCAAGGCATCGTCAGCCGCGGCGACCTGCTGCGGATCTTCCTGCGCCGGGACGACGCCATCCGCGAGGAGATCACCCGGGATGTGCTGCAGCAGACGCTGGGCCTTGCTCCCTCGGAGGTGACGGTCGAAGTACGCGAGGGGCAGGTCACCCTCGGCGGGTCCGTCGAGTACAAGAGCCTGATCCCCATCATCGAACGGTTGTGCCGGAGCGTCGACGGCGTGGTCTCTGTCACGGAGCACATCGCGTACCGGAATGACGAGACCAGGACTTCCGCAACAGGCACATGAACTTCCAGAGCCGGCAAGGCCCAGCTCCGCGCTGATGCGCTCGGTGTCCGAGTTCGGCGGCGGGCTGGTGCGGTAGTCGAACTGCCCGATGTGGCGGGTCTGCCATCGGACGACGCCGGTGCGTCCTCCTTGATCTCGCCGTGGACGACCTCGGAGTCGGTGGCCTCTATGGTGATCTGGTCCATGCTCACGCCGGACAGCTCCCGTCCCGCCAGGTACGCGCCTAACTTCTGGGGTTGCTCCTGTGCCGTATGGCGGGAGTCGGCGTCTCCTCCTCGATACGACGCCGAACACGGTCGGCGAGTGCGCTCAATCGCTCGGAGACCGTCGCCGAAGGCGCGACCGGGGCTCGGATCAGCCGGGCCTTCGGCGGCAGTTCGGCCAGGTCGGTCGCGAATCTCTCCCGGCACTCGCCGAGCGTCGTCCTCGCGCTCGTGCGCCGCCCGTTCCGCATCACCGTCTCCAACAACGGCCTGGCCCCGTCAGGTGGTTGCTCGTCCGCGAGGCCGATGACGTCGGCGTAGTCGGCGCGACGGAACACCTGCTTCGGGCCGGGTGCCGTCACTTTCGCCGTAGAGAGCTTCATCACCGGGCGGCCGTCGTACTCCACCATCTTGTACGCCGAGTCCAGATACGGGGCGTCGGCCGAGACCCCGACGCGGGTACCGACGGCGTACACGTCGATCGGCGCACCGGAGCGGACCAGTTCGTCCACCGCGTACTCATCAAGACTGCCGCTGGCGACGATCCGTACGTCCGGCAGTCCGGCGGCATCGAGGATGGCGCGCGCCCGTATCGCCAGGGCTCCCAGGTCGCCGCTGTCCAGCCGGATCGCCGAGCCGGGCCCGCGGTCCAGGTCCCGCAGTACGCGCGCCGCGATGTGGACACCTTCCTCGGTGTCGTAGGTGTCCACCAGCAACGTCACCGGACCGGGGTGGGACCGGGCGAAGGCACGGAACGCCTCCTCCTCCGTCGGAAACGCCTCGACGAACGAGTGGGCCATCGTGCCGATCGCAGGAACGCCTTCGGCCGTGGCCGCCGCCACGTTGCTGGTCCCTGCGAAGCCCACCATGGCGCCCAGCCGGGCGGCCTGGAATCCTGCCTGCGGACCATGGGTGCGCCGCAGAGAGAAGTCCACGACCGGGTGCCCGGCCGCGGCGAGCACGCACCGCGCGGCCTTCGAAGCGATCATCGTCTGATGGCTGAGCTGGTTGAGCACATACGTTTCGACCAACTGCGCCTGCGGAAGCGGAGCGGTCACCTCCAGCAGAGGCTCTCCCGCGAGCACGATCCGCCCCTCCGGCACCGCCCGTACCTGGCCGGTGAACTCCAGGCCGAGCAGCGGCTCCAGATCCCGCCGCGGCCGGTGCAGCACAGCGGCGAAGGCATCGATGTCCTCGGAGCCGACACGGAGGCCGGAGAGGAAATCCAGTGCTGACTCCAATCCCGCGGCGACCAGAAAGCCGCGGTCACGAGGCAGGTTGCGGACGAATAGGCTGAACGTCGCCGGGGCTGTCATCCCCTCCCGCAGATACGACATCGCCATCGTCACCTCGTACAGATCGGTGGTCGTCGCATCGGACATCACCTCACCTCCTCGGTGCCAGAACGGCCCTCCGGCCTGTCACTGATGGAAGCGTGCGGACCAGCCGGGCTCCACCAGACCCCACTCGGCGTCCCACTGCGCGTACCTTCTACGGTCCAGCACCAGACGCATCCCCACCCTCGCGGCGTAGACCCCCGTGCCCACAGCAACCGCCGTCATGGCACCCACCAGCCAACCAGTGGCCGTCGCGTTGTCCACGGTCATCGGCGGAGTCCTCAGCGTTCCCGCACGGTCCACCCACACCTGTACGGCCGCGCCCCGGGGCGTGCCCGCCTCCACCCGCGCGAGCCCGGACCTCTCCTTGCCATCCGTCCCGATCCAGCGGACCCGTGCCCGCTGCGCGGCGTCCCGCGCTCCATCTCCCTCGGCGGGCCCAACCACCCGAGCGGTGATCTCCTGCCGTTCTGCCGACTGGACCTGCACGATGCGCATCGAGGACTCGTAGGCCGCCAGCCCCGCACTCACCGAGGCCGCCGGCAGTCCGAGAGCGAGCACGAGCATCAGGAAGCGGAAGAACCAGGATTCGAAGCTGTCGGACGCACGCCTCAGGGGGTTTGCACCCTTGGACGAATGTTCCTGGTCCGAGGGGTGAGGACTTGATGCGTAGGGCGAACCCTGTGCACTCATGGCCTGTCCTCCAACTGTCGCTGGTCAGTTGCCCCACCACCGTCGAACGGCCGCGGTCCCCCGTCACTGGGCCGAAGGTCCCAGGTGGGCGGCCACCCGGACCTCACGGGCTGACGCTCCGTTCCCCGGGCGGTGAGCTTCATATCTGTGGAACGACCACGACCGGACACGGTGCGTGATGCAGTACTGCGTGGTTGACCAGGCCAAGCTGCAACCCCAGGTGCCCACGCCGCCTGCGTGCTCCGACGACGAGCAGGTCTGCGCCCGACGCGGCTTCCAGGAGCGCCTGGCGGGCCGGTCCCTCGACCACCCGTCGGCTCACTGACGTATTCCGGTACCGCTCTGAGGGGCCGCTCAGCGCGTCGTCGAGCACCTGCTTCGGCGGGCGCCGGTGGGTTTCGAGGGCGTACGCGGACGGGGGCGGCTCGGAGAGCGTCCCGTATGCGGCACTCCAGGCGTGCACCGCCACCAGCCGACAGCGCCGCACGTGGGCTTCGCGAAACGCGAACTGCACTGCCGTGCCACTTCCCTGCCCGTCCTCGACGCCGACGACGACGCTCCCGAACCGAGCGTTCCGGTACTCGGCCCCACCGCGCACGACGACGACCGGGCAGTCGGCGCGCGCCGCCACGGCCAGGCTGACCGACCCCAGGAGCAGTCCGGCGAGATCTCCGAGCCCTCTGGATCCGAGGACCAGGGCGAAGGCATTGCGCCCCTTGCTGAGCAGCGCGGACGCCGCGTCTTCTTGCAGCACCTCGCTCGACAGCCGCACCGTGGGAGCACTCTTCCCGGCTCGCTCCGAGGCAGCGGCGATCAGGTCGGGCACCTCGTGGCCCGGCGCGAACGCGTGCACGAGGTGGAGCGGCACGTTGTGGCGGACTGCCTCGTCGGCAGCCCAGTCCACCGCCTGCAGACTCGCCTCGGACCCGTCGATGCCGACCACCAGGGGAATCGCCACTGCCTTCACCTCCTCCCCCGCACCTCTCCGAGCCCTGCCACAGCGGGGTCCGCATGCGCAGCCGGATGCTTTGGGGTACTCCTCGAATCAGAAGGAGCCGTGCTTGGCGTGACCGCGCAGTCCGGGCAGGCGGACTCGTTCACCGTCATTCCAGCTTCTTACGAGACGGAGGCAGTCGCCATGGAGCCAGTGATCACCGTGGGTCTCGATGGCTCGCCGGAGAGCCTTGCCGCTGCCCATTGGGCCGCCGAGGAGGCCGAGCGGCGCAAGCTCACGCTGCGCCTGCTGCATGCGTGGCCCATGCTGGCTCCGGAACCGACCCGCGTCCCTGCGGAAGTGGATCAGAACTACTGGGCGAAGCGGCCCGCAGGCCGCGGCGTTCTTCCTCGCCCAGTACAGCGAATACTCGGGCGACCCCGCACCACCCTCTCTGTGGCACCACTATGTCGCCTACCGCGCCTTCCTCCGCGCCAAGGTCTCCCTCATTCAGGCACGCCAGGGCGCACCCGGCGCGGAGGGCGCGGCACGCCGACTGGTGACGGCGGCACTGCGCCACCTGCGCACATCCGCTGTCGGTCTGACGCTCGTCGGCGGCCTCCCGGGCAGCGGGAAGTCCACGCTCTCCGGCGCACTGGCCGACCGGTTGGGCGTCACGCTGCTCAGCAGCGACCGCCTCCGCAAGGAGCTGGCGGGCATACCGGCGGAGGAGTCCGCGGCTGCCGGCTACGGCGAGGGCCTGTACTCACGCGAGTGGACTGCCAAGACCTACGCGGCCCTCCTCGACCGCGCGTCCGCCCTCCTGTCCTCCGGGGAGTCCGTCGTCCTGGACGCCACCTGGTCCGATGCGGGACAGCGCGAAGCCGCCCTGCGCATGGCCGAACACACCAGCTCCGACCTGGTCGCCCTGCACTGTCAGGTACCGGGCGACGTGTCGGCGTCCCGCCTGAGCACCCGCGCACCCGGACCGTCCGACGCCGATCTTGACGTGGCCACCGCCATGGCGGCGGCAGAACCGCCGTGGACAGAAGCCGTCACGATCGACACCAGCGGCCCGCTGGAGTCCGCGGTTGTCCAGGCGCTGGCCGCCGTACGCCCGTGGGGCACCGGTCAGGCCCCGGTCTTCCGCCGCCCCTACATGGACCTGGGCTGACGGAGCGCAACAGGCCCGGTTTCCCCCAGCCTTCCGAGCGACGGTGGAGATGAGGTGGCAGGGAGTGAGTACCATGCGAGCACTCGTCTACACGGCCCAGAGCAGACCTCCTGGGACACGGTCACGGATCCCGTGATCGAGGAGGCAGCCGACGCGATCGTGCGCGTCGACGCGACCACCGTCTGCCGCAGCGATCTGCGCGTCCTGCGCGGAGACCTCCCCGAGGTGAAAGCGGGGACGGTCCTCGGCCACGAGGCCGTCGGCGAGGTGCGTGGCCAGCATCTACCGCGCACTCGGTCACACTCCTGGCGGTGGCCAGCCGGCCCTCCCCGCCAGGCCCAACGTCACTGGTCGCCGGAGCGGCGCGGTGCTGTCATGGGTAGGGAAGGACGAGCCAGCAGGGCCGCGGAGGCCGGCGCGCCGTGCGTCGTCCGCCCGGGCGGTCCGACCGCGGACGCCCCGTCGCACAGCGGAGGAGGCCGATGCCATGCTGCACCGCCGCACGGTCGGTGACGTGATGACCGAGGAGGTCGTCACCCTCCGCCCCACCACACCGATCCAGGAGGTCACCGCCCTGCTGGACGCGAACGACATCGTCGCGGCCCCGGTCGTCGACGACGACGGCGCCCCCATCGGCGTCGTGTCCGCGTCCGACGTGCTGCGACACGAGGCCGGCATGCCCGATCCGCGGGGGCAGGACGGGGACGACGAGCGCGCCTGGGGCAAGGCCCGGGCCCGGACCGCGGGCACGCTCATGAGCAGCCCCGTCTTCACCGCCCGCGCCGACTGGACCATCCCCCGGGCCGCGCGGGAACTCCGCAGGCGGCACGTCAAGCAGCTGCCGGTGGTCGGCGACGACGGGCTCCTCACCGGCATCGTCAGCCGCAGCGACCTGCTCGACGCCTTCATCCGCTCCGACGTCGAGATCCGCGACGAGGTCGAGCATGACGTCCTGGGACGCATCCTCGGCCTGGACGAGGGCACCGTCGCGGTCGAGGTCCGGGACGGGGTCATCACCCTGCGGGGTCACGTCCCGGAGCCGCGTCTCGTCCCGGTGGTCGTGGCCCTCTGCCAGGGCGTCGACGGCGTCGTCGCCGTGGACGCCCACTTCGCAGCCCCCCGCGCGGGCTAGCGCCCCGACACCATGCAGCGGGCACCGAGTCAGGGTGTTCCGGCCGCCCAACGACATGGAGGCGTTTTCCAGACTTCCGAGGTGTTGCCCGTTGGGGACCCTCTTCGTCGAAGCCCGGCGGCCGTCCGCTACGTGATCCGCCTGCGGGCGGCCTGGGCTCGAGAAGCACGCTCCAACCGGGCGCAGGTAGTCACTTGCTCGCATCTGCGCGCCGGGTCGTCAGCGCCGCCCGGCCCGCTTCGAGGCGCGCGACCGGGACGCGGAAGGGAGAGCAGGAGACGTAGTCGAGTCCGGCGTCATGGAAGAAGTGCACCGACGTGGGGTCTCCGCCGTGCTCCCCGCAGACGCCGATCTTGAGGTCCGGACGGGTCGCGCGGCCCTCGGCGACCGCAATCTGCACCAATCGCCCGACGCCTTCGCGGTCGAGGGTCTCGAACGGGGACGTGGCGAAGATGCCCTTGTCGAGATAGGCCGGGAAGAACGCCGCCTCGACGTCGTCGCGGGAGAAGCCCCAGGTGGTCTGCGTCAAGCCGTTCGTACCGAAGGAGAAGAACTGGGCTTCCCGCGCGATCCGGCCTGCGGTGAGGGCCGCCCTGGGCAGTTCGATCATGGTCCCGACCGGGCATTCGACGGTGATTCCGGTCTCCCGTGCGACCGTGGCCAGGACCTCGTCCACCTCTTCCCGCACGAGGTGCAGTTCCTCCGCCGCGTCGACGAGCGGGACCATGATCTCGGCCCGTGGGTCGCCGCCAGCCTGCTTGCGCGCGACCACGGCTTCGGCGATGGCACGCACCTGCATGGCCACGAGCCCGGGGACCACCAGGCCCAGCCGTACCCCGCGCAGGCCGAGCATGGGGTTCTCCTCGTGCATGCGATTGACGGCGGCCGGCAGAGCGGTGTCGTGGGTGTCCGGAGTTCTGCCGAGGGCTTCGTCCCGGGCGAGGCGCACGGCCAGCTCCGTACGGTCGGGAAGGAACTCGTGCAGGGGCGGGTCGAGCAGCCGGATGGTCACGGGCAGGCCGTCCATGGCTTCGAGGATGCCGGTGAAGTCGTCGCGTTGGAGAGGCAGAAGAGCGGCGAGCGCCTTGTCGCGCTCAGCATCCGTGTGAGCGAGGATCATGGCCTCCACCAATGGACGCCGGTCGCCGAGGAACATGTGCTCGGTACGGCACAGGCCGATTCCCTGCGCGCCGAACCGGCGGGCACGCGCCGCGTCCTGCGGGGTGTCGGCATTCGCCCGCACCTCCAGACGCCGGACGTTGTCGGCCTGTCGCATGAGCCGGTGCACCTCGCGCACGCCCTCCTGCGCCCTGTCATCGTCGGGCAGTTGTCCGCCGGCGTCGAAGTAGCGCATGACCGTGGAGTCGACCAGCGGAACGGCGCCGAGGCGGACCACCCCTTCGGAGCCGTCCACGGAGATCACGGTGCCTTCGGACACGGTCACGTCGCTGGCCGTGAAGAGGCGCGCCCTGGTGTTGACGTGAATACTCTCGGCTCCGCAGACGCATACCTTTCCCATGCCCCGTGCGACGACCGCTGCGTGGCTGGTCTTGCCTCCCCGGCTGGTGAGCACCGCCTGTGCGGCGACCATGCCGGGCAGGTCGTCGGAGGCCGTCTCCTGGCGTACGAGGACGACCTTTTCACCGGCGGCGGCCCTGCGGACCGCTTCCGCCGAGTCGAAGACGACCGCTCCCACGGCCGCGCCCGGCGACGCGGGGATGCCCCGTGCGATCACGCCGCTCGTACCGGCGGCGTCGAAGCGGGGGAACATCAGACGTGCGAGCGCATCGCCGTCGACGCGGGCCAGCGCCTCCTGCGGGGAGATGAGCCCTTCATCTGCCAGCTGGGAGCCAATGGTGAAGGCGGCCTGGGCGGTGCGCTTGCCGACGCGGGTCTGCAGCATCCACAGCGTGCCTCGCTCGATGGTGAACTCGATGTCGCAGAGGTCGCGGTAGTGCGCTTCCAACTGGCCCATGATGTCGCGCAGTTTGTGGAACGACCGCGGGTCGAGGGTGGCCAGTTCCTGGAGTGGCACCGTGTTGCGGATGCCCGCGACGACGTCCTCGCCCTGGGCATTGGGCAGATAGTCGCCGTAGATGCCGGGACGGCCCGTGGCCGGGTCGCGGGTGAAGGCGACGCCGCTTCCCGAGTCGGCGCCAAAATTGCCGAAGACCATGGTCTGGACGGTGACGGCCGTGCCGAGGTCGTCCGCGATGTGTTCGCGGCGCCGGTAGAGCCGGGCGCGCTCTCCGTTCCAGGAGGTGAAGACCGCGAGGATCGCTTGCCGCAGTTGCTCGGCCGGGTCCTGCGGGAACTCCTGGCCGGTCTGTTCGAGGATGAGGTCCTTGAAGGATTCGACGATCCGGATGAGGTCACAGGTGTCCAACTGTGTGTCGTCCGCCGCGTGGTGCTGATCCTCGATACGCCCGATCAGGCCTTCGAAGAGCGCGCTGTCCACACCCATCACCGTGCTGCCGAACATCTGCACAAGGCGCCGGTAGGAATCCCAGGCGAATCGGTCCCCCTCGGGCGTCTTGGCCAGTCCGAGGACCGAATAGTCGTTCAGGCCGATGTCGAGGATGGTCTCCATCATGCCCGGCATCGAGAACTTCGCCCCCGACCGCACTGAGAGCAGGAGCGGGTCGTACACCTGGCCAAGCTGCTTGCCAGCGGCTCGTTCCAGCGCCGAAAGGTGTTCACCGACCTGGCGGTCCGGGTCCGCCGGCGGCTTCCCCGTGGCCCGGAAGACACGGCAGGCCTCGGTGGTGACGGTGAAGCCGGGCGGGACCGGCAGGCCCATGCCGGCCATTTCCGCGAGGTTCGCGCCCTTGCCTCCGAGCAGATCGGCCATGTCCCGGCCGCCCTCGGCGAAGTCGTACACATAGGTGGTCATGACAGGTTGCCCGTTTCTCTTCCGTGTCTACCGTGTGCCGTCCGGGACGGCATCCCGGGGCTGCGGTTCGTCAGTCGTGCGGTACGACCGCGACGGGGGCCAGGGAGTGGTGCAGAACCCCACTGGTGACGGCACCGATGTGGGTGCCGATCCGTGCGCGGCGAGTCCGACGTCCGACCCCGACCAGCCGGGCGCCGCGGGATACCTCGACCAGATCCTGCGCCGGCCGTCCCTGCGTGCACTGCCGGACGACGGGTACGGCGGGGTACTTCTCCGGGCCGAAGAACTGCTGCGCGCCGGTCGCCGCCTGGCCCTGATCGCCGCCCACCACGACAACGACCGCGTCCGCGTCGTCTACCTCTTCGTTGCAGGGCCGCCTGATACCTGCACCGAACTACACGTACACTTGAATGCCGACGCACCCGAGGTGCCCACCCTGGCCCATCTGTCTTTCCCCGCAGGCCGCTTCGAGCGCGAAATGCGGGACCTGTTCGGCATCGTCCCCCTCGGCCACCCCCTGCCCCGCCGCCTGGTCCGCCACTTCCACTGGCCGCGCGGCTGGTACCCGATGCTCCCCGACGCCGGCCCACCGCCCCCGTTCGGCGAGCAGGAAGGCCCCTACCCCTTCCTGGAGGTCGAGGGCGACGGCGTCTACGAGATCCCGGTCCGGCCGGTGCACGTCGGTCTGATCGAACCGGGCCACTTCCGCTTCTCCGTCGTCGGCGAGACCATCCTCAAACTCAAAGCACGCCTCTGGTTCGTCCACAAGGGCATCGAGAAACTCTTCCAGGGCCGCTCGATCGCCGCCGGGCTGCCGCTCGCCGAGCGGATCAGCGGCGACACCACCGTCGGCCACGCCCTCGCCTACTGCCTCGCCGTCGAAGAAGCCACTGGCATGACCGTCCCGCCAGAGGCGCAGCGCGCCCGCGCCCTCCTGCTGGAACTGGAACGCCTCCACAACCACATCGCCGACATCGGCATGCTCTGCAACGGCGTCGACCATGGCATCCTCAACGCCCCCGCCCAACGCGTACGCGAACAACTCCTGCGCCTCAACGCCGAGATCACCGGACACCGGCTGCTACGCGGCGGCGTCGTCCCCGGCGGCGCAGCCCTGCACGCCCTGCCCGCCCCTCGGCGCCTGAAAGTGACCGGCAACGACATCCGCGAGATCGCCCACCTCGCACTCGGCCACTCCACCGTCCGCGACCGGTTCACCGGCACCGCCGTCCTCACCCCGAGCGCCGCACGCGACATCGGCTGCCTCGGCTACGTCGCCCGCGCCAGCGGCCTCACCGGAACCGACGCCCGCATCGGCCACCCCTTCACGGCATACGGCACACTGCTGGACATCCCCGTTCACGGCACGGGCGACGTACTCGCCCGCTTCCTCGTCCGCGCACAGGAGATCGACGTCTCCCTCACCCAGATCGACCACCTCGCCCAGGGCCTCACCCCGGGCGCCATCCTCGCGCACTCACCCGCCCCGGGTGCGGGCACTGGCACCGGAGTCGGCATCGTCGAAGGCTGGCGCGGCACCATCACCACCCGCATCGAACTCGCCGGACGGCACCCTGGCCAGGGTCAAGCCCGTCGACCCGTCCTTCTTCAACTGGCCCGCCCTGCCCGTCGCGCTCGCCGACACGATCGTCCCGGACTTCCCGCTCACCAATAAAAGCTTCAACCTCTCCTACGCCGGCAACGACCTATGACGCCGCCGGGCGCTCCAGGCGGAAGCCGGTGACGATCTCCGCCCGGATACGAACCACGTGCCCCATCTCCATGTCCACCCACGGGATGAGCATGTTCTGGTAGCGGGCGATGTCAGTCTGGTCCGACACACGGGTCGCGACGCCGGTAACGATCACGCTCCAGCCCGTGCGGGTGGCGGGGTCGAGCTCGTCGGCCTCGTACGCCACGACCTCGGACTCGATGGCGCTGCCAAGCAGCATGGACCCTTCATGCGTGCGGATCACGACGTCGCCGTCGTCCACGACATGATTGACCGGCCGGATGGCCGGCAGCGCCTCATCCCACCGACACACTGGCCAGCAGCTCGAGGGCGCCTTCCCGGCTCAGCTTCACCATGCGGGCACCAGGACCCGGATCGGACGTCACAGCCGGCCTCCGTCCCTGTGCATGCGCCCCGCACCCTCAGGCCGGAGCAGATCGACCTCGTCGATCCGGTACTGCAGGGTCTTCGGGGGCGTAGGCGTCTGCGTCTCACTCACCCGCCCCACAGTAGTGAGCGGAGGCGCATGCTCCGGATCAGGGGGTCGCCGTCGAGACGACATACACCTTGGGCGAGGACGGATCGGTCAGATCGGCCGTGATGTGCTGGGTCGGTCTGGGCTCCTTCTGCCGGTGCGTGGTGCCCGACCAGTAGGACTCGGGTCCGAAGTCCCATCCGACGGTGGAGGCGTCGCGCTCGTTGATGGTGACCTCGCCGGTGATCAGTGCGGAGCGGCTGGTGCCGGCCTTGGTCAGGAAGAGGTCCAGGCCCGCGGCGGTGGTCCGGAAGGTCACGTAGAGCCGGCTGGACTTCCAGTTGGAGGTCTCGTAGTAGGCGACCTCGGTGGACTTCGCCGGGATGGGCACCTCGAAGACGCGGCGCTTCATCTTGGACGGCCAGTTCTCGCGCAGTCCCGTGGCCGACGACTCCCGCTCCTTGTCCCGGCCGCTGTCGCGGCTCTGCTCCGCGGAGATCACCAGATAGCCGGCCGGGATGCCGATGAGCAGCACGATGACGATCGCGGTCAGCCAGCGGCGGCGGATCATGTGGCGCCGGTCCTCCGGCGGACGCGCGGTCTCGTCCGGGCGGACGGTCCCGGTGGTGCGGGTCGTCCCGTCCGGGCGGGTGGTCTGTCGGGGCAGGGTCATGAGGAGGGGTCCTGGGGGGTGGTGCGGGTGTTACCGGTGTCGCCGCTGTCGCCTTGGCTGCCGGTCTCGCCTTGGCCGCCGATGCGGCCGTTACTGCTGATGCTGCCGATGCCTCCGAGGCCGCCCGGGTTGCGGAGGGCCTGGGCGTACCGCTCGTATCTCTCGTGCCGCTCGACGCGGCGCCGGTTGGCGCGCCGGAAGCGCCGGGCGACCAGCCGCGCGAGGTCGGCGGCACCGACCATACCGGCCTCGGGACCGAGCTCGGCCTTGGCGATACGGGCCTCCGGCCGGTAGCCGCGCCCGGTCAGATGGCGGCGGAAGGCGTCCCGGGCAGGCCCGATCAGCAGATCGTCGGCGGCACTGACGCCGCCGCCGATGACGAAGCAGGAGGGGTCGAGGGCGGCGGCGAGGTTGGCGATGCCCACGCCCAGCCACTGGCCGATGTCCTCGAGCAGCTCGACGCACATCGCGTCGCCCTCGCGGGCCAGCTCGGTGATCAGCGGGCCGGTGATGTCCGGGACGTTGCCCTTGACCCGCTCGATGATGTTGTACGCGACCGGGGAGTCGGCCGCCGCCAGCTCGCGCGCCTCACGGACGAGGGCGTTGCCGGAGCTGTACTGCTCCCAGCAGCCGCGGTTGCCGCAGGGGCAGCGGTGCCCGCCGGGCACGACCTGCATATGGCCGAACTCGCCGGCGACGCCGTACTTGCCGCGCTTGACCTGCCCGCCCTCGAGGATCGCGCCGCCGATGCCCGTACCGAGCGTGATCATGACCAGATGGTCCTCGCCGCGGCCGGCGCCGAAGCGCCATTCGGCCCACGCGGCGGTGTTCGCGTCGTTGTCGACCATGACGGGGACGGCCAGGCGGTTCTGCAGCGCGTCGCGCAGCGGTTCGTTGCGCCAGGCGAGGTGGGGCGCGAAGAGCACCTTGGAACGGTCCGCGTCGACCCAGCCGGCCGCGCCGATGCCGACGGCGTGCACATCGTGCCGGTCGGAGAGGTCGAGGACCAGCTCGACGATGGTGTCCTCGACGACCTTGGGGCTCTTGGACTTGTCGGGGGTCTCGGTGCGGACCTTCTCCAGGATGACCCCGTCGGCGTCGACGACGCCGGCCATCACCTTCGTACCGCCGATGTCGATGCCGACGGTCGGGACACGGGGTGCGGTGAGGTGGGAGCGCCGCTCCCGCGTGCCGACGGTCCGCAGGGCGGTCGCGCGGGCGGAGCCTCGTTGTGCGAAGTCACGGTACGTGCTCACGGCGTCCCTGCGAGTGATGGTCGGCGGTCCGCTCTCGGCGGAGGCGGACGGCGCCCGCCGTGCCCGATTGTGCCATCCGGGCATCCCGGTGGGCCTGCGCGACGTCGGGGGGCGCGCACCGGACGCCCCTGCCCGCGCTCACACAGGGCCGTCGACGGCCCCGCCCCCGATGCCCTGGCGGTCGGGGGTCAGCGCGATCGCCAGCAGGACGGGGTCGGTGAACGAGCGCGCCACCGACTCGTCCAGGAGCTTCAGCTCCGCCCGTACGGCGGGCAGGTGCGGTTCGGGCAGCGCGGTGAGCAGGCCTTGCAGCAGGGCCCGGAGCCGCCGGCAGATCTGGGTGGAGGTCGCACCGTACTGGCGGATCTCGGTCACACCGAGCTGGAGGAAGTCCTCCCAGGCCCGGCCCGGGACCACCAGCCGGGTCCGGCCGTGGCTGTCGTGGAGGGTGTAGCTGCGGCTCAGCTCCGCCTTGCCGACGGTGTGCAGGAACGCCTCGATGTGGTTGAGGAGCTGAACGGCGGTCGTGGGGTCGTTCACGGCCGGTGAGAGAGCTCTGATCGCGATGTCGACGAGGATGCGCAGGGCGAAGGCGGGGTCCTGCTCGATGGTCCGCTCGACGCCCAGCGCGACGAGCCCGGTCAGCGCCCGGGCGTCGGGGGGCGACGCACCGTGGACCTCGAGCAGCGTGGCGCCGGGCGGTACGGAGTCGCCCACCCGGTGAGCGAGCACGACCACGCAGTCGTGACGCTCGGCGACGGCCCCCAGCCGCGCCGCGTTGATGCCCTGGATCGTGCCGCCCTGCTCGGTGGGGATCCGGCGCACGGGTCCGCCCGTCAGAGGTGCCGTCTGCTCCCCGGCGCGGATCGTCCCGCTCTCGGCCAGCATCCTCCCCCGGTCGATCAGCCGCCGTCCCGCCCCTGACACCAGGGCCGCAATGGCCACGGGTCTGAGGTTGTGGATGAATCGGTTGAGATAGATCAGCAGGAGCAGCAGACTCGCGGCGACGCCCGCTCCCGCCAGGGTGACACCGAGATCGGGCACGAAGTCCGTCTCGATGCGGCGCAGCAGCGAGAAGGCGAAGGCGAACGTTCCGGCGAAGGTGGCGAGCACGGCCTTCTGCAGCCGGTCCCGGTACCAGAGCCGCATGTACCGCGGTGACAGCGTTCCCGTGGCCTGCTGCACGACGAGGACCCCGATGGTCACGACGAAGCCGAGGAGCGCGACCATCGCGCCGACGATCGAACTGAGAACGCTGCTCGCGGTCGACGCCGAGTACTGCCAGTCCTTCGGCACCTCCACTCTGGCGTCGAGCCACACCGTGGCGTCCGCGAGGAGCACGCCGAGAACGATGCCGAGCAGCGGGACGATCCACAGGCTCGCCATGGCGTACTGCCGCAGCCGGAAGACCGTCGCCCAGGACATCATCGCTCGCGCCCCCGGGGTGTCAGCTGATGTTCTCTCTCCTCGATCCACGGTAGGGCCGCCACCCGATATGCACGAATCAACCCGAGAGTTCCGAAAGGCCCGAAATGCCATGACTGTCTAAGCTGATGGGGCGGCACGGGACTGCCTGGCCAGGGCGAAAGGGGTTCGCGATGAACGATTACCCGCTCGACTACCCCCTCATCGAGGACCACGGTCTCATCGGTGACCTGCAGACCGCAGCACTCGTGACCACGCACGGCACCATCGACTGGTTCTGCTGTCCGCGGTTCGATTCGCCGAGCATTTTCGGTGCGCTGCTGGACCGCACCGAGGGCGGGTACTTCAGAGTCGCACCGGCGGACAAGTCGTACACCAGCAAGCAGTTGTACCTTCCCGATACCGCGGTCCTCGTCACCCGCTTCATGACCGAGGCCGGAGCCGGGGAGGTCGTCGACTTCATGCCGGTGACGGGCAGGACGGCGACGACACGCCATCGCCTGGTCCGACTGCTGCGATGCGTCCGCGGCAGCATCACCTTCGAGGTCGACATCGTTCCGCGGTTCGACTACGGCCGCGCCCCGCACGAGCTGCATGTCACCGAGAGGGGGGCGGTGTTCGTCGCGGACGGCATGGAGCTGACCCTCCACGCCGTCCGCGAGCCCGAGGACGTGCGGCTCGTCACCGACGTCACCAGCGACCGTGACGTGCACGCCAGGCTGACCCTGCAGGCCGGTCAGGAGCGGGGAATCGTCATCGAGTCCTCCGCCGACGGCCCGCCGCGGGAGATCGGGCACGGCGAGTTCCAGCAGCTCTTCGACGACACGGTCGGGTACTGGCGCGGCTGGCTCAGCCAGTCCCGCTACTCCGGCCGCTGGCGGGAGGCGGTGGAGCGCTCGGCCATCACGCTGAAGCTGATGACGTACGCGCCGAGCGGCGCGCTCGTGGCGGCGCCGACCACCGGGCTGCCCGAGCAGCTGGGCGGCGAGCGGAACTGGGACTACCGGTTCACCTGGATCCGTGATGCCTCCTTCTCCGTCTACGCCTTGCTGGGGCTCGGGTTCACCGAGGAGGCGACCGCGTTCATGGTCTGGCTGCACGACCGGGTCCAGGAGACGGCGGGCAACTCCGGCGACACCGGGCCGCTCAACATCATGTACCGCGTCGACGGTTCCTCCGACCTCGTCGAGGAGACCCTGGGCCACTGGGAGGGCTATCAGGGTTCCAGCCCCGTACGCATCGGCAACGGCGCGGCCGACCAGCTCCAGCTCGACATCTACGGCGAGGCGATGGACAGCATCTTCTTCGCCCACGAACGCGGTCTTCAGGTGGGGTACCACGGGTGGAAGTCACTGCACACGATCGTCGACTGGCTCTGTGACAACTGGGACCAGGCCGAGGAGGGCCTGTGGGAGACCCGCGGCGGACGCCAGAACTTCACCTACGGCCGGGTGATGTCCTGGGTCGCCTTCGACCGGGCGCTGCGACTGGCCGCCGCGAGCGGCCGCCCGGCCGCGCTCGCACGCTGGAGCGGTGAGCGGGACAAGATCTACCAACAGGTCTACGAACGCGGCTGGGACGCCGGGCGGCGGGCGTTCGTGCAGCACTACGGCAGCGAGGTGCTCGACTCGTCGCTGCTGCGGATGTCCACCGTGGGCTTCATCACCCCGAGCGATCCGATGTGGACCTCGACCCTGAACGCGATGGACCGGGAGCTGGTGTCGGACAGCCTGGTCTACCGCTACAACCCGGAGGCCTCGCCCGACGGACTGCGAGGCTCCGAAGGCACTTTCTCCCTGTGCACGTTCATCTACGTCGACGCGCTCGCGCGGGCGGGCAGACTGGACCAGTCGCGACTCGTGCTGGAGAAGATGCTGACGTACGCCAATCATCTGGGGCTCTACTCCGAGGAGATCGACCTCACCGGACGCCAGCTCGGCAACTTCCCGCAGGCCTTCACCCATCTCGCCTTCATCGATACGGCCCTCACCCTGGACGCGGCCCTGAACCGGGCACGCGGAAAGACCTCGCCGGTTCCGCCGACCGACGCGGCGTGAGCTCCCGTCGGTTCACGGCTCACGTGTCGCGGCCTCCCCGGGGCCGAGGAGGACGGCCCTGTCACCCGTACCCGGGACGGGCGCCTCGGCCTCGGTGACGGGATCGAGGCGGCCGTCGGCCCGTACGACGAACAGCAGGTCGTGCCCCGGCGGCGGCGCGTCGCCCGGCGCCCCGAGCACGAAGCGCGCGCCCTGCTCGTAGCGGGCGGCCAGGGTGTGCCGGACCAGGTCCCGCCCGAAGAGGATGTCCCGGCCGGTGCGGGTGGCGACGGCACCGGGACTGTCCTCCGGGGGACCGACCCGGTACACCGGGCCGTCGACGCTGTCCCGCACCACGACCGAGATCAGAGCGTTGAAGTCGTCGTCGTCGGTGAGCAGCAGGAGCGCGGTGACGCCCTCGAGCCGCGCCCCGGGGTCGGTGGCCGTCGCCAGTAGTTCGCCCGGGGCCGGCTCGATGCCGGCCTCCCTGATCCGCTCGCGCTGTTCGTCGGACCCCGCCCACATCAGCACGTCGAGCCCGGCGGCCCGCAGACACCGCCCGAGGTCGATGACCCAGGGTTCACCGCCCACCAGAAGCGGCCTGGTGCGTGCCGACCGCATGACCCCGAGCCGCCCGGCGACCGGCCCCGCGGTCAGCCCGTACAGCAGGACCGTTCCGACGATGACCAGGAACGTGATCGGAAGGATCTCGGACGCGCCGGCCAGCCCCTCGTCGGCCAGGGTGGCGGAGAAGGTCGAGGCGGTGGCGGCGGCGACGATGCCGCGCGGGGCCATCCAGCCGATGAACGCCCGCTCCCCTCCGGACAGTCCCGCCCTGTGGGTGGAGAGCCAGGCGATGAGCGGCCGTACCGCCAGTACGAGCAGGGCGATGAGCCCGACGGCGGGCAGAAGCACCGGAGTCACGGACGACGGAGGGACGCCGGCCGAGATGGAGACGAACAGCAGACCGATGATCAGCTGGACCAGGGCCTCGAAGAAGGGCCGCCGGGCGGGTAGTTCGAGGCCCGGGAGGTTGGCGACCGCCATTCCGGCGACGATGGCGGCGATGAGACCCGTGTCGTCGCGCAGGGCGTCGCAGACGGCCGACACCGCTACGATCGTGGCCAGTTGGGCCAGTGTGCCCAGCGTCTCGCCGAGCCCGAGGACGCGCAGGGCGAACCACAGGAGCGCGGCCCCCACCACGCCGCCCGCAAGGCCGATGACCACGCTGAGCATGAACGCGCCGACCCGGAATCCGTGCCCGACCTGGAAGCCGCCGACCATGATCGAGTGGAAGACGAGCGCCCCGAGGATGCCGCCCACCGGGTCGATCAGCGATCCCTCCCAGACCAGGACCCGCCGCACCCGCGCGGAGGGCCGGACGTGGTCGAGCAGCGGACCCACGACCGTCGGTCCCGATACGACGAGGATCACGCCGAGCATCATGGCCGCGGCGAGCGGGACGCCGAACAGCGCGGGACCGGCGGCCATGACCGCCCCCGAGGTGATCAGCGCCCCCAGCAGCAGCAGTCGGAGCACCACCGATCGGGTACCGCCCCTGAGATGACGCAGATCGAGGTCGAGGCCCGCGTCGTAGAGGATCATCGCCACGGAGAGCGTGACCACGGAGGAGAAGTGCTCCGGGATCAGCATGTCCGGATGGACGACATCGGTCAGGGCGCCCGCGGTGAAGCCGGCCGGCAGGAGCACGATCAGGGCGGGGATGCGCAGCCGGCTCGCCAGGATCTGCGAGCCGACGGCGAGCAGCACGGTGAGGGCGATCCCCAGGAGGAACTCGTCGGTGCTCAGCACGGTCCGTCCCGTCAGTCTCCGTCGGCCCGGCGGCCCGTACCGCTCTGCAGGTCGGAGTCGGTCAGCGCCTCCAGTTCGCCGTGGGTGTCCAGCCAGTAGAGGAAGAACACGGCCGGGAAGACGAGGATCACCGCGACGAGGGTGACGAAGGCCAGCCACTTCAGCGTCGTGGGATCGCCCGCCGCTTCCTGCACGGTCAGGGACTTCGGAATCAGGTAAGGGCGCTGGGCGAACCCCCAGGCGAAGACGGCCGCGGCGACCATGCCGACCGCGGTGTAACGCGACCACCGCCCGCTTGCCCGCAGCAGCAGCCATCCCGTGCCGAGGGCGCACACGGCGGCCACCATCGCGAAGGCGAGGCCCGCACCGTGGGTGAGTCCGTGCCAGACATGGGGCGCGTCGCCACGGGTGACGGCGAACGCGGCCACACCGAGCAGGACCACGACGACGAGGGTGCCGAGCGCACGGCGGCGGAAGTAGCCGACGAGGTCGGGTGTGTCGAAGCGTTCGGCGTCGGCGGAGAGGAACACGGCGCCGAGGAACGCGGTCGCGGCGACGGTCAGCAGCCCGAAGAAGATGGACGTCGGGTTGGACCAGGCGTCCGCCGATGCCTCGGTGCCGGGTGCCACCCTGCCGGATGCGATGCCCCCGACGGCGGCGCCGAGGAAGAACGGGGTGAGCAGTGAGGCGATGGCGAACACCGCACCGTAGACCCGCCGTCGGGCCAGCCGCCGGGTGGGCTTGCGCAGCGCGAAACCCGCGCCGCGCAGGACCATGCCGACGGCGGCGAGCGCCAGCGGCAGCCACATCGCCGAGAAGACCGTCTGGAACATCACGGGGAAACCGGTCCACATGACGACGAAGATGAAGATCAGCCAGACGTTGTTGACCTCCCAGACCGGCGCCATGGCGTGGTCGATCAGCCACCGGGGCCGCTTCCCGCGCTCCGCGCCCCCGGCGAACAGGTCCCAGAAGCCGGCTCCGTAGTCCGTGCCACCGGCGCAGGCGTAGGCGGCGACCGCGAGCAGCAGGACGAAGGCGATGAGGCCCGCAAGGGTCATGACCGGCCGTCCTCACCCGGTGCGGGACCCGTGCCCTCGGCGGCGAGGGCACCGCCGTCCGGGGGCTTGGAGCGCGGACCGTACGGGGTGTCGGTCTCCGGCTCCTCCACCAGGTGGCCCTTGGCGCGCTCGGCGTCGGCGAGACGCCAGCGGGTCCGCATCTTGAGCAGCACGGTCAGGAACGCCCCGAAGAGGAGGACATACACGACGATCACCAGACCGAACATGATCCAGAGACTGGTGGACCGGGTGGCCGTCACCGCTTCGGCGACCCGCATGTTCTGGTAGACGATCCAGGGCTGCCGCCCCACCTCGGTCGTGATCCAGCCGCATTCGACGGCGACGACCGAGGCGACACCGGCGCATGCCGCACCGCGGTAGAACCAGCGGTTGGCGGGCATCCGGTGCCCCCTCAGCCGGTACCAGCCGTACCAGAGGGCGAGCAGCACCAGCAGCGAGCCGATCACGGCCATCAGGTCGAAGGCCCAGTGGACGATGGTGGCCTGGGTGGCGTTGGGCCGGTCGGACGCGGGGACGGAGGTCAGCCCGATCACCTTGGTCTTGGGGCTGAACCCGGCGAGGATGGAGTCGAGTTGGGGGATCTTGATGCCACCGGAAATGGTTCCGTCCGGGTGGAGCCGGCCGAACAGGTACTCCGGTACATGGGTGTCGGTCTCCCAGACGATCTCCATCGCGGCGAACTTCACGGGCTGCTTGTGGAAGACGGAGCGGGCGATCGAGTCGCCGAGCACGAACTGGATCGGGCTGACCACCGCCGCGAGCGTGAAGGGGACGGTGAACCCGAGCCGGTGGTAGTGGTCCCTGCGGCCCCTGAGCCAGCCGACCGCGTAGACGCCCGCGACGACGTACCCGGCCGTCACCAGCATGGCCCCGACGAAGTGCCAGTACTCCGGCCCGAACATCGGGGTGAAGATCGCTTTCCAGACGTCGACGTCGACGGGCTTGCCGTTGGAGTCGAGCGTGAAGCCCTGAGGGGTGTTCATCCACGAGTTGGCCGCGAGGATGCCGAACGCCCCGAGCAGCGCGGTCGCCGGCAGCGGCAGCCCGAGGAGGAAGTGGGTCCTCGGCTTCAACCGGCGCCAGCCGTAGAGATAGATGGCGATCAGGACCGATTCGAGGAAGAACGCCCAGCCCTCGATGCCGAATCCGATGCCGAAGACGTCGCCCCACGTACCCATGAGGCCCGGCCAGAGCAGCCCGAACTCGAAGGTGAGAACCGTGCCGGTCACGATGCCGACGGCGAACTGGACCGCCATGACCGCCGACCAGCGGCGGGCGAGCAGCAGCGCGACGGGGTCGTTCGCGCGCAGCCCCCGGTAATGCATGATCAGGGTGATCAGCGGAAGCGCCACCCCCATCGGCACCAGGATGATGTGGGAGGCCAGGGTGAAGGCCATGAGCTCCCTGGCCGGGAGCAGTTGGGCGGGTGCGTCCGACGCCAGCAGGTGGGCGTCCGCGAGGAGCTGGACGGAATGATGCATGCGTGCCTTCGGTGGTCGGGCCGTGCGGAACAGGCGCGCGTCATCCGCCCGTGGCGAATCCGGGGAAGAGGGTCATGCCACCGTCCACGAAGAGGGTGACGCCGACCACGTAGTCCATGAGGTCCGATGCGAGGGCGACGGCGGCCTGGGCGATGTCCTCCGGCTCGCCGACCCGGTCGTACGGAATGAGCCGCAGCAGGTCGCGCTCGGCCTCGGGCGTCGACCAGGCGCTCGTGTTGATCGGCGTCTTGATGGCGCCGGGGCCGATCGCGTTCACCCGGATCTTCTTCGGCGCCAGTTCCTGGGCCAGCGTCTCCATCATCATCTGTACGCCGCCCTTGGAGGAGGCGTAGTTGACGTGGCCCGCCCACGGGATGAGCTGGTGGACCGAGCTCATGCAGATGATCTTCCCCGCGGAGCGTGACACCTCGGGGACGACGCCGCGCCGCAGGAACTCCTTGGTGGCCTCCCGGGCGCACAGGAACTGGCCGGTGAGGTTGACGTCGATGACCTTCTGCCACTGGGCGAGCGTCATCTCGGTGAGCGGCGCGTCGCGCTGGAGGCCCGCGTTGGCCACCATGATGTCGATGGTCCCGAACTCCTGGACCATGCGGTCGACCATGGCGACGACCTGGTCCTCCTGGGAGACGTCGGCCTCGTAGGCGGCGGCATTGACTCCGAGGGACCGGATCTCCTCGACCACCTCGTCAGCGGCCTCCTGGCCGGCCACATAGTTCACGACCACATCGGCACCCGCCCGGCCCAGGCCGATCGCCGTCGCCCTGCCGATGCCGGAGTTCGCGCCGGTGACCAGCGCCTTCTGTCCCTTCAGCAGCGACGGGATCGGGTACGGCGCCGCACCGGCCTGGGTGTTCACAATGCCTCCTTGGTACGTGCCTCGGGTCCGTGCCCCGGATCCTGCGGGCCGTAGCGGTGAAACCGCGCGGGACCCGCGGGCCACCGAACCATCAGGAGGCCCCTGAGAGCGGCATTGCACGCTGCGCATTGGGCCGTTGGACGGTCGTTCTTCCCCCGGTCGGGTCAGCTGCTCAGCCCCTCAGCCCAGCCGCTCCACGATGTGGTCCCCGACGCGCAGGGCGTTCGCGATGGCCGTCAGTGACGGGTTGACCGCCCCGATGCTCGGGAAGAAGCTCGTGTCGACGACGTAGAGGTTGTCGAGGTCGTGGGCCTTGCAGTTGACGTCCAGGGCCGAGCTGCCCGGGTCGTCGCCGAAGCGCACGGTGCCGGCCTGGTGGGCTGTCGCGCCGATGGGCATGCCCTTGTGCAGATAGATGCTGTGCGACAGCAGATGGTGCTCGTGCATGCCCAGGTGGCCGAGCATGCCCTGCAGCTTGTGCCGCAGCCGGTTCAGGCCCTCGATGTTGTTCTTCTCGTCGAGGGCCAGATGGATGCCGCCGTCCTTGTCCAGGGTGACCCGGTTCTCGGGGGCGGGGAGGTCCTCCCCGCACAGCCAGAAGTCGACGGCGTGGTGGGCGAGCACCTCGAAGGGCATGTCCGGTGTCACGGCCCCGGCCCAGCGCGGGACCTCGCCGTGGATCTGCTCCGCGTCCGACTTGCCGAGCATCTGGATGCCGCCCAGCGGATAGTCCCAGTCGTCTGCTCCGAAGTACCAGTCGTGCAGGGCGAGGGTCTTCTGGAACTGGGTGTCGTTGGGCTCCTTGGACACGGCCATGAGCGCCAGGTTGTTGTGCCGCATGTAGTGCCGGCCCACCACGTCCGAGCTGTTGGCCAGCCCGTTGGGGTGCCGGTCGTCGGCCGATGCCAGCAGCAGGACCGCGGAGTTCACGGCGCCGCAGGCGACGACGACGACATCGGCGGAGAAGCGGGCCGGTGATCCCTCACCGTCACCGTCACCGCCACCGAGCCGGGCGACGACGGTGCTGACGCTGCGCCCCGTGGGGTCGGTCTCCAGGCGCACCACATGGGCGTTGGTGATCATCTCGACGTTGGGATGTTCCAGGGCGGGCTCGACGCAGATCACCTGCGCGTCGGACTTGCCGCGCACCAGACAGGGGAAACCGTCGACCCGGTTGCAGCGGATGCAGACGCTGGAGTGGACGGCCCGGCCGTTGGCGTCCTGCCTCAGGTTGACCCCGATGGGCAGATGGAAGGGGTGCAGCCCGCGCTTCTCGAGGTCGTCGCTCAGCTGCTGGATGCGCGGCTCGTGCTCGACGGGCGGGTACGCGTACTGCGCGCTCGCCGGCCCCTCACCGGGGTCCTCCCCGTGCCTGCCGTGCACGAGGTAGAGGTGCTCGGCCTGGGTGTAGTACGGCTCCAGGTCCTCGTAACGGATGGGCCATGCCGGGGAGATGCCTCCGTGGTGGCGCAGTTCGCCGAAGTCCTCGGGGCGCAGCCGGAAGAGGGCGGCCCCGTAGAACTTGGTGTTGCCGCCGACGTAGTAGTTGACCTCCGGGGGGAAGGAGTTGCCGTGCTTGTCGTACCAGAACTCGGGGGCCCGGTACTTGCCCTTGACGAAGACGGCCGTGGAGTCCCAGTTGTCCCGCTCCCGGGGGAGGTAGTCGCCGCGTTCGAGAATGAGGACGCGTTTCCCCGACGGGGCGAGGCGATGGGCGAGAGTGCCTCCGCCCGCGCCGGTGCCGATGATGATGACGTCGTAGTGAGAGAAGTCGTTCACAGCGGTCACCGTCCTCGCGGTTCTGGCCTGTAGATCGAACGTATCGGTGGATCGGGCAGGCGGCGACCGGGCGGGCCACGCGCTCGGCGAGGCCGCTGCGGTGCGGTCGGCGGTGCGGGCCGGAAGCGCAGGACGGCGGTCACAGGACGGCGATCGGATTCACGGGAGAACCGGTGGCCGACGGGAGCCGCAGGGGCGCGACCACGCACAGGAAGCTCCAGCGGCCCTCCTGTTCACAGGCCGGAGCCAGCTCCTCGAACTGCAGATAGTCCATGAGATGCAGCCCCATCGCATGGATGGTCAGGACATGGACGGGGAAGGCGACTCCTTCCACCGCGCTCGGAGCGGTGTCGTTGTTGCCGTCGCCGCCCAGCACGGACACGCGGCGTTCCGCCAGGAACTCCACCGCCGCCGGGTGGAGGCCCGCGCGGGCCTGTGCGGCGTCCCAGGCCCCGCGCTCCCGGCGCCGGCGGCGGTGGCCGACCCGTACGAGCAGCAGGTCCCCGGCGCCGACGCGGACACCCTGGGCGGTCTCGGCCGCGGCCAGGTCGTCCGCGGTGACGTGGTCGCCCGGCTCCAGCCAGGGCACGCCCCGCAGCCGGGGGATGTCCAGGAGCACCCCGCGCCCCACGATGCCGTCCCGGACCACGTCGACGGACAGGGCGGTGGCGCCGTCCGGTGTCACGCTGCCGGCCGGCACCCCGTTGTAGAGCTCGCCGTCGTACAGCACATGGCACAGCGCGTCGAGATGGCTGTCCGCGTCCCCGTGCACGTTCATGGTGAAGCGGTCGCGGGCGAAGTGCAGGCCGTCGGCGCCGATCTCCTCGGGTGCGGGGCCCGTCATCCGGTGGCCGGCGGGCTCCGGGTTGTCCGGGCCCGCCGCCGTCTCCACCGGTGCGGCAAGGGACACCGTGCGCCCGGACCTGACCTCACGTGCGGCCGCGGCGACCCGCTCCGGGGTGAGGTGCTTCAGCGCGCCACGCCCGTCGTCCCCGCCCTGCCGTGCCTCCTCGCGCAGCCGCTCGTACAGGGTCCGGAACGCCTCGGGCGTCATGCGCGCGCCCGCCGCGGTGCCGGCGTTCACGGGGCCTGCCTCTGCGGGGTACGGACCGCGGCGGGCCGGTCCGGCTCCCCCGCTGCCGGAATCCCGGGGCCGGGCGGCAGCAGCTCCGTGGTGATGAAGGAGACCACGGCCGCGATGATCACGACGGGGATCATGGCGCTGCTGCCGAGGAGCAGCACCACGAGCACCACGCTGCTCACCGGTAGCCGGAGCGCGGCGGCGGCCGCGGCCGCCATGCCGCCGGCCAGGCCGGGACCGACGCCGAGGCCCGGCAAGGGGGCCAGCAGGACGCCCGTCGCGGCTCCGATGAACAGGGCGGGGAAGATGGGACCGCCGCGCAGGCTGCCCAGACAGAGGGCGTACGCGGCGCTCTTGAACGCGAGGACGGCGATCAGCGCCCCGACGCTCCAGGCGTGCGGGTCCGCCGCCAACTGCTCCAGCGTGTCCTGGCCCGACGAGGCGACGTCCACGGGTGTGCGGCCGGTGACGGCGGTGTACAGGGCCGCGCAGGCACCGGCGGCCAGGGCGCAGGCGACCGTGGCGGCGAGCGGCCGCGCCGCCACGAAAGCGGCCGCCAGCCGTCCCCCGGCCAGGACCAGGTGCACGAGGGTGCCGATGACGACGGCCATGAGCAGCGTCCAGCCCACGTCGCCGAGGTCCAGGTGCGGGGGCGGCCCGGACGGCTTCACGCTGAGACTGCCGGTCTCCAGACCGGTCCAGCGGCCGAAGCCCGTGAACACCAGGGAGCCCACCCCGCTGGAGAGCAGTGCGGGGAGCATGACCGCGAACAGCTGCGGGCCGCCCACCCCGGCCACCTCCATCAGCAGTACGGCGCCGACCAGCGGGTTGCCGAAGATCGCGGAGATGGCCGCCGCGGCACCGGCCGCCCCGAGGAGCGCCGTGCTCTGCGGGGTCGCGGGCGCCCTGGTGAGCTCCCTGAACAGCAGGGCGAGACCACCACCGAGGGCGATCAGTGGCGCCTCGGGTCCCAGGGCCGCGCCGAGCGGCAGGCTCGCCACCGCGGCGATGATCACTCCGGGCAGCGCCTTCGACGTGGCTCCGCCCGAGTGCAGCCCGTACGCGGGGACATGGCCCCCGGCGCCGGGGAGACGGAGGACGACCAGGGCGACGACGGCTCCGGCCACCGGGAGCAGCACCAGCGGCCACCACCAGGGGGGTGTGGACATGCCGAGCTTCTCCGGCAGGGTCGCCCACATCAGGTGCTCCAGCTGGTGCAGGGCGACGAGGAACCAGAAAGCGGCGAGCGACACCGGAATGCCGATCAGGGCGCAGAAAACGAGCGCCTTGCGGTAAGCCGGGTTGCGCAGCATGTCGCGCAGCCGGTCCGCCTCCTCGGGCTGAGCTCCGACGCCTGCTGTGGCGGCCCGCGGCCTCGGCTCCGGCTGTGTCATGGGGGCGTCCCTTCACGGCCCCCCATGCGGTGCCGGCCGCAGGCCCGTGGCCGGCCTGCCCCGGGTCGTCGGCGACAGCCCGTCCGCCGGGCGGGCCGAGGACGGTCTCACTCCCCGCGGGCAGGCGACCGCGGGGCGGCTCTCCCGCCTGCGTGTGGCGATGGTTCTCCCGTGGGCCGTCCGGTCCGGGGCAGGCTCCTGCGTGGGCCGTCCCGATTCCCCCCGGCCGTGGTGCCGGCCGTCGGGGTCGGCCGAAGACCTCAGCCGAGGACCTTCTTCTTCTCGGCGGCGAACTCCTCTTCGCTCAGAATCCCCTGAGCCTTCAGCTCACCGAGCTCCTTCAGCTTGTCGATCTTGGCGTTCATCTCGTCGACGGGCGCGGTCGCCGGTCCCGGCGGCGGCGCGGCGGGCGGGGGGGTCGGGGGCGCGGACGGCTGCTGACTCGCCTGCGCTTGCTCGTCCTGTTGCGCCCAGCGGCCCGCCTGCCGGCGCGACACACGGTTGGACACGGCGGTGGCCGTTCCGGCCACGACGGCGGTACGGGCGACGCGGCGAATGAGGCGGGGCATGGTGACCTCCTGGGGTGTGAGGAGTGCGGAACGGCCGGGGCGTCCGGCCCGGCTCGCCCGGCTCAGGCCGCCGACGTTCCCTGGGGCTGTGAGCCCTCGACCTCGTCCAGCGAGGCGAGCAGGGCCTGCACCGGGATCCGCCCGCCCGCCACCATCTGGGCGCCACTGCGTCGCAGGGCCCTGGCCAGCGGGGCGGCCCAGGTGTTCTCGTACAGGAGGATCGCGGCGGAGTTGCCCGGTTCGACGGCCGCTCCGGCCTCATCGACGTCGTCCCGTCCGAGCAGGCCCGAGGACGCGCCTTCGAAGACTGTCAGGTCCAGTTCTCCGTCACCCGTCACATCGGACAGTTCGAGGACCGTGACGGTTCCGTCGGTGTCCTTGCGTACGAAGAGAAGATCGAGAATGCGGACGACGTGTCGGTCCACCAGGTCGAGGAGCAAGGGGAAGGCCTCGCCCGTCATACGGTTGCCGGGAAACTCCAGGACCAGGTAGTCGACAGGTCCCATCTCTTCGAAGTCATCGCTCATGACCACTCCTCGCGAGCGCATAGGCGGTCCGGGGCGGCTCGGTGGCCATGACGCGGCCTGTCATCGGGCGTGTGTCCTCGGGCGGCGGCCCCTGTAAGCCATTGCAGCACTCGGCGGAGTGCTTCGCACCTTTGGGCGATCCGTCCGCAGGAGGTCCGCCCGACCGGATCGCGAGCCGGGTGCCGGGTCAACTCGTCAGCTGGTAGATGCTGTTGCCGGTGAGCCACAGCCCCAGGATCAGGCAGCCGAAGACGATCGCCGGTTCCTCGTGCCGCTCCAGCCAGTCGCGCATGGCCCTCAGCCTGGCCCCCGCAGCCTCGGGTGCGAACACCATGTACAGCTCGGCCGCGAGCAGGCTGGCGGTGGCGAGCAGGCAGAAGCCGAACAGGGCCAGGTACGTCTCCACATGGGAGAGATCGGCGTGGAGGACGACCGTGGCGGCGGCGGCGACCAGACCCCAGGGCTGCAGGAAGACCGCGATGCCCGCCACCGACCACGGGGACGCCCGGTCCAACCGCTCGGCCATGGCCGATGTCTGGTCGTCGGGATGCTTGTCGGGTTGCTGATGGGGGTGCCGTGCGGCGTGCTGTGCCGGGTGCTGCGCGGCACGGTGCTTGTGGGCCGGCGCACCGTGCCGCCGTCGCCTGCGGGCACCGTAATAGACCAGGCCGACACCGATGGCCAGCCTGACCGCGAGTCCGGTGGTGGACGGCGGCGACCTGGGTGGTGGCGGCGTGCCCCCGGTGAACAGCAGGACCAGGGCGATCACCGTGACGAGGCAGGCGAGCCAGGCCAGGATGAAGACCAGCCCCTTCCAGATCCCCTTGCGCGCCGACAGGACCAGCACGAAGGCCATGATGGGCAGCGGGTCGAGGGTGATGCCGACGGCGATGAGGAGCAGGTCGAGGACCATGACGCTCCCTCTGCGAGGTTCCGTTCTGCAAGGGTCCGTCAATCGTCGCCCTGGATGACGAACCCCCGCAAACAGAGCGGCGTCGTCCGAGATGCCCCTGCGGACCCGGTCCCCCACCCTGGACGCAGGGAAGGAGCAACGCCATGAGGACTTCCGGACGGGCACCGTCGGCCGTGAGCGGCGCTTCGCATCCCCCAGGTGCCGTCCCGGTCCGCTGATGCAGCCCTCTCCCACCGGACCAGGACCCGGAGCCGCGCGGCGCCGCCCCGCGTTCCTCGGCGCGTCGTGGTGGAAGTCACGGTTCGCCGCACAACGGGCTGCCGTGGAGTCCCTGGCCACCCGCACCGAGGCGCGCTTCCCGGTCGTCACGCATCTGACGACCCATATGGTCACGGTGAACATCCTCGACTCCGCGACCCGGTTGGCCGCGCAGTGCTTCCTGACCGCCATCCCTCTCCTGTTCGTCGTCGGCTCCTTCGCCCCGACGGCAGTACAGGACCAGCTGATCAGCTCCCTGAAGGCGGTGTTCGGGCTGAGCGGCGCGGCCGAGGAGCAGTTGCAGCATGTGTACCGGTCCACCGAAGGCAATCTGCGGGAGACGACCGGCGTGGTCGGCGCGCTGATTGTGCTGCTGTCCGCGACCGCCGTCAGCCGGGCCATGCAGCGACTGTGCAAGCGGGCCTGGGGGATCCCGAGGTCCGGGGTCAAGATCGCTCCTTGGCGCTGGCTCGCCTGGATCGCCGTGTGGCTGACCGTGCTGATCGTGCAGGCGCCCGTACGCAACGGCTTCGGCGCCGGTCTGTGGCTGGCCGTACCGGTCACGGCCCTGATGCAGACACTGCTGTGGTGGTGGACCCAGCATCTGCTGCTCGGCGGCCTCCTCCCCTGGCTGCCGCTGCTGCCCGGCGCGGTGCTCACGGGTGCGGCCGTCACCGCGCTGTCGATCGGCAGCCGCTACTACATGCCCATCGCGCTCAACCGCAGCCTGGCCGAGTACGGGCCTCTCGGCTCGGTCTTCACGATCCTGTCCTGGCTGATCGTGACGTGCGCGGCGGTCGCCGTCGGCATCACGGCGGGCGCCGTTCTGGCCAAGGAACCCTGGCCGGCCCGCCGGCTCGGCACACCCTGAGCGCCTATGGTGCGTCCGGGGCGGAGGTCCAGCCTTGGCGGTGGAGTCGTTCGAAGCCGTCCAGGAGCAGGTCCAGCGCGAACTCGAACTCGAACTGGTCGTCGCAGCCCCCGCCGACGACCGAGCCCGTGTCGTGGGCGGCCGCCGCGGCGATCTCCGCGACGCGCGGGTACGCCCCGGCCGCGTCCGGTGCCGTCCCTCCTGCCGCGCCCGTCGGGGCCGTCGGGGCCGCGGCCCCGCCGCCGTCGAACAGTTCCTGGGAGAAGCCCAGCAGGCGGCTGCCCAACGCGTGCATCACATGGTGGGTGAGGTCCGCGGAGAGGCCGCCGTCCCGGAACGTGCCGATCACGGAGTCCAGGTACGCCAGCACGGCGGGCGTCGGCCCGGTCCGCGACTCGATCACGCGCGCCGCCCAACGATGGCGCAGCAGCACGCGTCGGGCGGAGAGGATCCGCTGCCGCACGGAGCTCTTCCAGTCCGCTCCTGCCGCCGGCGGATCGATCTCGCCGACGACCACGTCCACCATGCCGTCCAGGAGCTCTTCCTTGTTGGCCACGTGCTTGTAGAGCGCCATCGGGACCACCCCGAGCTCCTGGGCGAGCCTGCGCATGCTGAAGGCCTCTGCTCCGGTCTCGTCGGCCAGCGCGACGGCGGCGCGCAGTACCCGCTCCCTGCTCAGGGGGGCGCGGGCGCCGGCCCTCCGCTGCTGAGTCATCCGCCCTGCTTCCTTTCCCTCGTGATGGTTCGTGACGGCATCGCCTTGACGAGTGTACGCCGTACACCTAGGGTGGCCGTCGGAGTCGTGGTGTACGGCGTACACCTCGTGGGATGCGGGGAGAGGGGAAGTCCCGGTGGACTCGACGAGAAGGACCGCGGCGGTGACAGGGGCGCTGTTCCTGGTGACCGGGATCGCCGCGATGGCCGGTCTGGCGCTGTACCGCCCCGCCCTCGGCGGCGCGGATTACGTGGTCGGGCCCGGCGCTGACCATCGCGTGCTGCTGGGGGCGATGTGCGAGGTGGTGCTGCTCGCGGCGGTGGTCGGCACCGGGGTCGCGTTGTTCCCGGTCGTCAGGAGACGGCACGAGGCGCTGGCGCTCGGCTACGTGTGCGGCCGCCTGCTCGAAGCCGCCGTGATCACCGTCGGCATCGTCAGCCTGCTGGCGGTGGTGAGCCTGCGCCAGGACCTGGCGGGTGCCCCGGACGCCGGCACCGCCCCCTTCGAAGCCGCCGCCACGGCCCTGGCCGCGGTCCACGACTGGACCTTCCTGCTCGGCCCCAACATGGTCCTGGGCGCGAACACCCTGGTACTGGCGTACGCGATGCACCGCTCGAGGCTGGTGCCCCGGCCGATCGCCGTGCTGGGCCTGGTGGGCGGCGCGGTGATCTGCGCCTCGGCGGTCGCCGTGCTGTTCGGGCTCTACCCGCAGCTGTCCGCCGCCGGATCGGCCGCCGCGCTCCCGGTGTTCGCCTGGGAGGTGACCCTGGCCGTCCGGCTGCTGGCGCGCGGCTTCGAACCCGCCCCCGCCGTGAACGCGCCGGCGGGGGATTCGGTCGTTCAGGAGCCACAACCGCGCTGAGCACGCGTTCCGACGTTCCTCACGGTCCAGGGACCACGACGGCCGGACGGGTGCCTCCCGTTGCCCGGCATGATCGGCGCGATGCCCCCGGGGGCGCCTAGGTCCTGTCCTCCAGGTCGTGACCGCCGATGTGGCGGGGCGCCGGGGCCCGTTCCAGTTCGTGGCGCAGGTCGTCGAGTTCGCTGCCGCCGGCCATCTGGCGGGTGAGCTCGTCCAGGGTGATCTCGGACTTGGTGTGGCTGCCGGACATGCTGCCGCGCTTGAGCAGCACGAACCGGTCGCCGACGAGATAGGCGTGATGGGGATTGTGGGTGATGAGCACCACGCCGAGCCCCGCGTCGCGTGCGGCCGCCACGTACTTCAGGACGACGCCGGACTGCTTGACGCCGAGCGCCGCCGTGGGCTCGTCGAGGACCAGCACCTTGGCGCCGAAGTAGACGGCCCTGGCGATCGCGACGCACTGCCGCTCGCCACCGGACAGGGTGCCGATGGGCTGGTCGACATCGCGCAGGTCGATGCCCATGCGCAGCAGCTCGGAGCGGGTGGTCTCGCGCATCAGCGGGACGTCGAGGCGCTTGAAGGGGCCGCTGCCCCTCGTGGGCTCGGAGCCGAGGAAGAAGTTCCGCCAGACCGGCATGAGCGGTACGACGGCGAGGTCCTGGTAGACGGTGGCGATCCCCCGGTCGAGGGCTTCGCGGGGCGAGGAGAGCGCGACCTCCTCCCCCTCGATCGAGAAGGTGCCCGCGTCGTGCTGGTGGAGCCCCGCGATGATCTTGATGAGGGTGGACTTCCCCGCACCGTTGTCCCCGAGGACACAACTGATCTCGCCGGCGTGGACTTCGAGGGACACGCCTTCGAGCGCGCGGATGTTTCCGTAGTACTTGCTGACGTTGCCGAGCTCTACGAGAGCAGTCCTGTCGGTCACTGTGTCTCCCTGTTCTCCCCCAGAGCCTTCGGCCTGGGGGCACCCCCGTCTCCGCCCACGCGGCGCGGAGGTGCGGGCATCGTCGCTGTCTGCGGCCCGGCTGCCGCGCGTGCGTCGCTCACGACGTCGCCTCCGCGCGCTTGCGGACCCATGCGTTGAGCAGGGTGGCCAGGAGGAGCATCGCTCCGAGGAAGAACTTGAACCAGTCCGGGTTCCACTCCGCGTACACGATGCCCTTGCTCGTCATGCCGAAGATGAAGGCACCGACCGCGGACCCGATCGCCGAGCCGTAGCCGCCGGTGATCAGGCAGCCGCCGATGACGGCCGCGATGATGTAGATCAGCTCGTTGCCGACGCCCTCGCCGGACTGGACGACGTCGAACGAGAACAGCAGGTGCTGTCCCGAGATCCAGGCGCAGAACGCCACGCCCATGTACAGGCCGATCTTGGTCCTGGCCACCGGCACACCGACCGCGCGGGCGGCGTCGGCACCGCCGCCCGCCGCGAAGATCCAGTTGCCGAAGCGGGTGCGCAGCAGGATCCACGTGGCGAGGGCGACGAGCCCGATCCACCACAGGATGGTCACCTTGAGATCGACGTCGCCGATCGTGAGCTGCGAGGCGAAGAGGGCCTTGGCGGCCCCGAAGCCCTCCATGTCGGCGATGGTCTTGGTCGACACCGTGCCGCTGATCAGCTTGGTGAAGCCCAGATTGAGGCCGGTGAGCATCAGGAACGTGCCGAGCGTGATGATGAAGCTCGGCAGCTTCGTCCGTGTCAGCATCACGCCGTTGAAGGCGCCGATGGCGAGCGTCACCAGCAGGGACACCAGGACGCCGACCCAGACGTTCGCCGTCATCTGGTAGCTGAACATCGAGGAGATCAGCGCGGAGCTGGTCACCAGCACACCGGCGGAGAGGTCGAACTCGCCGCCGATCATCAGCAGGGCGACCGGGACGGCCATGATGCCGATCGTGGACGCCGCGTACAGGACCGTGCCGAGGCTGGACGCCTGCAGGAAGCTGTCGGCGACGATCGAGAAGAAGACGAAGACGGCCGCGGCACCGACGACGGACCCGAGCTCGGGCCGGCCGAGGACCTTCTTCAGCGGCGAGGTGCGCAGCAGCCGTTCGTCGGTCCCGTCCCTCTTGTCGTGCGCGGCTGGTGCGGTCGCGGTCATCGGGTCCCCCGCTCCGTGAAGTCCTGCAGTTCGGCGGCGTCCTTCTCGGTGATGATCTGCGGTCCGGTGAGGACGGGCCGCCCGCCGCCGAGCTCATCGGCGTTGTAGCGGTACAGCCACAGCAGATCGACGGCCTCGTAGCCCTGGAGATACGGCTGCTGGTCGACGGCGAAGCCGAGCTTCCCGGCCCGCAGCGACCCGGCCACCTTGGCGTTCAGGTCGAAGGTGTCGACCTCGGCCTTGCTCTCCGCGCTCTGCCTGGCCTGGACGGCGGCGTCCGCGAAGGGCGCGCCGAGGGTGACGACCGCGTCGATGGACCTGTCGGTCTGGAGCTTCGCCTCGATGGACGCCTGGACATCGGGCATGTTGGTGCCGTCGACGTACAGGTTCTCCATCGTCCCGTCGAAGGTCTTCTTCGCTCCGGCGCAGCGCTGCTCGTGGCCGACGTTGCCCTGCTCGTGCAGCACGCACAGGGCCTTCTTGCGGCCGCGCTTGTCGAGTTCGTCGCCGACGGCCTCGCCGGCGACGGTCTCGTCCTGGCCGATGTGGGTGAGCGCGCCGAAGGCCTTGGACTGCTCGCTGCCGGAGTTCACGGTGATCACCGGGATGCCGGCCCGGGTGGCCTTGGCGACGACGGCCTTCATCGCGTCGGGCTTGGCGAGCGTGACGATGAGCCCGTCGACCTTCTTGTCGATGTACGAGTCGACGAGCTGGGCCTGCTGCTGGCCCTCGTCGCTGTTGGCGTACAGGAAGTTGATGTTGTCCTTGGCGGCGGCCTGCTTCGCACCCGCCTGGACGATGTCCCAGAAGGTGTCGCCCGCGCCGGAGTGGGTGACCATGGCGAAGGTCCAGCGGGGCGTGGTGACGGCGGCGCGGCCCTCGGCGGCCGCCGCCTTACTGGCGTCCTCGGCGCGCTTGCCGCCGGTCGCGCTGCACCCCGCGAGGGAGGCGCCGAGCACCGCCGCCAGCACCGCGCCGATCGCACGTACTCCTGTCCGAACCCTTGCCACGACGCCGTGCCCCTCTTGCTCCGCTTGTTGAACTCCGGGGTAAGTATCCCTGAGCGCGACCGCGGGACCGATCGGCGGGTACGTCATGACGCAGGTCACCGGGTGCCGGCGTCGGTGAGCTTCTCGAGGGCGGGTACGTCCTTCTCGGTCACCAGGGCGGGTCCCGTGAGCACCGGCTTGCCGCCGCCGATGACGTTGCCGTTGGTCCTGTTGAGCCACAGCTCGTCGACGGCGAGGTAGCCCTGGAGGTAGGGCTGCTGGTCGACGGCGAAGCCGACCTCCTTGGCCTTGAGGCGCTTGACGACCTCGGCGTTGAGGTCGAAGGTGTTGATCTCCGCCGCGGAGCCGGCACCCTGCCTGGCCTGGACGGATGCGGCGGCGAACGGGGCGCCGAGCGTCACGATCGCGTCGATGTCCTTGGCGCTCTGCAGCTTCGCCTCGATGGAGGAGGTGGTGGCGGGCATGTTGGTGCCTTCGACGTTGAGGTTCTCGACGGTGCCCTCGAAGGTCTTCTTCACGCCCGCGCAGCGGTCCTCGAGCGAGACGTTGCCCTGCTCGTGGATGACGCAGACCGCCTTCTTCTTCCCGCGCTTGTTGAGCTCCTCGCCGACGGCCTCGCCGGCCACCGACTCGTCCTGGCCGATATGGCTGAGCGCGCCGACCTCGGCCGAGAACTGTCCGCCGGAGTTGATGGTGACGACGGGTATCCCGGCCGCGACCGCCTTCTTGACGACGTCCTTGACGGCCTCGGGCTTGGCGAGGGTGACGACGATGCCGTCGACCTCCTGGTCGATGTACGTCTGGACGAGCTGGGCCTGCTCCTTGCCCTCCTTGTTCGCGGCGTAGAGGAACTCCACGTTGTCCTTGGCCGCCGCGTCCTTGGCGCCGCGCTGGACGATGTCCCAGAAGGTGTCGCCCTCGCCGGAGTGGGTCACCATGGCGATCTTCAGCCGCTCGGTCGTGGCGGGCTTGCCGCCGCCTCCCCCGCTCTCGGGCTTCTCCTCGGAGTCCTTGCCGCCGGAGCTGCTGCATCCGGTCACGGCGAGTGCGAGTGCGGCGAGCAGGACTGCTGCCGTGCGGGGTGTACGCATGGTGGGTCCGCCTTCTCTCCCGGCCGCCCGATTGCGGCTGGGTGAGTTTTTACGTTGGCGGCGCGACCCCGTCAATACTTTGTCCGAACATTCTTACGCGGAAGCTCGCAGCGACCCTCGCCGCGGCCCTACGGCCGCACGAGGAGCTGGAACTCGAAGGCGTACCGCGACGCCCGGTAGACGTGCGATCCGAACTCGACGGCCCGCCCGGTGTCGTCGAAGGTGGTGCGCTGCATGGTCAGCAGCGGCGCGCCCGGCTCCTCGCCCAGCTGCTCGGCCTCGTCGGCGGTGGCGGCGCGCGCACCGACCGACTGCCGGGCGCTGTGCAGCGTGATGCCCGCGGCCCGCATCATCCGGTACAGCCCGGTGGATTCCAGTTGCTCGTCGTCCAGGGGCAGCAGTCCGGCGGGCAGATGGTTGCGCAGATGCGCCATCGGCTCGCCGTGCGCGTACCGCAGCCGCTCGACCAGGTGGACGTCGCCGCCCTCCGGCACCCCGAGCGCGGCGGCGACCTCCGCGGTCGCGGGCTCGACGGCGTTCCGCAGCACGCGGGTGGCCGGGCGCTGGCCCGCGGCCTCCAGGTCGTCGTAGAGGCTGCTCAGCTCGAGCGGCCGCTTGACCTGGCTGTGCACGACCTGGGTGCCCACGCCCCGGCGGCGCACCAGCAGCCCTTTGTCGACGAGCGACTGGATGGCCTGCCGGACGGTGGGCCGGGACAGGCCGAGCCGGCCGGCCAGCTCGATCTCGTTGCCGAGCAGGCTGCCCGGGGTGAGCGTGCCCTGCTCGATGGCCGCCTCCAGCTGCTGGGAGAGCTGGAAGTACAGCGGGACCGGGCTGGTGCGGTCCACGCCGAGCTGGAGCGAAACGGTGGCGTCCGGCGTGTCTCTCGTCGTGTCTCTGGGCTGCTTGGGCACGCTGCGAGCGTAGTCGCAGGGCCCTGTTGACCGGAAGTTGTGGCGTCCGATTGTCAGGACAAATGCTTGACATGGCCGTGGGGCGGACTCCACCTTGGGGCCATGCGCATCGGACTCATCGGAACCGGACGAATCGGCGCCTTTCACGCGGGCGTCCTCAGCCGCCACCGCGAGGTCGGCTCCCTGGTGGTCGCGGACACCGACGCCCAGCGGTCGCGCGAGGTCGCCGACCGTATCGGCGCCACCGCGGCACCCTCCGTCGACGAGGTCTTCACCTGGGGCGTCGACGCCGTCGTCATCGCCTCCGCCACCGCCGCACACGCCGACCTGATCGGCCGGGCCGCCCGCGCCGGGCTGCCCGCCTTCTGCGAGAAGCCGATCGCCCTCGACCTGCCCGGGACCCTGGGCGCCCTGCGCGAGGTCGACAGCGCGGGCACCGTCCTCCAGCTCGGCTTCATGCGCCGCTTCGACGCGGGGTACGGCGTGGCACGGGAGCTGGTGCGCTCCGGCCGCCTCGGCCGGCTCCACACCGTACGGTCCATCACCGCGGACCCGGCTCCGCCGCCCGCCGCCTATCTGCCGCTGTCCGGCGGTCTCTACCGCGACTGTCTGGTCCATGACTTCGACATCCTGCGCTGGATCACGGGCCGCGAGATCGTCGAGGTGTACGCCACCGGCTCGGACGCGGGGCCCGCCATGTTCCGGGAGGCGGGCGACGTCGACACCGCGGCGGCGGTGCTCACGCTGGACGACGGGACGCTGGCCTCCGCGACGGCGACGCGCTGCAACGGCGCGGGCTACGACGTGCGCATGGAGCTGTGCGGCGAGTCCGACACGGTCGCCGTCGGCCTCGACGACCGTACGCCGATCACCTCCACCGAACCGCAGGGCCCGCCCCCGTGCGACAAGCCCTGGCCCGGTTTCCTGGAGCGCTTCGCCCCGGCGTACGAGGCCGAGCTGGACGCCTTCATCCAGGTCGCCGCGGGTGAACTGGCCAACCCGTGCGACGGCCGCGAGGCGCTGGAGGCGCTGCGCGTGGCGGAGGCCTGCGAACTGTCCCGGCGGGAGCGCAGACTCGTACGGATCGAGGAGATCCCGGGGCTGTAGAGCTGGGAGCGCGCGCCGCGGCGGGGCGTCACCAGCTGACGGGCAGGTGGCGTACGCCGCGGATGAGCATGCCCGGCAGCCAGTCCAGTGGCCCGCCCTCGGGATCGAGAGCGAGGTCCGGGCAGCGCTCCAGCAGCGTCCGGATCGCGATACCCGCCTCCAGCCGCGCCAGCGGCGCCCCCAGGCAGTAGTGCATGCCGTGCCCGAAGGCGAGATGCCCCCGGTTCTCGCCGCGGATGTCGAAGCGGTCCGGCTCGGGGAAGCGGTCCGGGTCACGGTCGGCGGCGGCGAGGGCGACGAGCACCGCCTGGCCTGCCGGGATGACCGCGTCCCCGTAGGAGACCGCCTCGCGGGTGAAGCGCACGGTCGCGGTCTCGACCGGGCCGTCGTAGCGCAGCATCTCCTCGACCGCGCCGTCGAGGAGCCCGAAGTCGGCACGGAGCGCGGCCAGTTGGGCCGGGTGGGTGAGCAGGGCCCGTACCCCGTTGGAGAGGAGATTGACGGTGGTCTCATGGCCGGCGATGAGCAGCAGATAGGCCATGGCGCGCAGTTCGGCCGCGGAGAGCCGGTCGCCGTCCTCGACGGGGGTACCTCCCATGCCCGCAGGGCTGTGGGGGAGTGTGCGCAGCAGCGCCGACAGCAGGTCGTCGGCGGGGCGGGAGCACCGCTTGTCCTCGATGAGCTCGTCCAGATACGCGGCCAGTTCATGGACGGCGGTGCGCTCGGTCTCCGCGCTGGTCGGGGCGACGACTTCGGTGGACCAGGCGCGGAAGCGGCCGCGGTCGGCGGCCGGGACCCCGAGGAGTTCGCAGATGACGGTGATCGGCAGCGGAAAGGCGAACGCGTCGACGAGATCGGCGCGTCCGGCCGGGAGCATCGTGTCGATCAGCTCGTCGGCGATCTGCTGGACGCGGGGGCGCAGCGACTCGACCCTGCGCATGGTGAACTCGCGGGCGACGAGCTTGCGGAGCCTCGTGTGGTCCGGCGGGTCCAGGACCAGCAGATGCGGCCCGATGACCTGCTCGTCGAGCATGACCAGCCCCAGCGTCCCCGGCGACTTCGACAACCGCGGATCGGCGAGCGCGGAGCGGGCCTCCTCGTGGCCGACGACGAGCCACATGCGGTCGCCGTACGGGGTGACCACCTCGTGGACGGGGCCGGTGGCACGGAGCTTGGCGTAGAACGGGTACGGATCGGCGGTGAACTCCGGCCCGTACTCCCCCAGATCGATGACGGCCATCGGCCCAGCGTAAGCCTGCGCGGCGGATCATGTGAGCGTCCGGTGGTGTGCCCGGCGCCGGCGGGTGGGCGGGCCGGGGTGCCCGTCCTCAAACGCCGGACCGGCTGGAAATGCGCCCCGCGCCCGCAGGGCGTCGGGGCAGGGTCCGGGGCGGAGCCCCGCAGGCTTGCCCGCAGTTCGGGAAGGGGCGGGGTGGGGGCAGTGTCCGATATGCGGCTCCGCCGCGTGGCCCCCCGCAGGCGGCGCCCTACGGCGCCGCGTCCTCGTCGAGCAGGCCCGCGTCGTGGACCAGGAGGGCGATCTGGACGCGGTTGTTGAGGCCGAACTTCGCCAGGACCCGGGAGACGTGGGTCTTCACGGTCGGCACGCTCATGCAGAGCGCGGACGCGATCTCCGCGTTGGAGTGGCCGCGGCCGACCGCGACCTCGCGCTGGCGCTCGGCCAGACCGTCGATGCGGGCGCGCGCGCCCGCCCGGGGCGGTCGTCGGTTCGGTGGCCGCGAACCGGGTCATCAGCCGGCGGGTGACGGCCGGGGACAGCACCGGGTCCCCGGCCGCGACACGGCGCACGGCCGCGACGATGCCGGCGGGTGGGGTGTCCTTCAGCACGAATCCCGCGCCGCCCCGGCCCGCAGCGCCCGCCGTTCCGGTCGGCGGTCCCGGTCAGCCGTCCGCGAGCTGTGCGGCGGCACTGCCGATGAGCATGCCGAGCGCCGCCGGATAGGCGCTGACGTTCATCTCCGCCGTGAGGTACGGGGCCGCCGGCGCGATGTGGGGATGCGTGTCGGCCGGCAGCCGGGCGTAGGTGGCCTGCCATACGGACTCGTCCGCCCGGCGGGCCTCCTCGGGCAGCGCGAGCGCGGCCGCGTCCAGCGCGGCGAACGCCAGTGTCTGGTCGATGAAGCAGTGGTAGATCCGCACGGCCGCGGGGGTGGGAAAGCCCGCTCGGTGCAGGACGCCGAGGATGATCTCGTCCGCCTCGATCTCATGGGCGCGCCCGGAGACCCGGCTCGCCGTCAGCACGGCCGCCTGCGGATGCGCGAGATAGGCACCGTGGATGCGCAGGCCCAGCTCACGCAGGTCCGCCTGCCAGTCGTCCGTGGGGGACCAGCCCCGCAGGGCACGGCCGATCAGTTCGTCGCCCACAGCCAGAGTCAGCTCGTCCATCCCGCGGAAGTAGCGGTACAGCGTGCTGGGGTCGGCCCCCAGGGCGGCGCCCAGCCGCCGCGCGGTGAGTCCCGCGCTGCCGTGCTCACGCAGCATCCGCAGCGCGGTCGCCACGATCAGCTCTTCCGAGATCACCACGCCCTGTTTGGTGGGGCGGCGGCGTCGCCGCCGGTGTTCCGGCACCACCTGTTTCGGCATCGGCCCGTCCTGCCCTCCGCACCCCTCGCGCCCCGGGCGCGCTTATGCCAACGCCATTGACCCTATCAACGGCCCCCGCGTTTCATCGAGGCACGGGGCGCCGCCTCGGGTAGACCTCGGGCTGAGGGAAAGGACCTGGTTGTGCGGATTTTGCTGATCGGCGCCGGTGGGGTGGGGACGGCGATCACCCGGATCGCCGCCCGCCGTGGCTTCTTCGAGCGGATGGTCGTCGCCGACCACGACGCGTCGCGTGCCGAGGCGGCTGTCGCGGACCTCGCCACGGCCGGGGCGGGCGCCGGCCCCCAGCGGGAGGGCCGGTTCGCCGCCGCCCGGATCGACGCCTCGGACGAGTCGGCGGTCACGGACCTGCTCGTACGGGAGCGTTGTGACGTCCTGGTCAACGCGACCGATCCACGCTTCGTCATGCCGCTCTTCCGCGCGGCGCTCGCCGCCGGTGCCCACTACCTGGACATGGCGATGTCCCTGTCGCGGCCGCATGCGGAGCGTCCGTACGAGGAGTGCGGGGTCAAGCTCGGGGACGAGCAGTTCCTGCTGGCGGACGACTGGGAGAAGTCGGGCAGGCTGGCGCTCGTCGGAATGGGCCTGGAGCCCGGACTGTCGGATGTGTTCGCCCGGTACGCCGCCGACGAACTCTTCGACTCCATCGAGGAGATCGGGGTCCGCGACGGTGCCGACCTGACCGTGGACGGCTACGACTTCGCGCCCTCGTTCAACATCTGGACCACGATCGAGGAGTGCCTCAACCCGCCGGTGGTCTACGAGAAGGACCGCGGCTGGTTCACGACGCCGCCCTTCACCGAGCCGGAGGTCTTCGACTTCCCGGAGGGCATCGGACCGGTCGAGTGCGTCAACGTCGAGCACGAGGAGGTCCTGCTGATCCCCCGCTGGGTCGACGCCGGCCGCGTCACCTTCAAGTACGGCCTCGGTGGGGACTTCATCAACACGCTGCGGGTCCTGCATCAGGTGGGCCTGGACCGGACGGCACCCGTCACGGTGCCCGGGCCCGAGGGGCCGGTGCAGGTTTCGCCCCGTGACGTCGTCGCGGCGTGTCTGCCCGACCCGGCCACGCTCGGCGACCGGATGCGTGGCAAGACCTGCGCGGGCACGTGGGTCAAGGGGCTCAGGGACGGCCGGCCGCGCGAGGTGTACCTGTACCACGTGGTCGACAACGAGTGGTCCATGAAGGAGTACGGGTCCCAGGCCGTGGTCTGGCAGACGGCCGTCAATCCCGTCGTCGCCCTGGAGCTCGTGGCGAACGGCGCGTGGACGGGCGCGGGGGTCCTGGGACCGGAGGCCTTCGCCCCCGGGCCGTTCCTCGACCTCCTCAAGGAGTACGGCTCACCGTGGGGCCTGCGCGAGGAGTAGTCCGCACGCCTCGCGCACGGGTCAGCCGTCGGTCGTCCGGTCCGCCGCCCGGCGCCCCCACCACGTTCCCGCGAGCACGAGAGCCGCACCCACGAGGCCCGGCACGCCGAGGTGTTCGTGGGCGACGAGGATGCCGGCCGCGGCGGCCCACAGGGGTTCGGTGCCGAGGAGGAGGCTGACGCGGGAGGGGGAGGTGCGGCGGACCGCCCACATCTGCTGTGTTAACTGCACCTTGTTTGGCTCGTTGGACGGGGCGACACGCTGTCTCTCCAAGGAGTCCTTCTTGTCTCAGGATCTTCACCGCCAGCTGATCGAGGGACGAGCCGATGTCCCCCGCCTGGGCTCGGTAATCGAGCTCACCACCCTCCATCCGCCGTACGCCGTCGTTGACGCGTCCGGTGAAGTGGTCGAGCCCGTCATGCCGTACCTGCGGGAGCTCGCCCTCGATGACAACAGTCCGCTGACGTGCCGCAGCTACGCCTACGATCTGCTTCGCTGGTTCCGGCTGCTGTGGCTGCTCTCGGTGCCGTGGGACCGGGCCACCCAAGCCGAGGTGGCCGCCCTGGTCGGCTGGCTGCGCGTCGCGGCCAACCCTCAGCGGCGGCGGAGCAATCCGGCCACCCCTCCACCTGGCTCGGTGAACCCGCGGACCGGCAAGCAGTACCTCAAGGCCGGATACGCCCCGTCCACAATCAACCACGCGCTCACCGTCGTCAGCAGCTTTTACGCCTTCCACCGGCACCACAACCGTGGTCCGCTGGTCAATCCAGTTCCCGAGTCGCTCGCCCGCAGGCGGGCTCTGGCCCATGGCAACCCGACGGAGCCAGTCCCGACGTTCCGCCGCGCCCGACTGCGGCAGCGGGTCCCGCAGACCGATCCGCGCGCCATCCCCGATGTGATGTGGGACGAGTTCTTCAACGCCATGACGCACGACCGAGACCGGGCCGCCGTCCTGCTCTACGTCTCCAGCGGCTCGCGAGCCAGTGAACTGCTGGGGGTCACGCCGGGAGACATCGACTGGCCCCGCCAGACGATCTACGTGGTGTCCAAGGGCACAACGGAACGCGAACCCGTGCCCGCCAGCCCGCAGGCTCTGGCTGTGCTTGCCGCCTACCTGGACGAGGTCGGCCTGCCACCCGCCCACGAGCCGGTGCTGCGGACCCGCCGAGGTCCGGACAAGCCGCTGAGCTACTGGGCGATGCGCCGCATCGTCCAGCGCGCCAACGACAAGCTCGCCACCAACTGGACACTCCACGACCTGCGTCACACGGCCGCGAAGCGCATGGCCAACGACCCCAGCCTCACTCTGGCCGAGGTACGGGCGATCATGCGGCACTCCGACCTGGCCACCACCGGCCGCTACCTCAACTCCCGGGTCGAAGATCTCTTCGACGCCCTGCAGCAGCACTACAACCGGCCTCGCGTCGAGCGGAGCTTCGCACCCGGCTACGACCCCGACGACTTCAAGGCGGTGTTCGGTGGTTAGCCGAGGAACCCTCGCCGACACCTACACCAGCCGCAACCGGCGAACCATCGTGCGCGAGGCCGAGGCCCCACATCCGACCCGGTTCGCCAGCGCCCACCTCAAGGCCGCCCCGGCGCCCAGGCCCGAGAACCCGCCGGCCCCGCTCGGCGACCTGTCCAAGGCCCCGATCACCGAGCTCTGCCGGCTGTCCTCGGAGACCTTGAACGGCAGAACCCGCTCCCTGGGCGAGAAGCGCCGACGCGGCATCCGTATGCTCTTCGGCCACCTGGAGTCGCTGCCCGGCACCACTTGGCAGGAACGCTGGGAAGCCAGCGGCTTCAACGACGAACAGGCCCCCTCGGTCAACATCCTGGGCCGTCCTGACGGCCGCGACCGCAGCGACCTGATCTCGGCCGTGAAGTGGGCGTTCTGCAGCCGTGTCATCCAGCCCTCCCTGTCGGGCTTCCGCGCGAACAAGTTCGTCGAGTACGGAGAAGCCTTCCGCGAACTGCAGAACGACCCCCAACTGGACGCCTACTTCGCCGCCGTGGATGCCGAGCCCCGGCTCGACCCCCGACACCGCATCCGCGCCAAGTTCGATCTGACCTGTGCACTGACCACACAGGGCATCGCCATAGAGCACCTGACGCCATCGGCCCTGCTGCACTACTCACTGGAGAACCGACGCCTCGGGCTGACCTACGGGGCGAACAACACGATCAACAAGAAGACGCGATTCGCGGCTCTCGGCACCTGGGAGATCCTCCACAAGATGGGGCACTTCCCGCCGGGCACCGCTCCGACACTGCGGACGTTCATCTACAACGGCCAGTACACCGTCGAGGAGCTCGTCGACCGCTACGGCATCAAGCACCAGGGCGTCCGACAACTGCTGATCGACTACCTCACCCGTCGTCGGGCGGACACCGACTACATCACCGCGGAGGCACTGGCCCGCAACCTGGCCGGGCTCTTCTGGGCCAAGATCGAGGAGATCAATCCCGACCAGGCCGACCTCGCGCTCAGCCAGCACGTCTACGACCAGTGGCGGGCCGACCTGCAGTACTGGACCAGAGACAAAACCAAGATCCGCAAGGACACGGCGTCCATCCTCCTCGCGGTCCGCGGTCTCTACGTCGACCTGCACAGCTGGGCCGTCGAGGAGCCCGAGCGATGGGGCCAGTGGGTGGCCCCGTGCCCGATCCTGCCCCGCGACTTCACCGGGTTCGGCAAACGGCGCCGCGAGATCAACCGGCGCATGGCCGACCGCACCCGGACCCGTCAGCCCCTACTGCCCGTCCTGGTCCAGCACCTCGAAGCACGCCATGAGCGGCTTGCCGGCCTGCTCGAGGCCGGCAGCCAGGTCCCCCTGGGAGGCGAGTTCGTGCACGCCGGACGGCACTACCGGCGCTCTCAATCCCGAGAAGACCAGCGCCGGGCCAAGGTGGGCCTGAGCCTGACCGTCCGGGTCGTCGACACCGCCACCGGAGAGCTCATCAATGTGACGCTCGCCGAGGACGCGGCCTTCTGGGAGTGGGCCGCGGTCGAGGTGCTGCGCCACAGCGGCGTCAGGATCGAGGAGCTCAGCGAGCTCACCCACCTGAGCATTCGCCAGTACCAGCGACCCAACGGAGAGGTGATCGCCCTCCTCATCGTCGCCCCGTCCAAGAGCGAACGCGAACGCGTCATCCCCATGTCCGCCGACCTCTTTCACGCCGTCGCCCAGGTCATCCGCCGGCACACTCGCGACGGGCTCGCCATCCCGCTCGTCTCCCGCTACGACAGTCACGAAAAGACCTGGTCAGAACCGATGCCGTTCCTCTTCCAACGGCAGAACGGCACCGTCCGGACAGTCCTCGCTCCCGGCACTGTGCTCAACATGCTCGCCCGCACCTGCGAAGAGATCGGCCGGACCAACGAGGCTTTCGCCGGATCGAAGTTCACACCCCACGACTTCCGCCGTCTCTTCGCCACCGAGATCGTCAACGGCGGGCTGCCCATCCACATCGGAGCCGCCCTGCTCGGACACCTGAATCTCCAGACGACTCAGGGATATGTCGCCGTCTTCGCGGAGGACATCGTCCGCCACTACCAGGAGTTCCTCAACCATCGCCGATCCCTGCGGCCGCAGGGCGAGTACGGCCAGGTCACCCCGGAGGAGTGGGCTGAGTTCGAGGAGCACTTCGACAAGCGCAAGGTCGAGCTGGGCAACTGCGCTCGCCCCTACGGCACCCCCTGCCAGCACGAACACGCCTGCATCCGCTGCCCCATGCTCCAGGTCAATCCCAAGATGCTGTCCCGACTCGCGGAGCTTGAAAAGGATCTCCTGGTCCGCCGCAAGCGTGCCGAGGAAGAGCAGTGGCTGGGCGAGATCGACGGCATCGACATGACGCTGACGTTCCTGCGCGCCAAGCAAGCTGAAGCAGCCCGCCTCACGCGCAGGCCAGCCGTCGACCTCGGCCTGCCCCGACCCCGTTCCGAAGGAGACTGAAACTCCCCATCACGCGTGGCGACTGGCCTTCCAAGGCCACCAGTTGAAGCGACAAGCAATCACTGCAGGATGACTTGAATGCCCTGCTCCTGGAAGATCTCCAGGAGCAGGTCGAACTGGGGTGCCTCGCCTTCGCCGGTGGCCCTGAGTTCCGCCAGCCGTGCCCTGGCCACAGCCGAGTGCTGCCACTGCAGGGTGAACGGGGAGGTTGCACCCCAGCCGCCTCTCGAGCAGTCGACGAGAGCATCCAGATTCCATCCGAAGTATCCACCGGGTCCATTGATGGCTTCACCGAGCGCGCAGTAGAAGCTGTCCACATCGACGCAGTGTCGGCCGTCCAGGGTGAAGACCTGACCTGCGGGAGCGTCGAGCTTCCCCCGACGCTGGTACTCCCGCGACCAGAGCGCGACCGACAACCAGGCGTGCCTATCCACGGGATCGAGAACCTGCCACATGCCCGTGCGGTTCAGGCGACCCGTGCGGATCAGGTCCCATATCTCGCCTGCTCCAGGCAGGGCTTGATCACACCAGAGAGTCACCGTGACGTCTACGAGGCCGGCTCCGCGGGCGGAGGGCCGGACGTCAACGACAGTGACGTCGTTAACGAAGTAGGACCCCATGGTGGCGCCCTCGGCGTCGAGGATCTCGATCCAGGCATTCCCTACCAGGGCGCGACGACTGCCAACGTGGTCCAGGCTGTTCAACAGGCCGCCCTGCGGCAGGCAACCTACGAGGTGCACTCGGCGTGCTCCCTCTTCTTCCTGAAGGGGCGTGAACAACCCCTCGGCCTCGTGAGAAAAGCCCCAGAAGTCGGGGTCGTCCTCGTCTGGGGTCAGAGCGTACTTCTGCCCCTCGCTGCCCCGGCCTGGTGTTCGCATCGCTCTCCCCATGAGAGCGCTGATCCTACTCGTGAGGGTGAAGTGCAGAGAAGCACGAAGAAGGCGAAGAGCGTGCAGAAGACGGAGAGGAACAGCAGCCCGGCCCACTCGCGCGGTCCGAAGTCCGCGGCCACTGCCCACGGCGCGGCCCCGGTCCCCGGGGCGGCGGAAAGGACCGCGAAGACCAGGACCGCGCTGCCCAGTTGGACCGTGGTCAGCGACAGGGAGCCGGCGGACCGGACGGCCCTGATCCGGGACATGGCCAGCACGTGGACGGTACGGGCGGCGGCGGCGAGCAGCATCAGCAGATCGCCGGCCGACGGGGCGGTGAAGCCCCCGCCCTGGGTGAGCAGCACCACGCCCACGACGGAGAGCGCGGCGGCGGCCAGGAAGGACCGGGGAGGCCGGGTCCTGGTCACCGCCGACTCCGCGAGCGGGGTGAAGATCATGGTGAGGCTGATGATGAGCCCGGCGTTGGTGGCCGAGGTGTGGACGACGCCGTACGTCTCCAGCAGGAAGATCCCGCTCAGGACGAGCCCCAGCAGCCCGGCACCGCGCCACTGGCCCGCCGTGAGCCGGCGAAGATCGCGCCGCGCGGCCACGGCCAGCACCGGCAGCACGACCGCGAAGCGAAGCACCAGGACGGCGACGACCGTGTGCGCCGTGGTGATGCCCTTGGCGGCGAGATAGCTCGCGCCCCAGACGACGGCGACCAGCAGCACCGGCAGATCGGTGAGCCACATGCGGCGTGGCGCGAGGGCGGGTGCGGACGCGGATACGGCGTACGACGACACGGGCCTGGTCTCCAGCAGCTCGGACGGGGTGGAGACTTCGGCGGCTCGCACGCGGAGCGATCAACGTACCGGGGCAGGCCCGTGAGTGCTACATGTTTCAGTCCGTCTCGTACGTTCCGTACTCGGGCCGCCCCGCCAGTTCGTACGTGTGGATGGCGACCCCCGCGCCGGTGGTCCTGGCGTCGGCGTGCCGGAACGCGGTGGGCTCGGCGCCGTCGGCGAACAGGCGGCGGCCCCTGCCGAGGACGACGGGGAAGACGAGCAGATGGAGCGTGTCGATCAGGTCGTGCGCCATCAGGGACCGGGCGAGGCCGCCGCTGCCGTGCATCTGCAGCTCACCGTCCGTGCGCTCCTTCAGCGCGGTGACCTCCTTGACCACGTCGCCGCCGAGGATGGTGGTTCCCGCCCAGTCGGCCTTGCCGAGCGTGGTCGACGCGACGTACTTCGGCAGTGAGTTGAGCTTCGAGGCGACCGGGTCGGCGGGGTCGGTCATCCCGGGCCAGTAGCCGGCGAAGATCTCGTAGGTGCGGCGGCCGAGCAGAAAGGCGGCGGGCCGGTCGAAGACCTCGGTGATGAACCGGCCGAAGTCCTCGTCCCAGTACGGCACGGTCCAGCCGCCCAGGTCGAACCCGTCGCTGGTGTCCTCGTCCGGTCCGCCGGGCGCCTGGCAGACGCCGTCGAGTGTCAGGAACTGGGTGAGGCTGAGCTTTCCCATGGCGGATGCCCTTCGGTGCCGTCGGTGCATGTGTCATGAGCTCTGACCCCAGGGGAGCACGGAACTCATCGCCATGTCCGATCGCCGCCAGCATGCGGGTGGCCGGACGGCTGTCATTGAAGCCGCAACCACTTATGCGGATGTTGGAGGCTTCGATGAACGGCAAGGTGGCACTGGTGACCGGCGGCAGCCGCGGGATCGGCGCGGCGACCGCGCTCCGGCTCGCGGCCGGCGGGGCGGATGTCGCGATCACGTACGTGCAGGGGAAGGAGGCGGCCGACGAGGTCGTGCGCGGGATCGAGGCGGCCGGGCGGCGCGGCCTCGCCCTCCGGGCCGATGCGGGGGACGCCATCGAGGCCGCGGACGCGGTGGAGCGCGCCGCGGCGGAGCTCGGGCGGCTCGATGTGCTGGTCAACAACGCGGGCGTGGGCCTGCTCGGCCCGCTGGAGTCGCTGTCCCCCGCGGATGTCGACCGCGTACTCGGCATCAACGTGCGCGGTGTCTTCCTCGCCTCGCAGGCGGCGGCCGCGCGCATGGAGCGCGGCGGGCGGATCATCACCATCGGTACGTGCATGACGCAGCGCGTGCCGGGCCCCGGCGGCACGCTCTACGCCATGAGCAAGTCCGCGCTGATCGGCCTGACCAAGGCCCTGGCACGGGATCTGGGCGGGCGTGGCATCACCGCGAACATCGTCCACCCCGGACCGGTCGACACGGACCTGAACCCGGCGGACGGCCCGTACGCCGGGGCCCAGAGCGCGCTCACCGCCCTCGGCCGCTTCGGCGTTCCGGACGAGGTGGCGTCGATGGTCGCCTACCTCGCGGGCGACGAGGCGGCCTACATCACCGGGGCCGAGTTCTCGGTGGACGGCGGCCACGCGGCCTGACAAAGGTGCGTGGGGCGCACCGGTGCTGTCGTTCCGGTGCGCCCCACGGGTGGGGCCCCTCCCACGCCGAAGGCTGTGGGGGAGGGTGTCGTCAGCCGCCCAGCTCCCGGTGGCGGGCGGTCAGGGCCGCCTCGCCCTGCTCCGTGAGGGAGCCGAAGAGACGGAGGCGGGAGAAGCCGCCGTCCGGGAAGATGTCGATGCGGACGTGCGTACCGACCGCCGGGGTGTCCAGCACGAAGCGGTGGTTCGTGTCGGGCTGCAGGCGGGTGCGCGGCAGGAACTCGGTCCACTCGCCGTCCTCGCCGGTCCTGATGGACAGGGAGGCCCAGCCCGCCGAGTTGCCCTTGAGGTAGGCGGTGTCGATCTCGACGGCGCGGATCGCGGACTCGGCGACCAGCTGGTAGCGGATCCAGTCGTTGCCCTGGTCCCGGCGGCGGGCGGTCTCCCAGCCGTCGTCCATCTTGCGGGAGCGGCCCGGGTTGATGGTGTTGGTGGGCGGCGAGTAGAAGCGGTTGGACGCGTCCCGGACCGAGCCGCCGTTCTCCAGGGCCACCACGTCGAAGGTGCCGAGCGTGGCGAGCCACTTCGGGTCCGGGACGACCTCGCCGTACACCCGCAGCCGGGCGATGCCGCCGTCGGGGTGCTGGTTGACGCGCAGGTGCGTGAAGCGCTGCTCGGCGGAGACCTCGAAGCCGTTGGCCGCGTGGCCGCCGACCGGGGTGCGCGGGACGAGGGTCGTCCACTTCACACCGTCGGAGAGCAACTCCTCCGGCGTGGGGGCGCCTTCGACGGAGGTTCCCTCGATGGACACGGCCTGCGGCATGTTGCCGCGGAAGTGGGCGGTGTCGACGACGATGCCGCGAATCACGCCGGGGGCGCCGAGACGGATCAGCGCCCAGTCGTGGTCGTCGGCCGTCGGCCACGGGTGCTCGGCCGAGACACCACGGCGGCGGCGGGTCTCCCAGCCGTCCATGATCTTGCCCTTGTGGCCGAAGTGCTCGGGGTCGAACTCGGCGGCCTCGGGGACCAGCAGGTTCTCGCGCTGGGCGAAGAACTCGTCGTTCGCGGCGATCACACCCGCGCCGAGCCTCCGGTCGGCGAGGTTGGCGTAACCGGCGAACGGGAAGTCCGCGGTGCGGTAGTCGGCGTACGGGTCGCCGCCGCCGTACGGGTTCGCGTTGCCGGTGAAGGACGGTATCGCCACGGTTTCAGTTGTTCCTTTCGAGCAGCCGGCCGGTCGGCTCGGCGAGGGTGCCGTTCTCCACGATCCGCGTGCCGCGCAGCCATGTCGACCTCACGACGCCGTGCAGGGTCTTTCCGGCGTAGGCCGTGACCTGGTTGCGGTGGTGGAGCTCGGCGGGGTCGACGGTGAACGTCTCGTCGGGGGCGAGGACCGCGAAGTCGGCGTCGCGGCCGGCCTCGATGGCCCCCTTCCGGGTCAGGCCCGCGAGCTGCGCCGGCGCGGACGACATCCAGCGGACGACGTCCTCCAGGGTGTGCCCGCGCCTGCGCGCCTCGGTCCAGATGGCCGGGAGGCCCAGCTGGAGCGAGGAGATGCCGCCCCAGGCGGACGCGAAGTCGGGCGTCTTGAGGTCGGTGGTGCAGGGTGAGTGGTCGGAGACGACGCAGTCGATCGTCCCGTCGGCGAGGCCCTGCCACAGGGCGTCCTGGTTCTCCGCCTCACGGATCGGCGGACAGCACTTGAACTCGGTCGCCCCGTCCGGGACCTCCTCGGCGGTGAGGGTGAGGAAGTGCGGGCAGGACTCGACGGTGATCTTCACGCCCTCCGCCTTCGCCGCCGCGATCAGGGGCAGTGCGTCGCTGGACGACAGGTGCAGTACATGGACGCGGGCGTCCAGCCGCCTGGCCTGGGCGATGAGGTTCTCGATCGCGGTGTTCTCCGCGTCGCGCGGGCGGGACGCGAGGAAGTCGGCGTACTTCGGGCCGGACCGCTGGGGCGCGGCCGCCAGATGGTGCGGGTCCTCGGCGTGCACGATCAGCAGGCCGCCGAAGCCGGCGATCTCGGCCATGGAGCGGGCGAGCTGCTCCTGGTCGAGCTCGGGGAACTCCTCGACGCCCGACGGGGACAGGAAGCACTTGAAGCCGAAGACGCCGGCGTCGTACAGGGGACGCAGATCCTTGGCGTTGTCCGGGATCGCACCGCCCCAGAAGCCGGTGTCCACGTGCGCCTTCGGCCTGGCCACCTCCTGCTTGGTGCGGAGGTTGTCGACCGTGGTCGTCGGCGGGAGCGAGTTGAGGGGCATGTCGAGCAGCGTGGTGATGCCGCCGGCCGCCGCCGCGCGGGTGGCGGTCCAGAAGCCCTCCCACTCGGTGCGGCCGGGGTCGTTCACATGGACATGGGTGTCGACGAGGCCGGGGAGGACGACGTCGTCACCGACGTCCTCGAGCCGGGCCCCGGCGGGCACCTCGGCGTCGTACGGCAGTACGGCCGCGATCTTTCCGGCGGCGACGGCGACGGATGCGGCGCGCGTCCCCTCGGGGGTGATGACCCGGGTCGAGCGCAGTACCAGGTTCACGTCCGTGTCGGACACCCTGCCCCTCACTTCCGTACAGCGAAATTCAACGAACTGTTGAAGGAGTCTTCACCCCGAACCCGGGCCAGTCAAGACCCACTCGTGTTCACCTCGCGGCCAGGGGTCGCGCTTAGACTTTTCCACAAAGTGGAATTAAGATTTCGATGGACAGAAGGTGGCTATGCACAGGGAGAACGAGGCGAGACCATCGAAGGTGTCCGCAAACACCTGGACAACCGCGCCCTGACCGGCCAAGACGCCCCGACCGGAGCGATGTGCCCCGCGAGGCCGCCCGGTAGGCTGACAACTTGCCCGCCCGCCTGAAAGGACCGTTGACGTGCCGACGTCCAGCGCCAGCGCCTCGGTGACCACCGACGCCGCCAAGCCCGCCGCGAACAGCGGTGGCGTCCAGTCCCTCGAGCGCGCCTTCGATCTGCTCGAGCGGATGGCCGACGCCGGCGGCGAGGTCGGGCTGAGCGAACTCTCCGCGAGCAGCGGGCTCCCGCTGCCCACCATCCACCGCCTGATGCGCACCCTGGTCGCCTGCGGCTACGTGCGCCAGCAGTCGAACCGGCGCTACGCCCTCGGGCCCCGGCTGATCCGCCTCGGCGAGTCCGCGTCCCGGCTGGTCGGCACCTGGGCCCGCCCGTACCTGGCCCGGCTGGTCGAGGAGACCGGCGAGACGGCGAACATGGCGCTGCTCGACGGCGACGAGATCGTCTACGTGGCGCAGGTGCCGTCGAAGCACTCGATGCGCATGTTCACCGAGGTCGGCCGCCGGGTCCTGCCGCACTCCACGGGCGTGGGCAAGGCACTCCTCGCGCACACCCCGCCGGAGGAGGTACGGGCCCTGCTCGCCCGCACCGGCATGCCGGCCGCCACCGAGAAGACGATCACCACTCCCGAGGGCTTCCTCGACGCCCTGGAGCAGGTCCGCCACGCCGGCTACGCGGTGGACGACAACGAGCAGGAGATCGGTGTCCGCTGCCTCGCGGTCCCGGTGCCCAACTCCCCGACGGCCGCGGCGATCTCGATCTCGGGCCCGGCCGGCCGCGTGACCGAGGCGGCGACGGAGAAGATCGTCCCGATCCTCCAGACGGTGGCGAAGGAGCTCTCCGAAGCCCTGGCGAACACATCGGCTCCGCAGGTCTGAGGGGTACGGGTCCGGGCCCGCACCCGGCCTGTCAGCACAGCGTCCCGTCGAGCATCGTCACCACCCGGTCCGCCCGCCCCAAGTGCGCCCGGTCGTGCGTGACCAGCACCGTCGCCGTCCCCCGCTCCCGGGTGAGCCCGGCCAGCAGGTCGAGCACCGCCGCGCCCCGCTCGTGGTCGAGCGCGCTCGTCGGCTCGTCGACCAGCAGCACCGAGGGCTCGTTCATCAGCGCGCGGGCGATGTTGACACGCTGACGCTGTCCCCCGGAGAGCTGGTGCGGGCGGCGGTGCGTCTCGCCGTCGAGTCCGACCGCCGCGAGCAGCTCGCGCGCCCGGTCCCGTACCTCACGGGCACGGCGCCCCGACAGATGGGCCATCACCTGGAGCTGCTCCAGAGCGGTCAGCGAGGGCAGCAGACTGGGCTGCTGGAAGACGATCCCGATCCGCTCGCGGCGCAGCGCGGACTTCTCGCCCCGGCTCAGCCCGCCCGTGTCCGTACCGGCCACGGCCACCCGCCCGGAGTCCGGCGTGACCAGGGTCGCCGCCACCGCGAGCAGGCTGGACTTGCCCGAGCCCGAGGGTCCGACGACGGCCGTGAGCGAGCCGGCGGTGACCTCCAGGGAGACCGTGTCGAGCGCGGTCAGCCGCCCGTCGCCGTCCGGGTAGGTGAGGGTGACATGGTCGAGCAGCAGTGTCATCGGGCGCTCCCCAGCGCGGTGAGGGGGTCGACGGCGGTGATCCGCCGGATGGACAGGGCGGCGCCGAGGACCCCGAGGACGATCATCACGGCGGCCGGCACGAGGACGGTCAGCGGCTCCAGCACGAACGGCACGTCCCCGCCGCCGATCAGCGCTCCGATCCCGGCAGCGAGAGCGGTCCCGAGCAGCGTGCCCGCGCCCAGCATCAGCACCGCCTGCCCGAGGGCGTCCTTCAGCAGATACGGGGTGGCGGCGCCGAGCGCCTTCAGCACGGCGACGTCGGCGCTCCGCTGGATCGTCCAGACGGTGAAGAAGGCGCCGATGACGAGGGCGGAGATGGCGAAGAGGAAGCCGCGCATCAGCTGCAGCGAACCGTTCTCCGCCTGGTAGGACCCGATGGCGCCCAGCGCCTCGTCCACGGTCAGGGTCCGGGTCCCCGCGGCCTCGTCGCCCGCCGCGAGTCCGGCGTCGTCCACGCTGCCGTCCGTGCGCAGCGCGATGACGGTGGCCCGATCCTCAGGGCTCGTACCCGTGTGCCCGAGCCTTTGCCAGTCGTCGAGGGAGAGCCACACGACAGGGGTGTGGCTGTACGAGGCGTCACCGGCGACGGCGGCCACGGCGGCGTCGAGCGGCCCGATCCGTACGGAGTCACCGGCAGCCGCACCGAGTTCCTCAGCGGCCCGGGCGGAGAGCACGACCTGCCCCGGCCCGGCCTTCCCCGGCGCGATCCCGGAGTCCGGTGCGACGCCGAAGGCCGATACCGCCGCCGTGCGGTCCCCCGCCGTGGCGTTGAGCGTGCGGATGCCGACCGGCTCGGCGGATGCCACGCCCGGCCACCGCGCCCAGGCCCGCCACGCGCTCTCCGGGACGGACGAGTCGGTGAAGGACACCGACCGGCCCGACGGCGGCGCACCGAAGGCCAGACGGTCGGCGGGCAACCCGGTGACGGCCGAGACGTTCTCCCGCGCCAGCCCGGCCGTCAGCCCGGACAACAACCCGACGAGCAGCGTGATCAGCACGATCACACTGCCCATGAGCGTGAACCGCCCCTTGGCGAATCTCAGGTCTCTCCATGCCACGAACATGCCGACCAGCGTGCGGCCCGCCGCGCCCCGCGCACATCGCGCCGCGGATGGCCCCGCGATCAACCTTTCGGTTGAGGGCGGGCCCGCACGCCCGGCCTACGCTGGACAGATCATGGATCCCCGTTCGCTCACCCCCGCCCTGCGTGCCCTGCGCGTCTGCCTGCATCTGCTGATGGCGGGGCTGCTGGCGCTCGCCGCGGTACGGGCGGTGGCGGACCATGACCCGGACGCACCCGCCGTCGTCGCGGCGGCGGTGCTGATGGGTGCCGTGTACGCGGCGGGGAGCTTCGTCCCGTCCGTACGGTCCACGCGGGCCGGCGCGGCGCTCTGGCTCGGCGCCCTGTGCACGGCTTGGCTCGTGCTGCTGGGGCTCACCCCGGACGGCCTGTGGGCGGCCTTCCCGCTGTACTTCCTGCAGCTCCATCTGCTGCCCGTGCGCTGGTCCCTGCCCGCCGTCGCCGCGACGGCCGGCGTCGCGATCCTGTCGTACGTGGGCCATGGCGGGCCGGTCGGGCCCGGCGCGGTCATCGGCCCGCTGCTGGGTGCGGCCGTCGCCGTGGCCACCGTCCTCGGCTACCAGGCGCTGTACCGGGAGAGCGAGCGCCGCCGCAGGCTCATCGAGGAGCTGATCTCGACGCGCGCGGAGCTGGCGGCGGCCGAGCGGCACGCGGGCACGCTGGCCGAGCGGGAGCGGCTCGCCCGCGAGATCCACGACACCCTCGCGCAGGGGCTGTCCTCCATCCAGCTCCTGCTGCGGGCCGCGGAGCGCTCACTTCCGGCCGGTGCCCCCGCCGCGGAGCACATTGCGCGGGCCCGGCAGGCGGCACAGGACAATCTCGCGGAGGCACGGCGTTTCGTACGGGCGCTGTCACCGCCGGATCTGGAGCACGGCTCGCTGGCGGGTGCCCTGGAGCGGCTCGCACGGCAGGGCGGCCCGGGTCCGCGAATGCACTTCTCGGTCAGCGGTACGCCGGTGCCGCTGCCGACGCCGTACGAGGTGGCCCTGCTGCGGATCGCCCAGTCGGCGCTGGCGAACACGGTGCGTCACGCGGGCGCCGGACGCGCAGAGATCACCCTGACGTTCATGGACGCGTCGGTGACGCTCGACGTGGTCGACGACGGGAAGGGCTTCGAGCCGTCGGCGGCCCCGGCCAGGAGCGGGGAGCACGGTTTCGGCCTGCCCGCGATGCGGGCCCGGGCGGAGTCCCTGGGCGGCACCTTCACCGTCGAGTCGGCGCCGGGCCAGGGCACGGCCGTCGCCGCGACCCTGCCGTTGCCCGACGAGGAACCCGTGGGAGAGCTCGAGGGGGAGAGCGCATGACCGACGGCGGTGCGGCCGTCCGGCTGCTGCTCGCCGACGACCATCCCGTCGTGCGGGCGGGGCTCCGGGCGGTCCTCGAGACCGAGCCCGACGTCACCGTCGTCGCCGAGGCCGCCACGGCCGAGCGTGCGGTCGAACTGGCCGCGGCCGGCGGCGTGGACGTCGTCCTGATGGACCTTCAGTTCGGCGCCGGGATGCACGGATCCGAGGCCACCGCCGCGATCACCGCCCGGCCCGGCGCCCCGCGCGTGCTCGTCCTCACCACGTACGACACGGACGCGGACATCCTCGCGGCGGTCGAGGCGGGCGCGGCGGGCTATCTGCTCAAGGACGCGCCGCCGGAGGAGCTGGCGGCGGCGGTGCGGACCGCGGCGGCCGGCCGGTCGGCGCTGGCTCCCGCGGTCGCGCACCGGCTGATGGACCGGATGCGGACGCCCGCCGATGCGCTCACCAAGCGGGAGCTGGAGGTGCTGCAGCTGGTGGCCGAGGGACTGTCCAACCAGCAGATCAGCAAGCGGCTGTTCCTCAGCCAGGCGACGGTCAAGTCCCATCTGGTGCACGTCTACGCCAAGTTGGGCGTCGACTCGCGTACGGCGGCGCTGGCGGCGGCGCGGGAGCGGCGCCTCATCCGGCGCTGATCCCGCCCTGATCCTTTCGCGCCCCGGGCGGATCCGCTTCAGGCCGCCTTGCGCGCCACGAGGAGCGCGGCGCGCGGGCTCCCGTCGCGCCGGCGCCCCAGCTCCGTGAGCGGAAGCAGCTCCACCGTGAACCCGGCCCGCTCAAGTTCGGGGTACACCTCGGTGAGCGGGAACGTGCGGTAGTACATGACGAAGGGTGGCCGCCAGAACGTGTTGCGCACCCGCATGGCCACGTCGAAGCCGAGCATCGCCCAGTACGGCCAGGAGCCGAGGCGCGGCGGCGCACCGACGGGGAAGGCGAAGACGCCGCCGGGCCGGAGCACCGCGTGCACCTGGGCGAAGAGCCCGGGCCGTTCCTCGGGCAGGAAATGCCCGAACGCGCCGAAACTCACCGCCAGATCGAAGACGGGCGCGAAGGGCAGGGCGCGCGCGTCGGCCCGTACCCAGTGCGCCTTCTCGTGCGCGCCCCGCGCCACGTCGAGCATGCCCGCGCTGAAGTCCACGCCGACGGCACGGTCGCGGCAGATCTCCCCCAGGGCGCGCGTGCCCGCGCCGGTGCCGCAGCAGACGTCGAGCCCGGCGCTGAAGGGGCCGAGCGGCCGGAGGGTGCGCACGACCACGTCGAGGATCCGCTCCGGCGTACGGAAGGGGGTCGCGTCGAACTTCGGCGCGAGCAGGTCGTAACCGTGCTCGACCGAGGAGAGCGCCTGGACGGTGAGCTCGCGGAGTGTGGGACCTTCGTTGGTGAACATCACTTCTCAGCGTAGCCAGGTCGGGCGTACGCCAGGACCCTCGTCCGCCAGGACCCTCGTCCGCCAGGACCCTCGTCCGCCAGGACCCTCGTCCGCCAGGACCCTCGTCCGCCAGGACCCTCGTCCGCACGCCCGCGGTCCGGGTCAGAGCCGCGGCTCACCGTTCGTACCGCTCGTCGGCTCGCCACTCGGCTCGCCGAAGAGCTCCACGGCGTTCCGCACGTTCGTCAAACCGGGGCCGAGCGCGCTCACCGAGCCGATCGACCCGGCGATCAGGAGCAGCGAGCGGCGCAGGCGCCGGATCTCCGGCACCCCGCTCACCGCCATCGCGTCCATCGCCGCGAGCTCGTCCTCCGCTATCCCGCGGTCGGTGAACTCGGCAGGGTAGCCCGCCAGTTCGCGGCGGAGCCGGGAGACGGCGGAGCGCAGCTCCGCCACCCTCGGGTCCTCACCGCTCCGTGTCACCCGCGTCTGCCCCACGCTCTGCAACAAAGCTCCCCCCTCGCACGTCGTTGTGCCCGGCTCGTTGTACGACCCGCCGGACGATGGTCAGACGCCTGGGGTCGCGGGCAAGTTAACGCCATTCTGTGCGGACTCCGCCACTCCGCGGTACGAAATTCAGCTCGACGTGTCTACTTCCAGCGCCTTGCGCCAGACCGTCAGGTCGAGCTTGATGTAGCTGCTGGGATCCGATTCGGGGCTGAAGCCCTTCACGGTGAGGAGCCCGACGTTGCCCGAGCTCGTCAGCAGGCAGAGCTGGGCACCCGCGGAGATCTTCTCCCGGGAGATGTACTGCGTGTAGCGCGTCTCGCTCCTGCAGGTCTCCAGCGAGCCCTGCTGCCCGCCCTGGAGCAGGATGAGGCTCGCACCGTTGCTCGTGGACAGTGCGCCGGTGTCGTACTCCAGCTCACCGTCCGACTGGCGGGGCCTGACCGGATCGTCGGCGAGGGACAGCAGGTAGTCCTCGGTCAGGTCGATGCCGTTGTACTCGACGGGCGGGTCGGCCTTGGGGGTCCGCGCGCCGCCCGACGGGGCGCCGGTCCCGGTCGAACCGCCCGTTCCGGACCCGCCGCTGCTCGTGCTCCCCTGCCCCTGGCTGCCCTTGGTGTTGTCCCCCAGCGTCGCGATCAGCGCGGTGCAGCTGGCGAGGAGGCCGAAGACCAGCACACCGACGATGGCGAGGGCGACCTTCTTACCGGTCCGGTCGGACGGTCCCTGGCCGCCCTGCGGGCCGGGCACGAAGGGCTGCGGCGGCTGGGGCGGCACGGGTGCGTAGCCGGTCTGCGTGGGTGCGTACGCGTGGGCCGGGGGCGGGGTCTGGTGAACCGGGGGCGGGGTCCGGTATCCGGGCGGCGGGGTCTGGTACGCGGAGGCCGGGGACTGCTGCGGCGGGGCGGGCGTCTGGTGCGGCGCGGCGGGGGCGGGCCCGAAGCCGGGGGGCGGTGTGGACGGTGGGACCGGCGTGGTCGGGGAGTACGCGGCCGGCGGGGCGCTCGGCACCGGGGGCGCGCCCCCGGTCACCGACGCGGGTGCGGGCGCCGCGGCCCGTCCCGTGATGTCCGCGGCGACCGCGCCCGGCAGCCAGTCCTCGGGCCGGCGCAGCACGGTCTCGGCGTTCGCCGCCTGGCAGATCCTGATGATCTCGGCGATGGAGGGCCTCGCCTCCGGATCCTTGGCCAGACAGCGGGTGACGAGCTCCCGAAGCCGCTCCGGCACGCCGCTGAGGTCGGGCTCCTCGTGGACGATGCGGTAGAGCACGCCGTGCGAGGTGCCCTCGCCGAAGGCGGGCGCCCCCGTCGACGCGTACGCCGCGACCTGGCCGAGCGCGAAGATGTCGGTCGCCGGGGTCACCCGCGACCCGGCGGCCTGCTCCGGCGCCATGAACGACGGCGTGCCGATGGTGACTCCGCTGCTGGTGAGCGAGGTGGCGTCGGCGGCGCGCGCGATACCGAAGTCGATGACGCGGGGCCCGTCGGCGGCGAGCAGGACGTTCGACGGCTTGAGGTCGCGGTGCACGATGCCCGCGCCGTGGATCACGTGCAGGGCCTCGGCGATCCCCGCGACCAGCAGCAGGATCGCCTCGACGGGCAGCGCACCGTGCGCGACGACGGCTTCGGCGAGCGAGGGGCCGGGGACGTACGCGGTCGCGAGCCACGGCTGCGCGCCGTCCGTGTCGGCGTCGATGACGGGGGCGGTGTAGAGCCCCTGCACGCGCTGCGCGGCCTGCACCTCCTGCGCGAACCGCCGCCGGAACTCGGGATCCTCGCTGAAGTCGGGCCGGATCACCTTGATGGCGACGGGCCGTCCACCCGGGGTGTACGACAGGTACACCTTGCCCATGCCGCCGGCACCGAGGCGCGCGGCGAGCCGGTACCCGGCGACGGTCTGCGGATCGTCGGGCTCCAACGGCTTGAACACGCCGTTCCCGCCCGGTTGCTGACTGCTCATCTGCTCAGGTCCCCCGTGGTGAACTCCGGTATCGGAACGGCACCCTATCCAAGGTCGTGGAGGCATACGGCCACTCGATGAGGTAAGCAGGGTGCATGGCTCACACTTCAGACAAACCGCAGGTCGCGGGTCTGGTTCTGGCGGCGGGCGGCGGGCGCAGACTGGGCGGCCGCCCGAAGGCCCTGCTGGAGCACCGGGGCCGCCCCCTGGTCGAGAACGCGGTACGGGTGCTGCGGGCCGGCGGCTGCCGTTCGGTGCACGTGGTCCTGGGTGCGGCGGCGGAGCAGGTGCTGCGGAAGGCCGATCTGTCGGGCTGTGTCGTCACGGTCAACCCGGACTGGGAGGAGGGCATGGGCTCCTCGCTCCGCGCCGGCCTCGCGTCCCTGTCCACCGCGGGCGGGGACCCGGACGCGGTCCTGGTCTCGCTGGTGGACCAGCCCGGTATCGGCGCTGCGGCGGTGGCCCGGGTGGTGGCCGCGTGCGAGACGCCGTCCGCGCTCGTGTCCGCGGCGTACGAGGGGCGGCGCGGCCATCCGGTGCTGTTCGGCGTCGCCCGCTGGAAGGCGGTCGCGGAGCGCGCGTCGGGCGATCGCGGGGCCCGGGACTACCTGAAGGAGCACGAGAAGGAGATCACCCTGGTCGAGTGCGGGGACGTCGCGGACGCGTACGACATCGACACGCCGGAGGATCTGGCGCACCTTGAGTAAGAGGCGTGGCACTGAGCGCCACGGTATGTCGACCCGGAGAATCTCGATATCAACAAACCATTGAACTTCCACCATGCGGTAACTAGTATCCACTGTTCAGAAGCGCCCAACACCTCGGACGGCGTCGACGACCGCACCTTCGGAGCTCTGGCACTGAGTGCCACATTCACGCCCCCCGCGGCCGCCAGGCACTGCCCGTGAAGCTCGCTGAAGGAAGTGACAGCTCATGTCCGCACCAGCGCCGTCGCCGCTGGCCATCGTCGACGCCCAGCCACTGCCCCGGCAGGAGGAGGTGCTGACCGACGCGGCACTCGCCTTCGTCGCCGAGCTGCACCGGCGGTTCACGCCCCGGCGTGACGAGCTCCTGGCCCGCCGCGCGAAGCGCCGCGCCGAGATCGCCCGCACCAGCACCCTCGACTTCCTCCCGGAGACCGCACAGATCCGCGAGGACGAGAGCTGGAAGGTCGCGCCGGCCCCGGCCGCGCTGAACGACCGCCGCGTCGAGATCACCGGCCCGACCGACCGCAAGATGACCATCAACGCCCTGAACTCGGGCGCGAAGGTCTGGCTCGCCGACTTCGAGGACGCCTCCGCCCCCACGTGGGAGAACGTCGTCCTCGGCCAGCTCAACCTGATCGACGCCTACGAGCGCCGTATCGGCTTCACCGACGCCCGCACGAACAAGTCGTACGCCCTCCGGCCGGCGGAGGAGCTCGCCACGGTCGTCATGCGCCCCCGCGGCTGGCACCTCGAGGAGCGTCACCTCCGCTTCGACGGCCGCCCGGTGCCGGGCGCGCTCGTCGACTTCGGTCTGTACTTCTTCCACAACGCGAAGCGCCTGATCGACCTGGGCAAGGGTCCGTACTTCTACCTCCCGAAGACCGAGTCCCACCTGGAGGCGCGCCTCTGGAACGACATCTTCGTCTTCGCCCAGGACTACGTCGGCATCCCGCAGGGCACGGTCCGCGCCACCGTCCTGATCGAGACGATCACGGCGGCGTACGAGATGGAGGAGATCCTCTACGAGCTCCGCGACCACGCCGCCGGGCTGAACGCCGGCCGCTGGGACTACCTCTTCTCGATCGTCAAGAACTTCCGTGACGGCGGCGCCAAGTTCGTCCTCCCGGACCGCAACGCGGTCACCATGACGGCCCCGTTCATGCGCGCGTACACCGAGCTCCTGGTCCGCACCTGCCACAAACGCGGCGCCCACGCCATCGGCGGCATGGCGGCCTTCATCCCGTCCCGGCGCGATGCGGAGGTCAACAAGGTCGCCTTCGAGAAGGTCAAGGCCGACAAGGACCGCGAGGCGGCCGACGGCTTCGACGGCTCCTGGGTGGCCCACCCCGACCTGGTCCCGATCGCCATGGCCTCGTTCGACGCGGTCCTGGGCGACAAGCCCAACCAGAAGGACCGCCTCCGCGAGGACGTGCACGTCACGGCTCCCGAACTCATCGACATCGCCTCGCTGCACGCCCACCCCACCTACGAGGGCCTGCGCAACGCGGTCCAGGTCGGCATCCGCTACATCGAGGCCTGGCTGCGCGGCCTCGGCGCCGTCGCCATCTTCAACCTGATGGAGGACGCCGCCACCGCCGAGATCTCCCGCTCCCAGATCTGGCAGTGGATCAACGCGGGCGTGGAATTCGAGCACGCCGGAAAGACCGTGACGGCCACCCCGGAGCTGGCCCGCGAGGTCGCGGCCGAGGAACTCGCCGCGATCCGCGAGGAGATCGGCGAGGAGGCCTTCGCGGCCGGCAAGTGGCAGCAGGCCCACGACCTGCTGCTGCACGTCTCGCTGGACGCGGACTACGCGGACTTCCTGACGCTGCCGGCGTACGAACAGCTGGTCGGCTGACCTCGTTCCTTCCGTGGTACTGCTGCCGCCCCCTGGTATCGCACAGCACCAGGGGGCGGCAGCACTACGAGGTGTTGGCGAGCCAGATCGCCATGTTGAGGGCCGCGGCAAAGGCGACCCGCCGACATCGGCGACAGGGGTGACGACACCTTCGACGTACGGGTCGGAGCCACACATCGCAGCGCCCTCGCTCTCCTGGTCGACCTGGGCATCGACTGGGACCGCTTCGACGGCTGACCTGGACGCCCTGCTCACAGGCGCCCCTGACCTCACCGCCTCAGCCGACCACCACCGTGCGCTGTGCCGAGAAGTCCCCCCAGTTCCCGTCCGGGAGCTTCGCCCGGAGCTTGACCGAGTAGCGCGTACCCGGCTCGTCGGTGACCGTGAAGGTGTAACGGACCTGGCCGGGCGGGGGCTGGGCTCCCCAGACGATGGTGGTGACCAATTTGCCGTTGAGGAAGAGCTGGTGCTCCTTGACCGGGGCGCCCGTCGTCGGCGGGATCCAGGTCAGGTCGACGGCGCCCTTGCGGGCCGTGGCCTTCAGGCCGGTGGGGGCCGTGCTCGGGCCGGCGCCCGGGGCGGATGCGGTCGTGAGGTCGAGGGTCGCGCTGTCCGGGGACGAGTTGTCCGCCGCGTCGCGGGCGCGGACCGTGAAGGTGTAGACGGTGCCGGGGCGCAGGCCGGTGATGCGGGCGGTGGTCGTGGTGCCGGGGACGGTGTGGATGCGGGAGTCGGCCTGGTAGATGTCGTACGACGTCACGGCCGTGTCGTCGCCCGACGCGCCCCAGCTCAGGGTCACCGAGCGGGCTCCCTCGGCCCGGCCCTTCGGGGGGCCGGGGGTGCTCGGTGGGCGGCTGTCCTGGGCCGCCGGGGCGAGGGTCGTCACGGGGACCGAGACGCTGTGCGGTGAGGCGTTCCCCGCGGCGTCGAGGGCCCGGACGGTGAAGGTGTACGCGGACGACGGGGTCAGGCCTTCGACGTCGATCATGTGCTTGGTGGCGGGGACGGACTTCACCCGCGTACCGGCGCGGAAGACCTCGTACGTGGTGACGCCGCGGTCGTCGGCGGACCGTTCCCACATGACGTGCACGGACGTGGCGCTGCCGGCCTGGGCGGTGACGCCGCTCGGTGCGGACGGGCTGCGGGTGTCCCCGGCATCCTGCCCACCGCAGGCGGTGAGCATTGCGGCGGCGGTGCACATCAGCGCGGTCAACGCGGCGGATCCCAAGGCGCGTTGCACAGGACTGCCTCCGTCCGACGGAGCAATGGTCCAGACCTGTATGGCACAGTAGGCCACGCCCTGCAAGAGCCTGGCGTGCCCGGCCCGGCCGGATCGCGCGCTGCCCATCGGGCGAGTCGGTGACCGTACCGAGGACGACCCGGCGGACGTCGGCCCGGCTCAGGGCGATCGCTCGGGAAACCGCGCGGCTATGTCCCGCAGCCGGACCAGTTCACGGTTCGCGGCCGCCACCTGGCCCAGATCGAGGGCCATCCACCCGCGGGCGTACACGTAGTCGATGTCCTGACGCGTCGCCGGATCGATGTCGCAGCGGCCGCGCAGGCGCCTGAACTCACAGCGCAGGAACAGGCTGACGTGGTCGAGCCGGTCGCGCTCCGCCAGGGAGAGCGCCTCGGGGAGGAGGTCCTTCACGTAGTCGCGCACCTGTGCATCGGCCTCCTCGGGGCGCGGTGCCGAAGGGGCGTACGTCAGACCGTACTCACCTGCGTCATCGACCAGTCGGCGCGAGAGGTCCTCCGCGGAGTCCAGGTCGCCGGCGGCGAAAGCCGTGCGCGCCGAGGCGAGAACGCCCTCCAGCTCGCGGCGTCCCGTGGCACCTTCGTCCACGCGTGAGCCCAGGTAGCTCGACCAGATGTCAAGCCGCTTGCTCAGCTCCGCCCGTCGCCAGACGTCGTACATGCCGGTCAATCGCTGCCTCTCCCGTTCGGACCATTCGGACCGTTCGAGCCCGGTCCGGCACGATACGGGACGGGTGGGGTTCCGGCCTGTGGTTTTCCGGCGCCCCCGCGACCTGGGGACGGCTCGGGTCTCACTGGCTTCGCGACGCGCGCCGCCTCTCGGAGGGCATGGAGGACATGGCGGTCTTGACGGTGTGCGTCGCCGCGTCCCTCACCGCCCGCTCCGGGTGGCGGTCGCGCAGTTCGTGCAGGAGACGCAGGGAGGTGGACGGGTCCGCCTCGGCCAGCGCGCGGACGAGGGCCGTGGCGCCGCCCGGCCATCCGGCCGCCGCCGCGTCGAACGCGTCGAGGAGCGCCGTCGGGACCGGGTCGGGTTCGCGGTTCTCGGCGGCGGCCGTGACGAAGGCGCGCATGTCCTCCGTCCAGAGGCGGTCCAGGTCCTCGAGGAGCAGGGTCGCGCGGGCGGTGAGGGGGACGAGTTCTTCGGCGGCGGGCTCGTGGCGGGCGGTCAGGAGGCGGTGTGCGTAGGCGCCGGTGACGGGGTCGGTCAGGGCCGTACGCAGCGCACTCGACGGGACGCCGGCGGCGTCGAGGTGGGCGAACAGCGACGGTGTGGCCGTGCGCGGGAAGTCGGCGGACTTGGCGGCGGCGACGGCCGTCAGCAGCTCGGTCCAGGCCGCGTCCGTGCCGCCGCGGGCCGTGGTCCAGGCGGTCAGGGTGGCGGCGGCGATGGCCGGGGGCCAGTTCTGGACGGCGGCGACGGTCTGGGCGGCGTCCCAGGCGGCGACGTCCTCCCGGCCGGGGGCGGCGACGTCGCCCGCGGTCAGGATGTGGCGCATGACGGCGCTGCCGAGCGGGGTGAGGCCGTACGCGTCACCGGTGCGGAAGACACAGCCGGTCTCGGCGAGTTGGTCGACGAGGTCCGCCAGGGCGCGGGCGTGGGCGTCGAGTTCGGTGCGGTCGTCGTCGGTCAGGCCGGGGAGGGCCAGGAGGCCGGCGAGCTCGGCCGTCGTGGGGGTCGCGTACGAGGCAGTGGCCGAGTCCGGGACGGGGACCGGGAGCTCCTCCAGCCCGGGTGCGACCTTCCAGCCGGCGATGTCGGCGGCCTTGCGCGCCACCGAGTCCGGGGTGCTGCCGCGCTCGTAGAGGGCGTAGAGGATGTGCGCCGCGTCGAGGGCGTACTCCTGCTCGGGTTCGGCGGCCGAGGGGATGCGCTCGACGAGCGCGGCGAGGATGTCGGCGCCGAGCTCGGTCAGCTCCTCCGGCGTGCCCTCGGTCCAGACCGTGTCTGCCGGGCCGGGGAAGCCGCACCGTTCGGCGAGTTCACGCAGGTCGTCGCCTGCCGTTCCCGCCGCGAGGGCGGCGGGGAGCGGGGCCGCGTGCAGCAGCGCCCGGATCTCGTCCCGGGCCGGCGACGAGGGCGGCGGAGGCAGCGGGATGCCGGCGTCGGCGAAGTAGTCGAGGTGCTCGTCGAGCATGCGGTCCGCGAGGGCGAGGTGCGGAAGGTCTTCCGGACCGGGCGCGAGCTCGGCGTACGGACCGGCGAGCGCGTCGCTGAGGCCGGACGCGGTCCAGCGGTCGGTCAGCTCGGCCGCGAGACGCTCCAGCTGGTCCGGACCGGAGGCGGGGTCCTGGACGAGCAGGGCCTCGGTCAGAACGGCCCGGGCCGCGAGCGTACGGGCCACGACGGCGGAGCGGTGCAGTGGTGACGGGAGGCGCGGGCGGTCCGCGTGGGGCGTCTCCGCGTACGCCGCGAGCCAGGTCCGGACGGCAGCGTCGTCGTCCGCGTCGACCCCGTCCGCCCGCAGCAGGGACGCGTACCAGCGGGGCCAGGTCAGGTTCCGCGGATCGGTCATCGCCCGCTCGAACTCCGGCATCGTCTCCTGCACGGCATCGAGCAGACGGGCATGACGCTTGGCGTTGAGCCGGTTCCCCGCCCTGACCCGGTCGGCGAGTGCCGTGAGCAGATCGGGCATGGCGGCGCGTTCCTCCGGCGTCGCCCACAGCAGCGCCGGCAGGTCCTCGAGCAGGACACGGCTCAGCAGCTGCGGCGTCGGCTCGGGCACCCCCGCCCTGCTGTCCGCGCCGCGCAGGGCGAGGAAGGTGAGCACGGCGTCGGCGGGACGCACGGGCGGAGCGGCAGCCCGCTCCGTCTCGGCCCAGGCGAGGAAATCGTCGAGGCCGGTGTCCAGGGCAGCGATAGGGGTGGTACGGGTCACCTCGGGAGCGTATGGGTGCCATGTGCGACTCGTCCCTCCTGCCACGTGCGGATGGCCCGATCGGGTGATCACCCGGGGCGTACGCGTCACCGCCGCGGAGTCGGCGTCCCGCTGGACGGACGACGGCAGGTCGGTCAGGCGATGAGTTTCCGTGCGCGGAGAGGTCTGCCCTGCATGGAGACGAACCACGTGAACCTCGGACCGGTCGCCGCGGACATGGCGCGGCTGGCCAAAGGCATCGACGACGCGCAGCTCGGGAACCCCACCCCGTGTCCCGCGTACGCCGTACGGGAGCTGCTCGCCCATGTCGTCGGGCTGTGCACGGCCTTCCGGGACGCTGCCCGCAAGGACTTCGGGCCGACGACCGGCACCGATCCCGGCACGGTCGAGTGGGTCCTGGCGGACGACTGGAGTACGGAACTCCCCCGCCTCCTGGACGAGCTGGTGACGGCGTGGCGCGCCCCGGGCGCCGGGGACGGCGACACACAGGCCGGCGGCGTCACGTTCCCGGCCGCGATCGCGGGGCGCGTCGCGCTCAACGAGCTCCTCGTCCACGGCTGGGACCTGGCCCGCGCCACCGGCCAGGACTACGACCCGGACGAGGCGAGCCTGGCCGTGTCGTACGGGCTGATGAAGCCGGCCGGGGACGACCCGGGTCGCGACGGCATGTTCGGTCCGGTCGTGCCGGTCCCGGACGACGCACCGCTGCTCGACCGGGTCGTCGGGCTGAGTGGGCGGAGCCCTGACTGGACCGCGGAGGACGCCAAGCGCTGAGGAGGCGTTGAGGACAGGGGACCGCCCCGCATCGATGACGGTCGCCCCGACGGCGGAGCTGCCTTGCTCCCGCCGCAGGAAGAGATCCGGAGTGTCAAGAGATCCGGCGTGTCGCAGGAGTACGAGATCTTCAGTACGAGATCTTCGATCACTCGGTGCACACGGTGGCGGACCTCTCGGGCATCTTCGTCTTCGCCGTCACCGGGGCTCTGGTCGCCGTCGGCAAGAAGTCCGACGTCTCCGGCATCGCGGCCCTCGCCGAGATCACCGCGCTGGGCGGCGGGTTCTTCCGCTACCTCGTCATCGGCGACATCCCGCCCGCCGCCTTCCGGGACATGGGCTACTTCTTCACCCCGCTCGTCGCCGCCGCCGTGGTCTTCTTCCCGCACCCGGCGATCAACCGCATCGGTGGTGCCGTCCAGGTCTTCGACGCGGCGGGGCTCGGGATGTTCTGCACTGGCTGCCGGCACTGCGCTACGGTCGGCGCGGCCCCCTCGCCCGGAAGAGCGAGGCTGCTCCCGCTCCCCGGCCGGCCGGCCGGGCAACGGACCCGGAGGCTGACGAGGATGGGGTACGCGAGCCGCGCGACCGGGGTGGTGCTCCCCCGCTTCCCCGTCGCGATTCCGGCGGAGACGAAACCCGGTGGCCCGCGGTCCCCCGTCCTGCCAGGCTTCCCCCATGTCTTCGTCCGCCCCGCCGCCGTCCCCACGTACGTCGTCCTCCTCGCGTACGTCGTCACGCCGCGTGAAGCCGAGCCTCTACATCTCCGTCGACATCGAGGCCGACGGGCCGATCCCGGGCCCGTACTCGATGATCAGCCTCGGTGCGGCGGTGGCGGGGCGGCAGGACGCCGACGGGTACGTCCCGGCCGAGGACCCAGAGGCGCACACCTTCTACCGTGAGCTGCGGCCGATCAGCGAGGAGTTCGTCCCCGAGGCGCTCGCGGTGAGCGGGCTCGACCGGGAGCGGCTGATCGAGAGCGGCAGCGAACCGGCCGCCGCCATGGCCGCGTTCACCGACTGGGTCCGCGAGGTGAGCACGGGAGCCCAGCCGGTGATGTGCGGTTATCCGGCCTCGTACGACTGGACGTTCCTGTACTGGTACCTGATCCGGTTCACCGGCGCGAGCCCGTTCGGCCACTCGGGGTGTCTGGACATGAAGACCCTGTACGCGACGAAGGCCCGGCTGCCGCTGCGTGCCGTCGCCAAGGGAGCGATGCCGCGCGAGCTGCTCTCGCGGCGACGGCACACTCATCACGCGCTGGACGACGCGGTCGAGCAGGCGGAGCTGTTCAGCAACCTCATGCGGTGGGATCCGGATCGGTAGCCGGGGCCTCGCCCGGGCCGGCCTCCGGGGCCGGGATCGGGCCGTCCCCCAGCGGGTTGAGCTGGTCCGCCTCGCCGTCGAAGGCGAAGAGGAGCAGGTCGGCCATGGTGAAGGCGTCGCGGCGCGCGGCGGGCAGGGTGGGACGCCAGTCGGGATGCCGGACGATCGAGGTGCGGCTGCCCTCCATGGCCCGGTGGAAGACCTCGGCGACGAGACGGCCGCCGACTCCGGTGAGACGGCCGGGGTGGCGCGGGTTCGTCTCCGCCTCGCGCAGGACGTAGAACCAGAGCGGGGTGTGGGCGACCAGTTCGGCGCGCTCGTCGTCGGTCAGTGCGGACAGGTCCGCGCCGCTGCCCGCCCCCTCCAGGATCTGGTCGGCGGTGAGGGGCTGGATGCCTATCTCGGCGGCCAGTTGGGGGCCGGTGGCGAGTTCCACCATGTCGGCGCGGGCGAGGTTGCGGAAGGCCAGGTTGCGGTGGATCGCCGGCGGGGCCGGCTGCCCGCGGCCCGCGAAGGTGCCGGTCGGGAGGAGGGTGAGCGGGTCGACGAGCCGGGTGTCGATGCGCTTGGCGAGGTTGAACTCGGCCGCCGGTACGGCGAGATCGTCGCGGCCCGCCTCCGTGAAGTCGAAGAGCCTGCGGAAGTCGGCGATCCAGTTGCTCGGCAGGCGCAGGTTCTCGCCGGACTGCGGGTCGTCGAGGTCGCTGAGGTCTTCCGGGTTCCCGGTCGGCGGAGTGAGGTTTCCGGACGTGCCGCTGAAGCGGAAGAGCAGGGCGAGCGACGCGGTGCCGCCCGGTCCGTCCGTACGGAAGACCCGGTTCCACTGGTAGGCCGCGCGGATCATGCTGTGGCCGAGACGGTACGCGGCGACGGAGAACTCCAGTGGCATCGTGGGCCGTGCGCCCGGCCGGTACTCCCCCGGTGCGTCGACGTGGCGGCGTCCGTACGTGAAGACGCGCGAGACGATCTCCGGGTCGACGATCCGCGGCAGGAAGTCGGTGCGGAGCATCCACTGGTAGTGCTTGACGACGGCGTCGCGGGTGGCCCGGAACAGCAGCGGCTCGGGCACGCCGCTCGTGGCCAGGTGTGCGTGGACCTGGTTGTGGAAGCGGATGAAGGCGAGGTGGAGCTGGCCGACGACCAGGTTCTCGTCGTTGCGGGCGTCGGGGATGAGCGCGGCGCGCTGGTCGGCGCGGGTGCCGCCGGCGCTCTCGCCTGCCCGCGGCAGGTCGAAGCCCTTGAGGTCCGTGTTGGCGGGCGGAAAGTCGGGCGGGAACGGAACGCCGAGCGAGGTGCCTGTCCTGAGCCTTCCGTCGGGCTCGTAGAAGTGGGCGCTCGCGCGGTGGTCGGGGCCGAGGCCGTAGACCGAGTCGAGGTCGAGGGCGGGTGAGCGGCCCTGGCGCAGGTCCTCGTCCGAGACCGTTTCGCCGAGCGCGGCGCGCGTGTTGTCGAGGGTCAGGTCGTGGTCGACGAACTGACCGAGATAGGTGAATCCGGCCGGGATCCCGGGCGCGCCGTCCGCGTCGGAGTCGGGGTCCGGTCCTGCCGCGGCGGTGGTCATCGCCTCGGCCAGCTTGGTCTGCAGCTCCTCGCTGATCCGCACGCCGCGCTGCTTGCTGATCCGCGAGAAGCGGAAGGCGCGCCGCGCCTCCTCGGCGGTGGGTGCGCGCGAGGAACCGTGCTCTCCCCCCTGCTGCGGCTCGAGGACGCGGCCCTCGCGCTCCTCGCGGTCCCCGCGGTCCTCGTTGCCGTCCCGGCCCTCGTTGCCGTCCCGGCCCTCGTTGACGACGTAGTAGCTCTCACGATGGTGACGGTGCATGTACTGCCCCCGGTTCTGTCCCCCGTACCGCGCGGGATTCGTCCCGCACGGCGGTCATGCGTCCCTGTCTGCCCTGTACGACGTCATACGCCCGGGACCGGTTGTGTCGTCCGTCGGATGCGGCCGAATACCGCCGTACGTGAGGGATGTCAGCCCGACGTCCTGCATCAGGGTTGGCGACGGGCGGTGACACCTGTCGGCTGACCAGGCAGGACACGGAGCCCGGGTGGCGGCGCACACGCGCGGGCGCCCGGCCCTCCGGCACACCAGCAAACGATCAATTCGCTCAACTCTGCTGGATTACTTGAGCACTTGACCAGATCGGTGCTAGAAACCGATCGCTTCGCAACGCCATCCCCCGGCTCCGGAGACCCGATGATGACTCCCTGGACCCGTCGCGACGTCCTGCGCGCGACCGGCTGCACCGCCCTGGTCCTGGCCGTCCCCGGCCAGGCGTACGCCGCCGAAACCGCAGAAACCGCAGACGCCTACGACACACTCCGCACCATCTGGCGCGATCTGATCCTCGGTACGGGCTTCAGCCCCACCGCCGAACCGTTCAGGACGAAACTCGCGGAGCTCGGCACCGCCGCCGCCGGATGGCGGGATTCCATGGCCCCGGCGAACGGCTCGCTCTGGCCGGATCTGGTCTTCGCCGACCCGGAGCCGGACACCGACCAGGAGTCGTTCGGCTACTCCGCGAAGATCGTGGACAGTTACTCCCGGCTGCGGACCATGGCCGAGGCGTACGTGCGCCAGGGCACCGGCCTCACCGGCAACAGCGCCCTCGCGGCCGACGTCCTCACCGGCCTCGACCACCTCTACGCCCAGGTCTACTACGAGAACCGGACGCGGTACGGCAACTGGTGGAGCTGGCAGATCGGCGCTCCGCAGCTCCTGCTCGACACCTGCGTGCTCATGTACGACCAGCTGTCGGCCACTCAGATCGCCGGCTACTGCGCGGCCGTCGACCACTTCCTACCGGACTCGGCGGTCGCGAGCTACACCGGCACCAGCACCGGCGCCAACCGCGTCGACCTGTGCCGCGTCCTGGCCGTACGCGGCGTCGTCGGCAAGAGCTCCGCGAAGCTCACCCTCGCCCGGAACGCGCTCTCGCCCGTCTTCCCGTACGTCACGTCGGGCGACGGGCTCTACGCCGACGGATCGTTCATCCAGCACACCTATGTGCCGTACACCGGCTCGTACGGGGCGGTCATGCTCGGCGGCATCGGCATGCTGATGGCCCTGCTGAGCGGCTCCGGCTGGGCCGTCACCGACCCGAATCGGCAGATCGTCCTCGACGCGGTCGAGGGGGCCTGGGCGCCGTTCCTCTACAACGGCCTGATGATGGACGGCGTTTCGGGCCGGGCACCCAGCCGCGGTCTCCAGGCCGGCGACTCCCGGCAGATCCAGCAGGACGACCACACCCGGGGCCATGGCATCCTCGCCGCGATCGTGCTGCTCGGGCAGGGCGCGAGCAGCACCGAGAACGCCCGCTGGCGCGGTCTGGTCAAGGGCTGGATGCAGCGCGGCTACTACAGCCCGGCGACGAGCGACGCCTCGCTGGGCCTGGCCCCGCTCGCCCGGCTCACCGCCGTGCAGAACGACACCTCGGTCACCGCGATCGCCGAGCCCACGGGACCCCGGCTGTTCGCGGCCATGGACCGGGCCACCCACCGCAGACCCGGCTGGGCCGCGTCGATCAGCATGGCCTCCAAGCGCATCACGTACTACGAGACCGGCAACGGCGAGAACCTGCGCGGCTGGCACACCGGCAACGGAATGCTCTACTGGTGGGGCGACACCTACGGCAACGGGCAGTACTCGGACGCCTTCTGGCCCACGGTCGATCCGTACCGGCTGCCGGGCATCACCGTCTCCAGGAAGCCGCTGGCCGACGCGGCGGGCGGCGACTGGGGGGCGTCCCGGCCGGACGTCAACTGGGTGGGCGGCGCGACGGACGGACGGCATGCGGCCGTCGGCCAGTACCTGAAGGGGCTCTCCAGCACGCTGGTCGCCAAGAAGTCCTGGTTCTGTCTCGACGACACGATCGTCTGCCTCGGCGCCGGCATCGGATGTACGGACGGCGCGGCCGTCGAGACGATCGTCGACAACCGCAATCTCGGGGCGGCGGGGAACCACACCCTGACCGTCGACGGCACGGTCCAGCCGGCCACTCTCCCCTGGTCCGCGACCCTGACCGCCACCGACTGGGCGCACATCAGCGGCTTCGGGGGCTACGTCCTCCCCGGCGGCGCGACGCTGAAGGCCCTGCGGGAGCAGCGCACCGGCCGGTGGAGCGACATCAACAAGGGCGGCTCGACCACGGCGGTCTCCCGCCGCTATCTCACGCTGTACGTCGACCACGGCACCGCCCCGGCGGACGCGACGTACGGGTACCAGCTGATGCCGGGGGCGAGCACCGCGCAGACAGCGGCGCGCGCGGCCGACACCGGCTGGCTGCGGATCCTCGCCAACACCGATGACCAGCAGGGCGTACGGGTGGACTCCCTCGGGTTCACCGGCGTCAACTTCTGGTTCGGCGGGACCGCGGGCGACCTGGTGGCGAGCGCTCCGTGCGCCGTGATGATCCGGGAGCAGAGCGACGGCACGGCGGTGATCTGCGTGTCCGACCCGATGCGGATGCAGACGTCGCTGACGCTCACCTGGAACCGTGCCGTCGCCTCCGTGATCTCCAAGCCGGGCACGGTCACCGGCGCGACCACCGGCTCCTCGCTGAAGCTCACCTTCGGCGACCTCAGCGGCACTTCGGGTGCCAGCCAGAAGATCACCGTCAGGCTCGGCTGAATCGAAGGGAAACCCACCACACCGGACGTGCAAGCGTATCGATCAGGTGCGATCCATACGCTTGCACGTCCGGATTCGCCGTCACGGGCGGCGGACCGGAGGACCGGGGACCGGCGGACCGGCGACCGGCGACCGGCGACCGGCGCATCGGTGAACCCGCGCGTCAGTGGACCGCGACGCTCTCCCTCTCGCTCGCGGTGACCGCTTCCTGCTCCGGACCCGGCTTACTGCCCAGGTGGTTGAAGGCCAGGTTCAGCACGATCGCCACGACACATCCGGTCGAGATGCCCGAGTCGAGCACCACCAGCAGGTCCTTCGGGAACGCGTGGTAGAACTCCGGCGCCGCGATCGGGATCAGCCCGACCCCCACGGCGGCCGCCACGATCAGCGCGTTCTCGCCCTTCTCCAGCGCTGCCGCGGCCAGGGTCTGGATGCCGCTCGCGGCCACCGAGCCGAAGAGGACGATGCCCGCGCCGCCGAGCACCGGCAGCGGCACCAGGGCGATGACGGACGCCGCGACCGGGCACAGGCCCAGCAGGACGAGGATGCCGCCGCCGGCCGCGACCACGTAGCGGCTGCGCACCTTGGTCATGGCGACCAGTCCGATGTTCTGGGCGAAGGCGCTGCACATGAAGCCGTTGAAGAGCGGGCTGACGGCGCTGCCCAGGGTGTCGGCGCGCAGGCCGCCCTCGATGATCCGCTCGTCGGCGGGCCGGTCCACGATCTTGCCGAGGGCGAGCATGTCGGCCGTGGACTCGGTCATGCAGACCAGCATCACGATGCACATGGAGACGATCGCGGCGATCTCGAACTGCGGGGCACCGAAGTGGAACGGCGTCGGGAAGCCGACCGGATCGGCGTTCCGCAGCGCGTCGAAGTCGGTCATCCCCATGGGGACGGCGAGGACCGTACCGGCGACCAGACCGAGCAGGATGGCGATCTGCTGCAGGAAGCCGCGCAGCAGTTTCCGCAGCGCGAGCACGATGACGAACGTCAGCGCGGCCATGACGATGTTCTTCGTCGAGCCGAAGTCGGGTGCGGCGGAGTTGCCGCCCTGGGCCCAGCGGAAGGCCACCGGGAGCAGGGACACACCGATCAGGGTGATGACGGTGCCGGTGACGACGGGTGGGAAGAACCTGACGAGCCGGGAGAAGTACGGCGTGAGGACGAAACCGAGCACGCTGGCGACGATGATCGCGCCGAAGATGACGGCCATGCCGTCGTAGCCACGGTCCTTGCCGATGGCGATCATCGGGGTCACTCCGGCGAAGGACACGCCGTTGACGAAGGGGAGGCGGGCTCCGACCCGCCAGAAGCCGAGGGTCTGGAGCAGGGTCGCTATGCCCGCGGTGAAGAGACTGGCGCCCATCAGGAACGCGGTGTCCTTGGCGCTGAGGCCCACGGCGGGACCCACGATCATCGGCGGGGCCACGACACCCGCGTACATGGCGGCCACGTGCTGCAGGCCGCTGGTGAACATCTTGAACGGCGGGAGCGTCTCGTCGACCGGGTGCTTCCGGTCGTCGGGGGCGGCGCCTGCATCGGGTGCATCGGGCTGAAACCTGGGCTTTGCGGCCACGGGCGGTTCCTCCGGTCGGTTGACACGTCGGCGGTGACGTGGGTGTCAGGGAGGTGGTGCTGAGTGGTGCGAAGTACTGCAGGTGGTGCGTCGGTGATGTGGTGCGCCCAAGACAAAGCCGTGCCGATGGGGTGGCGACACGAGTCACCATCCCCGGGAGGTGCGTACCTTTGGCGCACGCACCCCCCGGTGACGGCTGCCATGGACCCCGCTCGGGTCCACGGCCGCCGGCCGAGGGCCGTCCCCCTCGGCCGGACTACCAGGGGGTCAGGCCTGCGCGGCGATCCGCGCGAGGCGCTGGGCCTCGTCCCGCGTGGAGCGGGCGATGGCGTCCTCGTCGACGTGCAGCAGCCGGCTGTTCTCGACGACCGGCTTTCCGTTGACAAGGGAGAGGCTCACCGGGGCCGCCGCGCCGAAGACGAGGGCGGTCACCGGGTCGGCGATCGAGGAGTGGGCCAGCGTGTCCAGCTTCCAGAGCACCAGGTCGGCGAGCTTGCCGGGCTCCAGCGAGCCGATCTGCGAGGCGCGGCCGAGGACCTGGGCGCCGCCGTACGTACCGAGGCGCAGGGCCTGGCGCGCGTTGAGGGCGCGCTCTCGGTGCTCGGTGTTCAGACGGTTGATGAGCAGGGCGTTGCGCAGCTCGGTGTGCAGCTCGCCCGACTCGTTGGAGGCGGTGCCGTCGACGCCCAGGCCGACCGGGACGCCGGCGGCGAGCATGTCCGGCACGCGGGCGATGCCGGCGGCGAGACGGGCGTTGGAGGAAGGGCAGTGGGCGACGCCGGTCTTCGTGCGGGCGAAGGCCTCGATGTCGGAGTCGTTCATGTGGACGCAGTGGGCCATCCACACGTCCTCGCCGAGCCAGCCGGTCGACTCGAAGTAGTCGGTCGGGCCCATGCCGAAGAGCTCGTGGCAGAACTTCTCCTCCTCCACGGTCTCCGAGCCGTGGGTGTGCAGCCGCACGCCGAGCCGGCGGGCGAGTTCGGCGCCCTGCTTCAGCAGTTCGGTCGAGACGGAGAAGGGGGAGCACGGGGCGACGGCGACCTGGGTCATCGCGTCGAAGGAGGCGTCGTGGTGCTTCTTGACGGTCTCCTCGGTGGCGGCGAGCGCACCTTCGAGGGTCTCGACGGCGAAGTCCGGCGGCAGGCCGCCGTCCTTCTCGCTGCGGTCCATGGAGCCACGGGCGAGGGTGAAGCGGACACCCATCTCGGACGCGGCACGGATGATCGCGCCGGAGAGGTCGCCGGAGCCCTGCGGGTAGACGTAGTGGTGGTCCATCGCCGTGGTGACACCGCCACGGGCCATCATCGCCAGCGAGCCCTGCGCGGCGGAGTACGCCATCTGCTCGTCGATGCGCGCCCACGTCGGGTAGAGCGCGACCAGCCAGTTGAAGAGGTTGTGGTCCGTGGCGAGGCCCCGGGTGATCCACTGGTAGAAGTGGTGGTGCGTGTTCACCAGGCCCGGGGTGACGAGGTGGCCGGTGCCGTCCACGCGGCGGACCACGTTCTCCAGGTTCTCGGGTGCCTTCCCCGCGCCGATCGACTCGATCCGGTTGCCGGCGACGACGACGTAACCGGAGGCGTACTCGGTGTCGTTGGCGTCTACGGTCGCGATCGCACAGTTCTCGATGACGATGCGCGGGGCTGCTGCCGATGCTGCCATGGCGGTGCGTCCTTTGTCTTGCAGTGGCGGTGAGGGCACGGCAGGACCCTAGGGGGATTTGAGTGCCACGGCCGTGACCGTGGGTGCCGAGGGAGGTGAAGAGGTGGTGGGGGTCCGGTACGGGTACGCCGCCGCGGACAGGTGCGGCGTACACGTGTCAAGCAAACCACGCTGCCGGCGCCCGGCCCCGCACCCGGACGGGCGGGGATCCGCGCGCCGGCCACGCGTCAGAGGTTGGTCATGTCGACGGGTATCCGCGGCTCGACGCCGTCCCGCAGGATCGTGGCCTCGATCAGGCCGTACGGGCGGTCGGCCGCGAAGTAGACCTCGTTGTCGTTCTTGAGCCCGAAGGGCTCCAGGTCGACGAGGAAGTGGTGCTTGTTCGGCAGGGAGAAGCGGACCTCGTCGATCTCCGAGCGGTGATTGATGATCCGCGCACCCATCTGGTACAGCGTCTGCTGCAGGGAGAGGGAGTAGGTCTCCGCGAAGGCCTGGAGCATGTGCTTCTTCACCTGCTCGTAGGACTTCTCCCAGTTCGGCATCCGCTGCTCGTCGTCGGTCCAGTTGAACCGCCAGCGGCCGGAGACCTGGGTGGCCAGGATGCGGTCGTACGCCTCCTGGAGGGTCGTGTACTTGTCCTTGACGTAGCCCCAGAACTCGGAGTTCGTCGAGTTCATCACGACCAGGTCCTTGAGGCCGGAGATGACCTCCCACTGCTCGCCGTCGTAGGTGATCTGGGTGACCCGGGTCTCCTGGCCCTTGCGGACGAAGGAGTGCTTCACCTCGTCCGCGCCGATGAACTTGGAGTTGGCGTCGGAGGTCTCGATGCGCTCCCAGGCGTACTCCTCGATACGGATGCGCGCCTGGTGGATCGGCTCCTGCGAGGTCACGAAGTGACGGGCGAGGTGGATGCCGAACTGCTCGGCGGACTCGATGCCGTACTCCTTGGCGAAGGCGTACACCGTGTTCTTGGTGGTGTCCGTCGGCAGGACGTTCGCGTTCGAGCCGGAGTAGTGCACGTCGTCCATGTCGCCGGAGAGGGCGACCGAGACGTTCAGGTCCTTGATGTGGTGCGTGTCGCCGTCACGCGTGATCTTGACGACGCGGTTCTCGGCCTTGCCGTACTGGTTCTGTCCCAGAATCGTGGGCATGTCTGCTAGCTCCCTCGGTAAACGGAGTAGCCGAACGGGTTGAGCAGCAGCGGTACGTGGTAGTGCTCGCCCGGTACGACGGCGAACGTGATCGCCACCTCCGGGAAGAACACTCCGGCGGCTCCGCTGTCCCGACTCGCGGGGACGTCCTGCTGGGCTTCGGCTTGCTTCTTCGAGCTGTGCTCATTCAAGAAATACGGCTCGGTCTCGAAGTCGAGCCGTACGTGGGTGGTGCCCGCCGGCAGTGCCGGCAGGTCCTTGCAACGTCCGTCCGCGTCGGTCGCGGATCCGCCGAGCGCGGCCCACTCCGCGTCGGACCCGGAGCGGGCCGACAGGGAGATGGCGACACCCTCGGCGGGTCGGCCGATGCTGGTGTCCAGGATGTGGGTGGACACGGAACTCTGCGGCGATGCCGCGGTCTCGGTGTTCATCGGTTCTCTTCCTCCACGAGACGGGCCAGCCGGATGCGGTTGATCTTGCCCAGCTCGGTCCGGACGATCTCCCGCTCCATTTCGGGCGAGTTGTCGATCCGCTCGCGGACGGCGTCCCTCATCTGCTCACCGGTCCTGCCGGTGGCGCAGATCAGGAAGACGTGGCCGAACTTGTCCTGGTAGGCCAGGTTGAGTTCGAGCATCTCGGCCTTGAGCCCGTCGGAGGCACCGGCCATTCCGCTCTGCTCGCGGGAGGAGGTCGGGTCCCCGGGCTTCGGGCGCCCGATCGGCGGGTGCCCCGCCATCGCTTCGGCCAGGTCCTCGGCGGTCAGCTCGGCCATGGCGGCGTCGCTGGCGGCGAAGAGGGCTTCCACGGCGGCGTAAGGGCGCTGGGCGAGCAGTTTGCTCCCCCACGCCGAGCTGGCACACACCTCGTGGAGCGCGGCCTGGGCCGCACTGTCGGGCGAGGTGTTGAACCGGGCGAGGCCCGGTACGGAAGTCGAAGACACGGGAGCCTCCGTGGCTGTTCTGCACTGTCGGACGGGCTGCGGATAGCTAACGCCCTCCACCAACACCCCGTCAACACTTTGTTGAAACTTCCGGGACACAAAAGCCGCCGTCCCGACATCTGGACGGCGGCTGTGCACATGGAGTCACACTCTATTCACTCTTCGCGGCATTTTCCCTGTTCAGGTAGTTGTACACGGTGAAGCGGCTGACGCCGAGGGCACTCGCCACCGTCTCCACTCCGTGCCGCACCGAGAAGGCACCGCGTGCCTCCAGGAGCCGGACGACCGACTGCTTGGTCTTGCGGTCCAGCGCGGACAGCGGCATGCCGTGGCGGCGCTCCAGCGCGGCGAGGATGTGGTCCAGCGACTCGGACAGCTGCGGCAGCCGTACGGCGACGACGTCGACGCCCTCCCAGGCCAGGACGACGTCGTCGCGCCCCGCCTGCTCGGGCAGCAGCAACTCCGCGCCCATGGCGTCCACCAGCGGCTTCACCGCGATGACCAGCGGGTGGTCGGCCGGCTCGGTCACTTCTCGCCCTCCCCGATCACATTGACCTGGAGCGAGACCCGGGTGGCGCCGGCTCCCAGGGCCTTGCGCAGCAGCGAGTCGACGGCGGTGAGCACCTCGTCCGCGCTGCCTTCCGCCGTGTTGCCGAACGGCCCGACGTCCACGGCGTCGAGATCTGCCGCCTGGATGACCTCCCGTGCCACGAGCGCGTGGGCGGGGGCCTCCTCCAGGTCGAACGGTTCGGTCGTGAACTCCACTCTCAGTCGCACCATGCCCCCCACGTTAAGCCTGCCCGCGCCGGCGTCTGCCGCCCGGCCCGGAAATTGCGCCGGTTCCGCGCGACGGAACCCGGTACGCCCAGCGTAGAGCCGGTGAGGGAAGCCGTACCGGCCCTCATCTCCGGTGCGGCCTCAGGACAGGGAGGGGTCTGCGGGATGGCAGGGCACATGGGCAGAGGCATCAGAGGTGTCAGAGGTGTCAGGGGTACGGCGGTGGCGGCTGCGGCCATGGCGGCCCTGACCGCTTCCCAGGCGCCGGGGGCACAGGCATCCCCCACTGGCGGCGAAGCGGCGCCCGCCGCACCCGAGCGGCCGGGCGTGGCAGGCGTGGCGGGCGACGGCGCGTACCGCACGGAGCTGCCGCCGCTGCGGGCACGGGGCGGGAGCGGCACGGACCGCGTGCCGGACGGAAACGGGGCCGCCGCGGGGGCGGCCGGGGACCTGCCGGCCACGGTCCTCGCCGCGTACCGCCGGGCGGAGACGTCGCTCGCGACCGAGACCGCCGGCTGCGGTCTGCGCTGGCAGCTGCTGGCCGCGATCGGCCAGGTCGAGTCCGGGCATGCGTACGGCGGCCGGGTGGGCCCGGACGGCACGGCTCTCGCGCCGATTCTGGGACCGCGGCTGGACGGCAACGGGTTCGCCGCGATCCGGGACACGGACGGCGGCAGGTACGACGGGGACGTCCTGTACGACCGCGCGGTCGGCCCCATGCAGTTCATCCCGTCGACCTGGGCCGTCTGGGGCGCCGACGGCAACGGGGACGGAACGGCCGACCCGCAGAACGTCCACGACGCGGCTCTCGCGGCAGGCCGCTATCTGTGCGCGGGCGGACGGGACCTCGCCGACCCGTACGGCCTGGACCGCGCGATCCTCGCCTACAACCACTCGACGGCCTACCTCCGTACGGTCAGGGCCTGGTTCGCGTACTACCTCGACGGCCACCGCGTCGTGCCGGACCGGCACGGCGGAGCAGCCGGGGCCCGGCCCAGCTCCCCCGAGTCCTCCCGCCCGGCGCGGCCGCAGTCACCACCCCCTGCCGCGCCGTCGTCCCCCGCTCCCGCTGCCTCGCCCTCGGCACCCTCCGGGACCCATCCCGCGGGCGGTCAGGGGGAGCAGCAGCAGACGCCCGTAATCCCCCTCCCGGGAACGGGAGTTGAGTTGCCCGGTGACGGGGCGCTGCCGAGCACGACTCCGCTGGTCGGCAACGGTACGGATTCGATGGCCGCCACCCCCTCCACAAGCCTGGATACCCAGCGGTAATGTCGCGTTCGCCGGGCGGCAGGGACCGGCGGTGAGCGCGAAGGGGCCCTCATGGCGGAAACGTCTCAGGACCGGTGGCAGCGCGCGTGGAGCCACCGTGAGCAACTGCTCAAGGTGGCCCGCCGCAGATCCATGAGCATCGAGGATGCCGAGGACGCCGTGCACGAGGCGATGCTGCGTGCCGCGGAGCATCCGCACCTCGACGACGAGCGGCTGGGCGCCTGGCTGACGACGGTGACCATGCGGCTGTGCGTCGACCGGTACCGGCAGGTCAACCGCGAGGCCGAGGTGCGCAGCAGCCCGACGCTCATCGCGCCGAGCCAGGCGCCCGTCGACGAGGTCGTGTGCGACCGGGCCGAGGCGAAGTGGCTGGCGGTACGGAGCGGGGAGCTGCCCGCCCGGCAGGCGGAGGCGCTCTGGCTGAAGTCCGAGGACCTCGACGTCGGTCAGGTCGCCGTGAAGATGGGGCTGAGCTACCGCACCGTCGAGTCGCTGCTGGCGCGGGCCCGCCGGACGCTGCGCAATTCGCTGGCCGCCACGCTGGGGCTCGCCGTGTGGCTCTGCGACCGCTGCCGGCCGCGGGCCGTGGGCAGCAACGCGCAGGCGGTGGCCGTGGCGACGACGGCGGCGGCCACACTGGTCGTCGCGGGCTTCGTCCTGCCCTACGGCCAGGGTGGGAACGGGCCCGTCCCCTCACCCGCCACGTCGGACACCGCGGAGGTCCGCGTGGCGGAAGCCGACGCAGTGAGCCCACCGGCGGCCGACCCCGCCGCGCCCCCGACGACGTCACCCACGGCGCCGGGCACCGAGCCACCTGCCCGGCCGTCGCTGCTGCCCCAACTGCCGTCGCTGCCAGTTCCGGACGTCCCGAAGGTACGGGCCGCCATCCCGGACGCCTCACTGCCACCGCTCCCGCTGCCCAGCGTGGGCGTCCCGCCCGTCCCGACCGCACCCGGCGCGGCGACTGCGCCGGAGCTTTCCACGCCGCCGGTCCCGTCGGTGCCTACGGCCGCACCGGCCGTCCCGGTGGACGCGCCCACGCCCTGATGGCACTTGATGACCCGGTGCCGTCCCAGATCGCGGGGATCCACAGGGGTGTGCCAGTGCCATGACCTCTCGCGCCTCGGAATAAGAAAGCTGGGCCTCACCGGGCAACCCTGAGGAGAACGAAGACGGGAATCGAACCCGCGGTCTTTGAGCTTGGGAATCACCGGAGCCGCTGTGCGGGATTGTGGCAATGGCCTGCCTGAACCTGAAGGACTGCAGAGCGATGGTGAGGGCGGTGGGGATCCACCGGCACTGCCCGTGGCTCCGCCCCCTGTTTCGGCACATCGCCTATCGGGTCCGCTGCCATCCGTCAAGTCACGTGTTCTCCTGCCACGCAATCCAGGGGCATGACGCGATTTCGATTGCCGGGGCCTAATTGCGCTACGGCTCATGCAGAGCGCGTGGCCCGCCCGCATCGTCCGGAACAGCCCTGGCAATGCGATTCACGGGACACATTTCCCATCCCCATGCAAGAAAGGATGTGGCAGCAATGTTTCCCGCTTCCGCCCATCCCCTGCTCGTCGAAGCAACACTGGATCCCCGGCTCACCCGATGGAAGTGGCTGGTGAAGTGGATCCTCGCCATCCCGCACTACATCGTCGGCGGACCGTCCCGCGAGCATGTGGCCGCGCCGCATGCTCGGTCAGTCGGCGATGTCGACGCCGTAGCCGCGAGCGAGGGTGGCCAGATCGTGGTCGTAGCCCTGGCCGACAGCGCGCAGACGCCAGAGCGGGCCGCGGCGGTAGATCTCGGCGAGGAGCATGGTGCGCTCGGTGGTGGCGGCGTCCAGCGTGGCCTGTACGAGAGGAGCCGCGCCGGTGCCGAGGCCGGAGCCGATCTGGATGGCGCCGACATCACCGAACGTGGGTGTGCCGTCGATGGCGGCCACGACGACGACCTTACGGGCCGAGGGCGGCAGCGTGGCGAGGTCGATGCTGATGGTCTGCTCGGTCGGCCCGTCACTGAGGAGCTGCACGGTTCCGCCCGGGTTCTCCGGGGCGCCGTAGAAGACGAAGTCCTCGTCGAAGGAGACCTGTTGTTCGTCCTCGTCGACCACGAAAGCCACCACGTCGATGTCGCACGCAGTCTGCTGCGCCCAGGTGGCGGTGACGGTGACGGTCCGCCGGGGAGAGCCGGTCCGGGTACGGCAGGTCGACGACACCGCCGCGCGGCAGCACGTGAACGGCCTCGCGTAGGTGGGCGGCGTGCGGCTGCGGGAGGGTGACCGGGGCGTCGAGCCAGGCGGCGTCGTGGGTGGGAAGGACGAGGGAGTTGATCCGGTGCATGCGGCGGTCGGCGTCGCCGCCGTGAAGGAGGACGACGTCGGTGACGCTGGCGGACAGGTTGATGGCGGCAGCTCCGCCGAGCTCGACGATGCGCGTCCGGGCAGCCACCGCTTCTGGGTGCGTGCCCCCGAGAACGAGCACACGCCGCCCGGCCAGCAGACGGTTCTGCTCCTCAGGGCGCCCGACGGGCTTCGGCTTGCGGCTCGGTTCGACCGGTTCGGGCCGTACCGCCGGGGCGGGTAGCGCGGGTTCGGGGCTTACCGCTTCGGCCTGGCGCGGGGTACGAGCCGCGGGCACAGGCACCGTTACGGAAGAGGGCGTGGAAGCCGCGGGGGCGGCTGCGGTCGCCGGCGCCGCTCCTTCGTGCGGCGTCCCGGGCCGGACGTCGCCCAGCAGGCCCAGGAAGGTGTGCTCGTCGATGACCGGCACGCCTTCGGCCCAGCGCCCGCCGGGCCTTGGCGGAGCCCGACGAGGAGTCGTTGGTGACCAAGGCGCTGGTGTGCCGGCTGACGGAGGTCATCAGGTTGAGCCCGGCGGCCACGGCCCGCCCCACCAGCTCGGCACGCGAGGTCTGGGTCTCCCCGGTAATGGCGATCTTCATACCCTGCACCAGCGGCCCGCCCACCGCGAGCCGCCCTGGGTGCGGAAGGCGCACGGTGTCTTGGGCGGACTGGGCGCGAACTGCGGGTCCTGTCGAGGAGGACAGGCCACCAGGGGCAGCGGCAGATCGAGTCGCCCCGCCTCGTGCAGCGAGGCACGCAGGATTCCGGCAAGTACCCGGGTGTCGTCGAGAGCGTCGTGCGCCTTCGCCTGCGGGACGCCGTAGTGGGCGGCTAGCGTGCCCAGCTTCAGGTCGTCGGTGGGCGGATCGACGCGACGGTTCAGTGCCAGCGTGCACTGCCGTTGGGTGACCGGCAGCCACATCCGGGCCCGGGCGAACTCGTACGCAAGGAAGTCGTAGTCGAACTGGGCGTTGTGCGCGACCAGCACCCGTTCCTGCAGCATCGCGCCGATCCGCCCGGCCACCTGGTCGAAGGTCGGCGCACCGCGCAGCCGCTCGGCCGTCAACCCGTGCACGTGCACCGGCCCCGGATCGCAGCCGGGGTTCAGCAGCGTCGAGAACTCCCCGGTCTGCTCGCCGTCCGGGCCCAGCGTCACCACGGCCACGGAGAGCACCCGGTCGCGGCGCGGAATCAGCCCGGAGGTCTCCACGTCGACCAGCGCCCAGTCGAAGGCGTAGTCACGCAGGCCGGACAGGTCGAGGGCGGGGGACGCGAAAGACATGGCGGCAAGGATGATGCGATATCCGCATCCCCTTCAACCCAGATGCCTATTCATCCCCATATGCACCTTCCATACGGCAGAGAGTGTTGTGCGACATGTCGCTCCAGAGCCTGCTGTTCGAGGGGTCGCGCGCTGCGAGCTGCAAGAAACCGATCCGCGACGCAACAGCCACCCGCACACCCACGCCCGCACACCCACGTTCGCGCCCCGTTGCGCGCTCGTAAAAAAATTCGGAATTCGTCGCGACGGACACCCCGCCCCTCCCCGTAGAGCAGATGTCGGAGCTGCTCCACGGCTGAAGGGTGTACCGGATGGGTGTCGAGATCTGTGTGGAAGGGCTGACGAAGTCCTTCGGCCACCAGGTCATCTGGCAGGACGTCTCGCTGACGCTGCCCGCCGGAGAGATCTCGGTCATGCTCGGGCCCTCGGGCACCGGCAAGTCGGTCTTCCTGAAGACGCTCGTCGGGCTGCTCAAGCCAGACTGCGGGTCGGTCCGGGTCGCGGACCAGGACATCACCAGGCTCCGCGAGCACGACCTCTACGAGGTGCGGAAGCTGTTCGGCGTCCTGTTCCAGGACGGCGCCCTCTTCGGGTCGATGAACCTCTACGACAACATCGCCTTCCCGCTGCGCGAGCACACCCGCAAGCCGGAGAGCGAGATCAGACGCATCGTCCTCGAGAAGATGGACATGGTCGGGCTGATCGGCGCGGAGGAGAAGCTGCCCGGCGAGATATCCGGCGGTATGCGCAAGCGGGCCGGGCTGGCGCGGGCGCTCGTGCTCGATCCGGAGATCATCCTCTTCGACGAGCCGGACTCAGGGCTCGACCCGGTGCGGGTGGCCTACCTCAACCAGCTGATCGTGGATCTCAACGCACAGATTGACGCCACCTTCCTGATCGTCACCCACGACATCGCGTCGGCCCGCCAGGTCCCCGACAACATCGGGCTGCTGTTCCGCCGGGAGCTGGTGATGTTCGGGCCCCGCGAACGGCTGCTGACCAGCGACGAGCCCGTCGTACGGCAGTTCCTGAACGGACGGATGCAGGGGCCGATCGGCATGGCGGAGGAGAAGGACGCCGCCCAGGTCGAGCAGGAGCTGGCCCAGATCGACGAGAGCACCGGCGGCAAGGACCTGGACCTGACGCCCCGTCTGCTGCCGAGCCCCGGTATTTCCCGGCCGCCCCGCTGGGAGGCCATCGCAAAGCGGGAGGCGGTGGCGGGCGCATGAGCCTCTCCCCCGTCGGCGCGCTGCGCCACTCCGGCAGTCTGTTCGCGATGGCCCTGGACGTCATCAGGACGCTGCCCCGACGGCCCTTCCAGGTGAGGGAGTTCATTCAGCAGGCCTGGTTCATCGCGAGCGTCACGATCCTGCCGACCGCGCTGGTCTCCATCCCCTTCGGTGCGGTCATCGCCCTGCAGATCGGCAGCCTGACCCGGCAGCTCGGCGCCCAGTCGTTCTCGGGCGCGGCCTCGGTGCTGGCGGTGCTGCGCGAGGCCTCGCCGATCGTCACCGCGCTACTGATCGCCGGGGCGGGCGGCACCGCGATCTGCGCGGACCTCGGGGCGCGCAAGATCCGTGAGGAGATCGACGCGATGCAGGTGCTGGGCATCGACCCGATCCACCGGCTGGTCGTGCCGCGGGTGCTGGCCTCGATGGTGGTCGCGGTGCTGCTCAACGGGCTGGTGTCCGTCGTCGGCGTGGCCGGCGGCTACTTCTTCAACGTCGTCCTGCAGAACGGCACCCCCGGCGCCTATCTGGCCTCCTTCACCACCCTCGCCCAGCTGTCCGATCTGTGGGCGGCCGAGCTGAAGGCCCTCGTCTTCGGCGCGATCGCCGCGATCGTCGCCTCGTACAAGGGGCTGACGGCGAAGGGCGGGCCGAAGGGCGTCGGCGACGCGGTCAACCAGTCGGTGGTGATCACCTTCATGTTGCTGTTCGTGACGAACTTCGTGATGACCGCCGTGTACTTCCAGATCGTTCCGCAGAGGGGTTGAGGAATGGCGCTCATCAACCGGTTCGTGGGTCGTCCGCTCCGTTCCCTGGAGGAGCTGGGCAGCCAACTGTCCTTCTACGGGCGCTCGCTGGCCTGGACCGGCCGCACCCTGCGCCGCTACAAGAAGGAGATCCTGCGGCTGCTCGCCGAGGTGAGCTTCGGCCGGGGCGCACTCGCCGTCGTCGGCGGCACCGTCGGCGTCATCGCCTTCCTGTCGTTCTTCACCGGCACCGAGGTGGGCCTCCAGGGATACGCGGCGCTCAACCAGCTCGGCACGTCCAACTTCGTTGCGTTCCTGTCGGCGTACTTCAACACCCGGGAGATCGCACCGCTGGTGGCGGGGCTCGCGCTGTCCGCGACGGTCGGCGCCGGGTTCACCGCGCAGCTCGGTGCGATGCGGATCAGCGAGGAGACCGACGCCCTGGAGGTGATGGGCGTTCCCTCGCTGCCGTTCCTGGTGACCACCCGGATGATCGCCGGTTTCGTCGCCGTGATCCCGCTGTACGTGATCGGGCTCCTGTCGTCGTACTTCGCCGCCCGGACGATCACGACCGGCTACTACGGGCAGTCCGCGGGCACGTACGACCACTACTTCCAGCAGTATCTGCCGCCGGTCGACGTGCTCTGGTCCTTCGGCAAGGTGATCGTCTTCGCCGTCGTGATCATCCTGGTGCACTGCTACTACGGCTACTACGCGAGCGGCGGTCCGGCCGGCGTGGGGGTCGCGGTGGGCCGTGCGGTGCGTACCTCGATCGTCGCCATCAACGTCCTGGACTTCTTCCTCAGCCTGGCGATCTGGGGCGCCAACACGACCGTACGGATTGCGGGGTAGGGCCGATGCGGACACGGATCGTCAGACTGAGGGTGTACGGCATCGTCTTCATCGCGGTCATCGCGCTGCTGCTGTCGCTGTCGATCGCCGTCTACCAGCAGGTGTTCGTCTCCGTCGTACGGATCACGCTGGAGGCCGACACGCTCGGCAACCAGCTGGAGCCGCGGGCCGACGTCAAGCTTCGCGGGCTGCTGGTCGGTGAGGTCCGCGCGGTGCGGGCCGACGGCGAGAAGGCGACGCTCGACATCGCCCTCAAGCCGGAGCACGTCTCCCGCATTCCGTCGGACGTACAGGCCCGGCTGCTGCCCAAGACGCTGTTCGGCGAGAAGTACGTCGACCTGGTGGCTCCCCGGGAGCCGTTCGGGCGGCACATCAGGGCCGGGGACGTCATCACCCAGGACCGCACCAAGGTCGGCATCGAGGTTCAGCAGCTGATGAACGACCTGCTGCCGCTGCTGCGTACGGTACGGCCCGCCGAGCTCAACGCCACACTGTCGGCGTTCGCCACCGCCCTCGAAGGCCGCGGCGACCGGATCGGCGACAACCTCACCCGCGTCGAGGGCTATCTGGCCCGCCTCAACCCCCATATGCCGTCGATCAAGGAGGACATCTCGCGGTTCGCCGATGTTGCCGAGGTGTACGGCGACGCCGCGCCCGACCTGATGAGGATCCTGCGGAACACCATCACCACGAGCCGCACGATCGTCGAGAAGCGGGACCAGCTGGCCACCCTGTTCACCTCCACCGCCACCGTCGCCGGAACGGCGGACGGGTTCCTGGACGAGAACGCCGAGCGGCTCATCACCCTGGGCCGGGTCTCCCGTCCCACGCTCGCGCTGTTCGCCCGCTACGCACCGGAGTACCCCTGCCTCCTCGACGGTCTGGTACGGCAGGAGAAGGCAGCAGAAGAGACCTTCAGAGGCGGAAAGATGCGCATCACCCTGGAAATCGTCCGGCCTCAGGGGGCGTACCAGCCCGGCGAGGAACCGCGCTGGGGAGAGCACTCGGGACCCGACTGCCATGGAATGCCCCATCCGCGGGTCCCGGCACCGGATACCAAGCTCGACGACGGTACGCGCGGTACGTCGGGTGCGCCCCAGGCGGGCACGGTGTCCGCAACCGCTGTCGAGCAGCGTGCCGTGAGCTCGCTCGTCGCGCCCGTCATGGGCGTGCCGGCCGATGAAGTGCCCGCGGTGGCCACGCTGCTGTTCGGTCCGATGGCCCGGGGAACGGCGGTGAGCGTCGCATGAGGTTCCTCCGCGTCAAGCGCGCCAGGGAGACTGCGGCGCCGCTGATCAAGTTCAGTCTCTTCGCGGTGGTGACGGTGCTCGCGACCACGCTGCTCGCGGCCACCATCGTCAACATCTCCTTCACTCCCGAGCACACGTACCGGGCGGTGTTCAGCGATGTCACGGGCCTGGAGGAGGGCGACGACATCCGGGTCGCAGGGGTGCGCGTCGGTGAGGTGCAGGACATTCGCATCAAGGACCGGACGATGGCGGAGGTCACCTTCTCCGTGGCCCAGGACCGTCCGCTGCTCACCAGCACCGGCGCGGTCATCCGCTACCGCAACCTGCTCGGCTCACGGTACGTCGCGCTGACGGAGGGCGCCGGCGACGGCAGCCGGCTCGCGCCCGGAGGACGGATCCCGCTGTCCCGTACGCAGCCCGCGCTCGATCTCAACGCGCTCCTCAACGGGTTCAAGCCGCTGTTCGCGGCGCTGAGTCCCGAGGACGTCAACCAGCTCGCCACCGAGATCATCAAGACGCTTCAGGGCGAGGGCGGGACGGTGAACAGTCTGCTCGCGCACACCGCCTCGCTCACCACCACGCTCGCCGACCGGGACAAGCTGATCGGCTCCGTCATCGACAACCTCAACACGGTGCTGGCGACCCTGGACAAGCGCGGCGCCCGCTTCTCCGGGCTGATCGAGCAGCTCCAGCGAGTGGTCTCCGGGCTCTCCGCAGACCGCAAGCCCATCGGGGACTCCCTGGTGAACATCGCCGATCTGACGGAGGCCACCTCGGGCCTGCTCGAGGACGCCCGGCCTCCGCTGCGCGACGACATCGCCGGGCTGCGGGACCTCACCGGAACCCTGAACAAGAACGAGAAGACCGTGGAGGGCGTGCTGAAGCGGCTGCCGAACAAGCTCAACGAGCTGACGGGGACCGCCTCGTACGGCTCCTGGTTCAACTTCTACCTCTGCGACTTCGACGGCCGGATCGTGCTGCCGAAGACCCGGGAGGTGCTCACTCCCGAGCTCCACGTCGCCCGTGCGAGGTGCGCATGAAAGCGCGCATGATGCCGTTCCGCGACCGGAATCCGGTCGTGATCGGCGCGGTCGGCCTCACCACCCTCGGACTGCTGAGCGTCGCCGCGTTCAACGCCGACAGCCTTCCGCTCATCGGCAACGGCGAGACGTACAGCGCGGCGTTCTCGGAGGCGGGCGGGCTCAAGCCCGGCGACGAGGTCCGTATCGCCGGGGTGAAGGTCGGCAAGGTCGACGAGGTGGACCTGGACGGGGACCACGTCAAGGTGGTCTTCCGGATCAAGGGCGACCCCGGCTTCGGCACCAGGACGGGCGCGGCCATCCGCGTCAAGACGATCCTGGGCGCGAAGTACCTGGCGCTGGAGCCCAAGGGGCCGGGGCAGCTGAAGCCGGGCAGCGAGATCCCGCTGAACCGGACGACTCCCGCGTACGACGTCGTGGCGGCCTTCAGCGATCTGACCACCACGACGGAGAAGGTCGACACGGAGCGGCTGGCGACGGCGCTGGACACCATCTCCACCACCTTCGAGGACTCCCCCGCCGAGGTGAAGGCGTCCATCAAGGGCCTGTCGAGGATCTCCCGTACGGTCGCGTCCCGCGACGAGGCGCTGCGGGAACTTCTCGACCATGCGAGCGGGGTCAGCAAGGTGCTCGCCGAGCGTTCCGGAGAGTTCTCCACGCTGGTCAAGGACGGCGACGCACTGTTCAAGGAAATCTCACGGCGGCGGGCGGCGATCCACGCGCTGCTCAAGAGCTCGGCCGCGCTGGGGATCCAGCTGTCCGGGCTGGTCAAGGACAACGAAGCGGAGATCGGTCCGGCGCTCAAGGGCCTGAACGCCGTGGTGGCGATGCTCGAACGTAATCAGGCGAGCCTCGACCGCAGCATCAAGCTGATGGCGCCCTATGTGCGGGTCTTCACCAACACCCTCGGCAACGGCCGCTGGTTCGACAGCTACATCCAGAACATGGTCGCCACTCCGGTGGTCCCGCGGACGGGAGGTTCGTGATGAACAGGCGTCTGCTGCGCCGGGCGGCGCTGGTCACGGCGTTGGCGGTCATCGCCGCGGCTGTCGTGTCGCTGTGGCCGCAGCCGGACCCGGTCCGGGTCACGGCGTACTTCCCGCGCACGGTCGGCATCTATCCCGGCTCCGACGTACGGGTGCTGGGCGTGCGGATCGGCGAGGTCAAGGAGATCACCCCGGAGGGTGAACGGGTGCGGGTGACGCTGGAGTACGACGCCGGGCGGAAGGTCCCGGCCGATGCCAAGGCGGCGATCATCAACTCCTCGGTGGTCAGCGACCGTTACGTCCAGCTGCTGCCGGTCTACCGGGGCGGCCCGGCGATGCACAGCGGCGATGTCATCCCGGAGCGGCGGACGGCCGTGCCGGTCGAGCTGGACCGCGTCTTCGAGAGTCTGCACACCACGTCGGAGGCGCTGGGCCCGCGCGGCGCGAACAAGGACGGTTCGCTGGCACGGCTTCTCGGCGTGAGCGCGGACAATCTCGAAGGACAGGGCGAGAACCTGCACCGGACGGTGGAGGACCTCTCGCTGGCCGTGACCACGCTGTCCGACGGCAAGGAGGACCTGTTCGGCACTCTGCGCAATCTGCAGGTGTTCACCGCCGCGCTGGCCGCCGACGACAAGAACGTCCGCTCCTTCAACGACAGCCTGGAGCAGGTGGCCGGACAGCTCGCCGGGGAGCGCAAGGACCTCGCGGCCGCGCTGCGGCACCTGGGGGTGGCGCTCGCCGACGTGTCCGACTTCGTACGGAAGAACAAGAAGTCGCTGACCGCGAACGTGGAGGGGCTGAGCAAGGTCACCAAGGTGCTGGTCACCCAGCGGGCCGCGCTCGCGGAGCTGCTGGAGGTCGCCCCGACCGGGCTGTCGAACCTGCAGAACGCCTACAACGCGGGGGCGGGAACGCTCGACACGCGCAACAACCCCGACCAGCCCCAGGACCCGGCCGCGCTGCTGTGCTCCCTGCTCAGCACGACCGGTGAGGCGAAGGCGGCGGACTGCCGGGACCTGGAGAAACTGTTCGACTCCCTGCCGGAGCTCGGGCCGGGCGACGCCCTGCCCGTCTCCGGGACCGGCCCGGTCGACCGGACGCTGGGCGGAATCCTGGAGGCCGGCGCATGAGCGATCCGCGGAGGAAGCAGCTGCGCAGGGAAGTGCTGCGCACGAGCGCGGCAGTGTGGGCGGCGACCGGTTCACTGCTGCTGACGGGCTGCGAGTTCAACGGTCTGTACGACGTCGGCCTGCCCGGTGGCGCGGCCGCCGACGGCGACGCCTACCGGGTCACGGTCGAGTTCCGGGACGTCCTCGACCTGGTGCCGCAGTCCGCGGTGAAGGTCAACAACGTCACCGTGGGCGCGGTCGAGAAGGTGGAGCTGAAGGGCTGGCACGCCCGCGTGCGGCTGCGTATCTCGGACGAGGTGAAGCTGCCCGGCAACGCGATCGCCGAGCTGCGGCAGACCAGCATGCTCGGCGAGAAGTACGTGGCGCTGTCCGCGCCGGTGGATGCCGCACCCGTCGGCAGGCTCACCGACGGGGCCCGCATCCCGCTGTCCCGCAGTGGCCGCAACCCCGAGATCGAAGAGGTGCTGTCCGCGCTGTCGGCGCTGCTCAACGGCGGCGGGGTGGCCCAGCTCAAGACGATCACCACGGAGCTCAACAAGGCCCTCGAAGGACGGGAGAACCGGGTCAAGTCCCTGCTGACGGAGCTGGACACCTTCGTCGGCGGCCTCGACGAGCAGCGCAAGGAGATCGTCCGCGCGCTGAACGGCATCGACCGGCTGGCCGAGCGGCTCGGCCAGGAGAAGAAGACGATCGCCCAGGCCGTCGACACCATGCCGCCCGCGCTGAAGGTGCTGGCCGACCAGCGGCGCAAGCTGACGTCGATGCTCACCGCGCTGTCGGAGTTCGGCAGGACCGGCACCAAGGTGATCAACGCGTCCCGGGACGACGTGATCGCCAATCTGCGGAGTCTGCGCCCGATCCTGGAGCAGCTGAACAAGGCGGGCGACGATCTGCCGAACGCCCTGGAGCTGTTGACGACCTATCCGTTCCCGCGCAACGCGGTGGACGCCGTCAAGGGCGACTACGTCAATCTCAAGATCACCGCCGATCTCGACCTCGCGGGCATCTACGGCAACCTCTCGGACAAGCCCGACAAGCCGGCAACCCCGGGGAAGCCGGGGCTCCCCGAGGTACCCGAGGTGCCCGGACTGCCGGGGGTCCCGGGGGTCCCCGGAGTTCCCCGGCCGACGGCTCTGCCTGAGGCTCCCGGTGTTCCGGACGCGCCCGGCAGCCCCTCGGCCCCCTCGGACGACGGGGATGCGCTCTGCCCGCCGGTGTGCACCGGCAGTTACGCCTCGTACGGGAACGGGAGCGGGGACGAGGACGGCTTCCCGTCCGGGGTCGATCCCGCCCTCGCCGAGCTCATGCTGAAGGGGATGCTGTCGTGATCACACGTACGGTCAAAGCCCAGTTGCTCGCCTTCGCCACGGTCACCGCCGTCGGCGTCTCGTACGTCGGCGCCCGGTACACGGGGCTGGCGGACGCCCTCTTCGACGACGGCTACACCGTGCGGGCCGACTTCGCCGACTCCGGGGGCATCTTCCCCGGCGCCGAGGTCACCTATCGCGGGGTCCCGGTCGGCCGCGTCGGGGAACTGCGGCTGACCGGCCGGGACGGGGTGTCGGTGGCGCTGGACATCGAGGGCGACGGGCCGCGGATCCCGGCGGACACCGTGGCGGTGGTCGCGAACCGCTCGGCGGTCGGCGAGCAGTACGTCGACCTCCAGCCACGGGCCGCCGACGGCCCCTATCTGCACGACCGCAGCACGATCGCCCGCGGCGACACCCGGGGGCCGCTGCCCACCACGCAGATCATCGGCAGCCTGGACAGGCTCGTGAACTCCGTCGGCAAGGAGGATCTGCGGATCACCGTCGACGAGCTGGGCAAGGCCTTCGCAGGCACGGGACCGGAGCTGAGCCGCCTGGTCGACTCGGGCAACAGCCTGGTCGAGTCGGCGTCCGCCTCGCTCCCGCAGACGGTCGCCCTGATCGAGGACTCACGGAAGGTCCTCAAGACGCAGGCCGACAAGGGCTCGGCCATCAGATCGTTCTCCCGCGATCTGGCGGCCCTCACGGCCGAGTTGAAGTCCAGTGACGGCGACATCCGCAGGCTGATCGGCGCCGGTGCCCCCGCCGCGCAGGAGGTCAACTCGCTGCTCACGGCGACCCGGCCGCATGTGCCGGTCCTGCTGGGCAATCTGATCAGCGGCGGGCAGATCACGGTGGCGCGGCTGCCCGGTGTGGAGCAGGCCCTGGTCACGTTCCCCGTGGTGGTCGCGGGCAGCTACACCGTGATCCCGGGCGACGGCACCACCCACTTCGGTCTGGTGGTGAACGCCGACGAGCCGCCGCCGTGCCGGCAGGGGTACGGGACGCAGCGGCGCGACCCGGCCGACACGAGCGAACGGCCGGCGAACACCGGCGCCCAATGTGCGGCCCCGCGCGGCGGCCCCACCTCGGTCCGCGGTGCCCGGAACGCCCCCGGTGCCTCGGGGCGCTCCGGGTCCGGCAGCGCCGACCCGGCCGCGTACATCACCCCGTACGACCCGGAGACCGGCACCGCGACCGGCCCGGACGGAACGCCCGTCGAGATCGGCTCGACCGGCGGTGAAATGAGCACGTTCGGAAAGGACTCGTGGCAATGGCTGCTCGTCGGACCGATGGCATGAGCGAGGAGACGACGTCCCGGGGCCGCCCCGCGGAGCGCGTGACACGGCCGCTGCGGCACCTCTGGAGACGGCTGGCCGAGGCCGCCCGGCGGGGCAGGGCGATGCCCGCGTCCCTGGCGGTGGCGACCGTCCTGACGACGGCCCTGTCCGGCTGGCTGGCCCACCAGGTGTACGAGCAGCGCGCCGAGGAGCAGCGGCACCAGGACATCCTGGCCGCGGCCCGCCAGTCCGCGCTGAACTTCACCTCGCTCGACCACCGGCACTACGCGCGGGACAGCGCGAACGTGCTGAAGGGTGCCACCGGCGACTTCAAGAAGCAGTTCGCGGCACAGACCGCCGAGCTGACCGAGCTGGTCGCCGCGAACAAGTCGGTCTCCCAGGGGCAGGTCCTCGAAGCGGGCATCACCCGGGCCGACGAGCGGACCGCCCGGGTCCTGGTGGTCGCTGACAGCAAGGTGACCAACGTCGCCGCGCCCGAGGGGCAGGCCCGCACCTACCGGCTGCAGCTGGACCTCGTGCTGGAGAACGGGCGCTGGCTGACGTCCGGCGTCGAGTTCGTGGGCTGACATCGCCCCCCGTACCCCCTGTACACCCTGTACCCCCACCACCCGTACTCCGTACCTCCAGAGAGGAGAACCCCCGTGGCGAACACGAGCACCCGAGGTCGCGGCGTCAGCTCTCCCGCCCGCCGGTCCATGACCGCTGCCGCCCGGGCGGCGGCCAAGCGCGCCCAGCATCCAGGACCCGGCGAGGACGGGCCGGACGAGGCCACGGTGGTGGCCGGACGTACCCTGCGCGCGGAGGAGCCGGAGCCGGGCGCGAAAGAGGCGGAGCCGGACTGGGAGGCGCCGGACTGGGAGGAGCCCGACCCGGAAGAGCCGGACCCGGAGGAGCCGCCGTCGCGTGGGAGGCGGCGTCGCGGGTTGCTGTCCGCCGTGCTCGCCTTCCTGACCGTGGCGGTCATGATCGCGGCCGTCGTGCTCGCACGGGAGTACTGGGACGGGCGGCAGACGGACCAGGCGCGGCGGGAGGCGCTCTCCGCCGCGCAGAAGGCGGCGCCGGTCGTCCTGTCGTACGACTACCGGCATCTGGACCGGGACTTCGCCGCGGCGCGCGGCCACCTGGCCGGGGCCTTCCGTGACGAGTACGGGAGGACGACGGCGAAGGTGGTGGCACCGACCGCGAAGAAGTACCAGGGGGTCGTCGAGGCGACGGTGGCGACGCCCCCGGGTGGTGGCGCGCCCGCGGCCTCGGTGGTGTCGGCGTCGCCCGACAGGGCCGTCGTCCTGTTGTTCGTCAACCAGGTGACCCGGAGCACCCAGGTCTCGGGGCCCCGCGTCGATCTGAGCCGGGTGCGGATGACCCTCACCCGCACCTCAGAGGGCTGGAAGGTGAGTGCCGTCGACGCGTTGTAGCCGCTCGCCGACCCATACCCCTGTCGTACCCCTGCTGAGGCGCCCCCTGGGTGCCTCAGCAGGGGTCTCTTTATGGCCGCTCGTCGTGCTCACTCCGTGGTCGCTTTCGTGGCCGCTCTTGACAGCTCTCCCCCGCTCCAGGCAATCTTCCATTAAGCAGAAACGAACTTCCGCAATACGGAAGGAGCGCATACCCCTCATGGGATACACGGACCAGCGCTTCGATGTGAACCTGTCGATCCTCTTCACGGAACTCCCGCTCCTGGAGCGCCCCGCGGCCGCTGCCGCGGCAGGCTTCACCGCGGTCGAGCTGTGGTGGCCCTGGATCGAGACCCCCACGCCCGACCAGAGCGAGCTGGACGCCCTGAAGAAGGCGCTGGAGGATGCCGGCACCCGGCTGGTGGGCCTGAACTTCTACGCCGGGCAGCTGCCGGGACCCGACCGCGGCGCCCTCTCCGTGCCCGGTGAGGAGTCGGACCGCTTCCGCGCGAACATCGACGCCGCCGCGGACTTCGCCGCCTCGGTGGGCTGCAAGGCGCTGAACGCGCTGTACGGCAACCGCGTCGAGGGCGTCGACCCGGAGGTCCAGGACGAGCTAGCCCTGGAGAACCTGATCACGGCAGCCCGTGCGGCAGACCGGGTCGGGGCGATCCTTCTGGTCGAGACCCTGAACAAGCCGGAGTCCCCGCTCTACCCGCTGGTGAGCGCGCCGTCCGCGATAGAGGTCGTGGACAGGGTGAACGCGGCGACGGGCCTCGGGAACGCGAAGTTCCTGCTCGACATCTACCACCTGTCGATGAACGGCGAGGACGTCAGCCAGGTCATCGCGGAGTACGCCGACAGGACCGGCCACGTCCAGATCGCCGACAACCCGGGCCGCGGCGCGCCGGGCACCGGCTCGCTCCCGCTGGAGCAGCTCCTCGACGAGCTGAAGAAGGCCGGTTACGACGGCTGGGTCGGCCTGGAGTACAAGGCCGGCGACCGCCCGAGCGCCGACTCCTTCGACTGGCTGCCCGCAAACGCCCGCGCGGCGCGCTGACTTCCTTCCCGTACCACCGTTTTCGAGAGGCACCCTCACCATGACCACTCTCCCCAAGATCGCATGGATCGGCCTCGGCATCATGGGCTCCCCCATGTCCGAGAACCTGATCAAGGCCGGCTACGCGGTCACCGGCTACACGCTGGAGCAGGACAAGCTGGACCGGCTGACCGCCGCCGGTGGCACCGCCGCGGGCTCGATCGCCGAGGCCGTCGAGGACGCCGACGTCGTCATCACGATGGTGCCGGCCTCCCCGCAGGTCGAGGCCATCTCCTACGGCCCCGAGGGCATCCTGGAGAACGCGAAGCAGGGCGCGCTGCTGATCGACATGTCGTCGATCACCCCGCAGACCTCGGTCGACCTGGCGAAGAACGCCGCCGAGAAGGGCATCCGCGTCCTGGACGCCCCGGTGTCCGGCGGCGAGGCCGGCGCCATCGAGGCCGTCCTGTCGATCATGGTGGGTGGCGGGCAGGAGGCCTTCGACGAGGCTCTCCCGATCCTCGAGGCCCTGGGCAAGACCATCGTCCTGTGCGGCCCGCACGGCTCCGGCCAGACGGTCAAGGCCGCCAACCAGCTGATCGTGGCGGTCAACATCCAGGCCTGCGCCGAGGCCGTCGTCTTCCTCGAGAAGTCCGGCGTGAACCTCCAGGCCGCCCTGGATGTCCTCAACGGCGGTCTGGCCGGCTCCACCGTCCTGACCCGCAAGAAGGACAACTTCCTGAACCGGGACTTCAAGCCGGGCTTCCGCATCGACCTGCACCACAAGGACATGGGCATCGTCACCGACGCCGCCCGCAACGTCGGTGCCGCGCTGCCGGTCGGCGCCGTGGTCGCGCAGCTGGTCGCCTCCCTGCGTGCGCAGGGCGACGGCGGCCTGGACCACTCGGCCCTGCTGCGCGCCGTCCAGCGCCTCTCGGGCCAGTCGGTGGCCTGAGCCTGAAGAGGGCCCGAAAGGGCTCCTCCCGAGGGCCTGACGGCCCTACCCCCGACTTCCGGGCCGTGGCTGCGCTGACACCTGTCCTGTCGCGCCCAGGTGCAGCCACGGCCCGGATTCACATCCTGGATTTCAACAAACTGTTGACGTTGTTGGAGGAGCGAATTTACGCTCCTGACACGCTCAGCAGCCCCTGCACGGAAGGTCATCCCGCCACCAATGACGCAGCGCGTTCTTACGACCGAGTCCGGCGCCCCGGTCGCCGACAACCAGAACTCCGCCACCGCCGGCGTCGGTGGCCCGCTCCTCCTCCAGGACCAGCACCTGCTGGAGAAGCTCGCCCGCTTCAACCGTGAGCGCATCCCGGAGCGCGTCGTCCACGCGCGCGGCTCCGGCGCCTACGGCTACTTCGAGGTGACCGACGACGTCACCGGCTTCACCAAGGCCGCCTTCCTCTCCGAGGCCGGCAAGCGGACCGAGACGTTCATCCGCTTCTCGACCGTCGCCGACTCGCTCGGCGGCGCGGACGCGGTCCGCGACCCGCGCGGCTTCGCGCTGAAGTTCTACACCGAAGAGGGCAACTACGACCTCGTCGGCAACAACACCCCGGTGTTCTTCATCAAGGACCCGATCAAGTTCCCCGACTTCATCCACTCCCAGAAGCGCGACCCGTTCACGGGCAAGCAGGAGCCGGACAACGTCTGGGACTTCTGGGCCCACGCCCCCGAGGCCACGCACCAGATCACCTGGCTGATGGGCGACCGCGGCATCCCGGCCTCGTACCGCCATATGAACGGCTACGGCTCCCACACCTACCAGTGGACCAACGCCGAGGGCGAGGCCTTCTTCGTCAAGTACCACTTCAAGACGAACCAGGGCATCCGCTGCCTGTCGTCCGAGCAGGCCGCCGAGGTCGTCGGCAAGGACGCCAACAGCCACCAGACCGACCTGCTGCAGGCCATCGAGCGCGGTGTGAACCCGTCCTGGACCCTGTACGTGCAGATCATGCCGGCGGCCGAGGCGGCGGACTACCGCTTCAACCCGTTCGACCTGACCAAGGTGTGGCCGCACAGCGACTACCCGCTGCAGCGCGTCGGCCGTCTGGTCCTCGACTGGAACCCGGACAACGTCTTCGCCGAGGTCGAGCAGGCCGCGTTCTCCCCGAACAACTTCGTTCCGGGCATCGGCCCTTCGCCGGACAAGATGCTCCAGGGCCGGCTGTTCGCGTACGCGGACGCCCACCGCTACCGCCTCGGTGTGAACCACACCCAGCTGCCGGTGAACGCCCCCAGGGCGACCGCGGCCGACAACTACGGCCGCGACGGCTTCATGGCCACCCGCAACGGCTCGCGCCACGACAAGAACTACGAGCCCAACTCGTACGCCGGTCCGGCCCAGACGGACGCCGCGCTGTCGGCCCCGCTGGCCATCCACGGCTGGACGGGCACGCACGCCGCCCCGCAGCACACCAAGGACGACGACTTCTTCCAGGCCGGTGAGCTCTACCGGCTGATGTCGGAGGAGGAGAAGCAGCGTCTGGTCGCGAACATCGCCGGCGGCCTGTCCCAGGTCACGCGCGACGACGTGATCGAGCAGAACCTGGCCCACTTCCACGCCGCCGACCCGGACTACGGCAAGCGCGTCGAGGAGGCGGTCCGCGCCCTGCGCGAGGACTGAGCGGCTCACTCGGAACACCGAGACCGCGTACGGGAGCCGACTGGGAGGTCTCCCTCCCGTACGCCGTCCGCACCGCCGGCCCGGATGAGGGGTGGCTTGCGGTGAGGACAGCGCGAGGACCGCGGCGGCGAGCGAGCCAGTGCGGTGGTACGGGCCGCCCGGCCCCCTTCCTGACCTGAAGGAAGGCCAGGCCGGAGACCCATCGCCCCGCCGCGGTCCCAGCAGCACCCCAGAGACTCCGCCCGGCGGCGCGAACGACCGATTCCCCACGCCGCCCTCGCACTGCTGGCCCCCGGGGGGCCTCACAGGCTTCGGACGGCTGCGCCGGACTCCGTCCGTCGGCTCCGAGGCCGGGGAACAACCAGAGACTCCGCCCGGCGGCGCGAACGTCCTGTCGCGCCAGCCTCGCACCGTCGGGCGGCAACAACGTCACTGCCCCACAGCCTGACGGCTCCAACAGCCAGGGCTCACAGTGCGGTTTACGGTCCCGCACTGCGTTCCCGAGCGATCAGCCGGTGACCTGCGCACAGAGGTCACCGGCTGATCGTGTTTCCGGTTTTGGGAGCATGCCGTTCGTGAAGTGGGCCCGCGGTCGATGGCGACGGTGACGGCGCCGACCACGCCTCCCGGCACTCCGCGGGGGACCTTACATGACTTGGACGACTTCCTGACATACCCTCAGCTCCCTGGCCCCTGTTCCGGCGGCCCCGCCGCGCAGTGAACCCGCCCGATGCTGCCGGGAACCGGCATGCGTGGGCGCCGTCAACTTTCTCCAGTCTGGCCGCCGACGAAAGGGCCGGGATGAACGGCACTCCGCTCAACTTCTGGATCGCACTCGCTGTGTCGACGGCGATCATGCTGCCGCTGCCGGTGGCGATGCTGTCCGGCTGGACACCGCCGTGGATGCGGAAACGACAGGCAGGGATGCGGCTTCGCGCCTACGGCTTCCTGTGCATCTACGCCCTGATGCCCCTCAACGGCATCCCCCGGATCGCCGGCGCCTCCAACGAGACGGTTACGGCCTGTATGACCGTGGGCTTCGGCTGCCCCGCCATCGCCGCAGTCCTGTTCCTGCTCGCGGAACGCAAGGACTCGGGCGCCCGGACCGCCGGCCACACCGAACCCCGCGAAGGCTGAGACCGCGTGCCGGCACCCGCCGCGTCCCTGCCGGAAGGTGTCGATCCCGTGCTCTGTACGCCAGGAAGCCGTCATCAGCGCATCACGACGTCGGGGGAGCACGCGGCGGGGCAGGTTCGTTCGGCCGCTAGGAGCGTGTCCCGGTAATCGGCAACCCGCTTGCGGTTCGTGATCTTTCATGGGGGATGATCTCGGTATGCGTGATCGGGATGGGCTGTTCGAGATCGAGCCGGGTGAGAAGAAGCAGCCGCAGGGTCGTCCGGCGGCGGTGGACAAGACGTTCCGGGCGTTCGACCCGCACCAGGTCCTGCTGCTGCCG
>NZ_JBHWKX010000026.1:0-29627 GCF_042730885.1 Streptomyces sp. NPDC059909
CCCGCGTCAGAGGCAGACAGAAGCACCTTCGGCGCGCACCGGGGCATTTACCACGCCCCCGGCGCGCACCGAAGGTGCGCTGAGTCGCTGACCTGCGAATTCGCCTGTGGAGGTGGGACGGTTGCCGGACGGTTAAGGTGAGGTCAGGAGTACGCGGGAACCCTCGGAGCGGTCATGCGTGAACATCGCACCGACCCGCCCGACAGTGCGCAGCAGCTCCTGACCACCCTCGGGCGACTCGTCGACCAGGCCCTGGAGCGGATCAAACTTCAGCGGGCCCGGGTGGAGCTGACCATGGCCCTGCAGCGCCACATGCTCCCGCCCGAGCTGCCGCAGCTCACCGGCGTGCACATCGCGGCCCGGTACGCGCCCTGCCGGGACGGGCTGGACGTGGGCGGCGACTGGTACGACGCCTTCCAGATGCTGGACGGTTCGCTCGGGCTCGCCATCGGCGACGTGCAGGGCCACGACGTGGAGGCCATCGCCTTCATGGGCCAGGTCCGCACCAGCCTGCGGGCCCTTGCCGAGACGACGAGCAATCCGAAAGAGGTGCTCAGCCGCGCCAACGACGTGCTGCTCTCGATGGGCTGCGGCCTCTTCGCGACCTGCTGTCTCCTGCGCTTCGACCCGGTCAGCCGCGATCTGACCGTGTCCCGGGCCGGCCATCTGCCGATGGTGTGGGCCACGGCCTGCGGGCGCTCGGGGATCGCCCTCGACCCCGGCGGGCCGCCACTGGGCATCGTCCGGGGCGAGCGGTATCCCGTGACCCACCGCCGGCTGACGGAGGCCGGGGTCCTCGTGCTGCTGACCGACGGGGTCGTGGAGGGCCCGGACTACCCGATGGAGGCCGGTCTGGCCGAGGTGCTCCGGCTGGTGCGCGCCGGATTCGACGCCCACCCCGACGTACTGGCCTCCGCCGTCATCAAGGTGGCCGATCTGACCGGCCACCGCGACGACGCCGCCGTGCTCGTCGTCCGCTACGACGGGCCAGCGGCCGACGCACCCGCCTGACACACGTCCCCGGACGGCCCGGGCCGCCGATGGCACCGCTCCGCGGGCCCGCTGACGACGGGCCGCCGACCCGCCTCGGGCTCGCTGGTGGCTGGCTCGCTGACTCGCCTCCGTCCCGTCGACGGCGCAGACTGCTGTGGTGCGCGACGAGCAGATCCGGGGTCACGGCTTCGCGGCACTGCGGATCCTCGCTGTCGCCGCCGTCTACTGGGGATCCGCCGAACTGGGCCTGCTCCAGCAGCTGGTACGGGGTCAGATCACTCCACTCTGGCCGCCGACCGGGGTGGCCGTGGCAGCCCTGGTCGTGTTCGGTCTGCGGATCTGGCCCGCCATCGCACTCGGCGCCTTGCTGGTGAACATGTTCATCGGCCCGACGCTTCCGGCCGTTCTGGGCATCGTCGCCGGGAACACGCTCGCTCCGGTCTGCGCGTATCTGCTGCTCCGCCGCGCGAAGTTCCACGCCGCACTGGACCGGCTGCGCGACGGACTGCTGCTGGTCTTCCTCGGCGCGCTGGTCGGGATGCTGATCAGTTCGACCGTCGGCACCGGCGTTCTCCTGCTCGCCGGGGCGCTGGACGCGGACGACTTCTGGCCGGCGTGGTCGGTGTGGTGGACGGGTGACGCGATGGGCGTCCTGGTGGTCACCCCGTTCCTGCTCGTCCTCCGCACGGCCCACTGGCCCCCGAGAGCGTCACCCGGCCGCTGGGCCGAAGCGGCGGCCCTGACACTGGCCACGGTGCTCGTGACGCTGCTGGCGACGCGTACCGCGAGTTCGACCCTGCTCTTCCTGGTCTTCCCGGTCCTGATCTGGGCGGCGTTCCGCTTCCAGCTGGCCGGCGCCGCCCCGTGCGCGCTGGTGGTGTCCACGCTGGTGATCACCGCCGCGGCCCGGGGGGTCGGCCCGTTCGCCGGCCGGGATCTGTTCTCCAACATGTTCACGCTGCAGGCCTTCAACGGTTCCGCAGCCCTCACGGCCCTGCTGCTCGCCGCGGTCATCACCGAGCGGAACGAGACCCACGAGGAGATCAAGCGGGTCTGCGAACGGCTCGCGGAGATCGTCGCCGACGTCGACTCGCGCGAACGGGACGACTGACCGACCCCGCACCGACCGACCCCCGGCTTGGCGCCGTTCACCGACACAGGGTAGTTTTTGCACTGACCAGTCAGTGCAAAAGGGGAGGGTGTGCGTGGACAGCCCGCACGGGGCGGCCGTCACCGCCGAGGACTTCGGGCTCAAGGGCCCGCGCGGCTGGGCTTTCCGGGGGGTGAGCGTCGAAGCGGATCCCGGCTCGCTCATCGCGGTCGAGGGACCTTCCGGCTCGGGCCGCACCTGTTTGCTGCTCGCGCTCACCGGCCGGATGAAGCCCACGGAGGGGCACGCCGAGGTCGGCGGACTGCGACTGCCGCGCAAGATGGCGGCTGCCCGGCGGATCTCCGCGCTCGGCCCTGTTCCCGGCGTCAGCGATCTCGACCCGTCGCTCACCGTCGACGAGCACCTGCGCGAGCGTGCGCTGCTCCAGCGCCGGTTCGACGGCTCGCTGCGCGCGCTGCTGCGGCCGGGTGGCGAGCGGGCGGCGTCGGCCCGGAGCCGTGTCGAGGAGGCACTGGAGGCGGCGGGCCTCGACCTGGACTCGCTGCCGAAGCAGGGTCGTACGTCCGTGAGGGACCTGGAGCGGCTGGAGGCCCTGCGCCTCTCGGTCGCCCTGGCCCTGATCGGGCGTCCTCGGCTCCTGGCGCTCGACGACACCGACCTCAAGCTCTCCGACGCCGACCGGGCGGAGGCCTGGGGCCTGCTGCGCACGGTCGCCACGGAGGGCACGACCGTGCTGGCGGTGTGCAGCGAGGCGCCCGAGGACGCGGTGGTGATCCGTACGGGGGCGAGCGGGGCCGTCAGGAGGAACGCATCGGGCACGCCCGACGCGGCGGCCCCGCACGACGCCCCCGGGGAGCCGTCCGGTACGTCCGTCCCGACCAAGGCGACCGGGACCACGGCCGAGCCGGAGACCGGGACCAAGGTCGCCGGCGCCACCGCCATCGCCGCCGAGGACGACGGCAAGCCCGCCACCGACGCCGAGCCCGGCACCGAGACCAGCACCACCGCCGACGCCGGCACCGCCACCGGCACCGGCACCACCACCGACACCGGCACGACCACCACCACCAACACCGACACCGACACCGACACCGACAAGACCACGACCGAGGAGGGGGCGGCCGATGCGATCGCCGAGACTGGCCGCGCTTGAGCTGAAGCGCTTCGGCAGGGGCAAGCTGCCGCGCGCCGCGCTCGTCGCGATCCTGCTGCTGCCGCTGCTCTACGGCGCCCTGTACCTGTGGTCCTTCTGGGACCCGTACAGCCGCCTCGACCGGATCCCCGTCGCACTCGTCAACGACGACAAGGGCGCCACCGCCTCCGGCAAGAAGATCGCCGCCGGTGATGAGATCACCAAGGGCCTGCGCGACAGCGAGGTCTTCGAGTGGCACGAGGTGAGCGCCGAGGACGCCCGCGCGGGTGTCGAGGACGGCACGTACTACCTCTCCCTCACCATGCCCGCCGACTTCAGCAAGCGCATCGCATCGAGCTCCGGCGACGCGCCGGAGACCGGAGCGCTCGAAGTACGGACGAACGACGCGAACAACTACATCGTCGGCCAGATCTCCCGGACGGTCTTCTCCGAGGTGCGCACCGCCGCGTCCAAGGACACCTCCCGGTCCTTCCTCGACAAGATCTTCATCTCCTTCTCCGACATCCACGACGCCACGGAGAAGGCCGCCGACGGCGCCGACAAGCTCAAGGGCGGCATCGGCAAGGCCAAGAAGGGTTCCAAGGACCTCGCCGACGGCCTCAAGGACGCCAAGGACGGCAGCGGGAAGCTGGCCGGCGGCATCACACGGCTCAACAAGGCCGCAGGCGATCTGGAGACGGGCGCCGGGAAGGTCGCCGCCGGCACCCAGGAGCTGGCCGACAAGGTCAACGGCATCGCCGCCGACGTACGCCCGTACCTCAAGGACAACGGCAAGACGGTCGGGGACACCGCCCGCTTGGTCGAGGACTCCTCCCGGGCGGCGCGCCGCAACCTGGACCTGCTCGTGACGCACGCGCCCGGAGCGGCGGCCAAGGCGCGCGAGGCGGCCGACGAGCTGGCCGAGCTCCACAAGGACCGCTGCGAGAACGCCCTGCTCCCCGACCCGGCCTTCTGCCCCGCCCTGAAGGAGGCCATGACCAGCGCGGCCGACGCCGCCGAGATCGCCGAGGACGTCAACACCCTCGTCAAGGACAACAGCGGCGACCTGAAGCGGCTCGACACGCACCTCAAGACCCTGCAGGAGCAGGCGAAGAAGCTCGCCGACCGTTCCCCTCATCTCGACGAGGACGTGGAGTCCGCCGTCACCGAGATAAACAGGCTGAACAGCGGTGCGCACAAGGTCGCCAAGGGCGCGGACCAGATCCACACAGGACTGACCAGCGCCAAGACCGGCTCCTCCGACCTCGACTCCGGTGTCGGCCGGCTCGAGACCGGCGCGATCGACCTCGACGGCGGCATGTTCAAGCTCGTCGACGGCTCCGGCGAGCTGGCGGGCGGCCTCAACGAGGGCGTCGGCAAGATCCCCGACTACGACAAGCAGGACCGCGACCGCCGTACGGACGTCATGGCCGACCCGGTCCAGCTCGCCTCCCAGTCGCTGCACAAGGCGCCCAACTACGGCACCGGCTTCGCCCCGTATTTCATCCCGCTCTCCCTCTGGGTGGGCGCGATGGTGGCGTACATGCTGATCCACCCGCTCAACCGGCGTGCCCTGGCCGCCGGCGCCTCCGCCTGGCGGATCGCACTGGCGGGCTTCCTGCCGGTGGCCGCGATCGGGATGCTCCAGGTCGTCGCCCTGATGTCCGTCCTCCACTGGGGCCTGGGGCTCCGGATGGCCAGCGCGGCCGGGACCGTCGGCTTCCTGGTGCTGGTGGTCTGCTGCTTCGCCGCGATCATCCAGTGGCTCAACGCCCGCTTCGGCGCGGCGGGCCGGATCCTGGTCCTGGCGGTGCTGATGCTCCAGCTGACCTCCGCGGGCGGCACCTACCCCGTGCAGACCAGCCCGGCGTTCTTCAACGCCGTCCACCCCTTCCTTCCGATGACGTACGTCGTCGAGGCGCTGCGCCGGCTGATCACGGGCGGCGGCATCGGCCCGGTCTGGCAGGCAACGGCGGTACTGCTCGCCTTCACCGCCGGGGCCCTCGCGCTCACCGCCGTGTCCGCGCGGCGCAAGCAGGTATGGACGTTCGACCGTCTCCACCCCGAGCTGAGCCTGTGAGAATCGACCCCATGAACAGCAGCAGCACCCGGAGACAGGCGACGCGCGCCAAGCTCTACGAAGCGGCCGTGACCCTCATCGCCGAACAGGGCTTCTCCGCGACGACGGTCGACGAGATCGCCGAGCGTGCCGGAGTCGCCAAGGGCACGGTCTACTACAACTTCAAGAGCAAGACCGAGCTCTTCGAGGAGCTGTTGCGGTACGGGGTCGGGCTGCTCACCGCATCGCTGCAGGCCGCCGCCGACGAGACGGAGGAGCGCGGCGGCACCAAGGTCGAGGCGCTTGACGCGATGATCAAGGCGGGTCTGGGGTTCATCGACCGCTACCCCGCCTTCACCCAGCTGTACGTCGCCGAGCTCTGGCGTACGAACCGGGCCTGGCAGTCCACGCTGCTGGTGGTCCGTCAGCAGGCGGTCGCCGTGGTCGAAAGGGTCCTGCGGGAGGGTGTCGAGCGGGGTGAGCTGAGCGAGGAGATCGACATTCCGCTCACGGCGGCCGCGCTCGTCGGCATGGTGCTGGTGGCGGCGCTCGACTGGCAGGCGTTCCAGCCGGAGCGGTCGATCGACGATGTGCATGCGGCGCTGTCGCGGCTGCTGCACGGCAGGGTCAGCGGCCGCTGACCGGAATCCGGCAGCCGGACGGACAAGGCCGACAGCAGACGAACCCGACGAGCGACGAACACAGAAGTGACGAACACAGAAGTGCCGGTCCGGCGAAGCTCGATCCCCCCGAGCTTCGCCGGACCGGCGTTTCCCCCGATTCCCCGTGTCCCCCGTTGCCCTGTACCGCTGTTCCCCCGGGTCCGGGCAACCCCCGTTCGGTCGGTGCGCCGCGCCGTTCCGCCGCCCCGTGCCGGCGGTGCCGGCGCCGCGCCCCTTCCGTGGTCTCCACTCTTCCGTCTGCGCAGGTGAGAGCCCATCCGCGTACCTACTCATCTCCTCGCCTAGGTACGGATACTCAGACGCCCGTGCTCAACCCCACCCGCACTCGGCGCGGGCTGGTTACGATCGCGTCCGTGTCCGTACTCCCCCTGGTCTTCACGAGTGGCTGGGCCAGCGGCATCAACGCGTACGCGGTGGTCCTGCTGCTCGGCCTCTTCGGCGCGACCGGCATCAGCGACGAAGTTCCCGAGTCGCTCCAGCGCACCGATGTCCTGGTCGCCGCCGGTGTGCTCTTCCTGTGCGAGGCGGTGGCGGACAAGATCCCGTACGTCGACTCGGCCTGGGACTCGGTCCACACGGTGATCCGGCCGGTGGCGGGCGCGGTCGTGGCGGCGCTGCTGGCCGGGGAGAGCGGCTCGCTGCCGGAGCTCGCGGCCGGTGCGGTCGGCGGGTCGACGGCGCTGATGAGCCATCTGGTGAAGGCCGGGACGAGGATGGCGATCAACACGTCCCCGGAGCCGTTCAGCAACATCGCCATGAGCACGACCGAGGATCTCGGCGTCGCCGCGATCATCACCTTCGCGATGTTCCATCCGCTCGCTGCGGCGATCATCGCGGCGACGCTGCTCGTGCTGGGCGTCGTGACCGTGGTCTTCCTCGCCTCGCGCATCCGCCGCTTTCTGCGCCGGAGGGCGCAGCGCCGCGAGGAGAGACGGCTGGCGGCGGCGGAGGGCCTGCCCCAGCGCCCTCCGCACTGACGCCTGCGACGGACATCCTGGGTGGGGCTGTCGGTGGCGACCGATACAGTCGCTGACATGGGACGGATTGCGGTGATCGGCGCCGGGATGGGCGCCATGGCGGCGGCTGCGCGGCTCGCCGTGGCGGGCCACCGGGTGACGGTGTACGAGCGCTCGGCGGCGTTCGGCGGCGCGGTGGGCGGGTTCGAGCGCGACGGGTTCGCGTTCGACACGGGCCCCGGACTGCTGCATCTGCCCGCCGTCTACCGGGATCTGTTCATCAAGACCGGCAAGGAGCCGCTGGAGAGCCGGGTCGAGCTGGCCCAGGTCGACCCCGCGAGCCGGCACGTTTTCGGGGACGGCACGGCCGTCTCGCTGCCCAACGCCTCGCGCGGGGGCGTCGTGTCCGCGCTGGACGCTGCGCTGGGGGCCGGGGCGGGCGCCCGGTGGGGCGAGTTCCTCGGGCGCGCCAGGGACGCGTGGGACCGTTCGCGCCGGCCGCTGCTGGAAGAACCGCTCTGGCCCGACTGGCAGGTGCTCGGCCGCGATCCGTATCCGGCGCTCCGCCGGCGCCGGTTGGTGCGCACGCGCCAGGCGCGCACGCTCGCCGAGATCGGTGCCTGGGAGCTGGCCGACCCCCGGCTCGCGGCCCTGCTCGACGCGTATGCGCTGTCGTACGGACTGGATCCGCGCCACGCCCCGGCGAGCGCAGCCCTGCTGCCGTACATGGAGCAGACCTTCGGGAGCTGGTACGTCCGGGGCGGGATGCGGGCGCTCGCCCGTGCGGTGTACGAGCGCTGCCTGGAGCGCAAGGTGGAGTTCGTCTTCGGCGCCGAGGTGACGGGTGTCGTCGAGAAGGACGGCCGGGCAGCAGGTCTGCGACTGGCCGACAGCCGGGTCGTGGACGCGGACCACGTGGTGGCGGGTGCCGGCGAATCCGGTCTCGGGGGCCTCCGGCCCTGGCAGGACGGCGACGTCGGGCCCGGGGCGGCGCAGGAGGCTCCGGGCCGGTTCACGGTCCTGCTGGCACTGCGCGGCGCCCGCCCCGAGGGCACCGCGCACCGGACCGTGGTGCACTCCCCCGATACGGCGGCCGAGGCCGCCGCGGTCTTCGGCGGCGCGCTCGCCGAGCGCCCGACGGTCACCGTGCTGCGGCCGGACGATCCGACGACCCGCCCCGACGACGCCCATGAGGCGGTCACGCTGTCCGCGACGGTCGCCCCGTCCGGGGGGCCCTCCGGCATCGACTGGACGGACGGGGCGCTGCGCGAGCGTTGCGCGGAAATGCTCATCGCCGCCGCCCGACCGGCGACCGGGGACCTGCGTGAGCGGCTGCTGTGGCGCGAGACGGTCACCCCGGCCGAGACGGGGAGGGTGCACGCGCCGGCCCTGGCCGGGGACGGGGGCCGGTATCTGCGCCCGTCGAACAGCACCCGGCTGCCGGGGCTGTATCTCGCGGGCGGCTGGGCGCATCCGGGCGGCGGACTGGCCCATGCGGGCATGTCGGGCGCGCTGGTGGCCGGGCTGATCGTGGAGGGCGAGGACTTCCGCGGCTCGCAGTGAGTCCGCGGTGGGCTCGGGGCGGGCCTCGGTGGGCCGCGCCGGGTGACGGTGGCGCCTCAGCAGGAGGCTTCAGCCGGGGTCCTCAGTAGCGGTACGGCTGGCCGTTGTAGTCGTTCTCGTAGCCGCCCTGGTCGTAGCCGTAGCCGTACGGCGACGGCTGCTGCGGCGGCATGGGCGGCATCGGCGGTGCCTGCTGGTCGCCCTCGCGCTGCTGCGGCACCCACACCCCGCCGGGCGGTGTCTCGCTGTAGCCCTGCTGGGGGGCGTAGGTGTCGGTGTACTGCTGCTGGCCGCCGTAGCTGTCGTACGAGTCGTAGCCCTGGCTGCCGATGTACGGGTCGGAGTAGGCGGCGTACTGCTGCTGGCCCGTGCCGTAGTCGTACTGCGCCGCGTAGGCGTCCTGGGCCTGGGCCGCCGTCGGCTGCTCGTACGGGGAGCTGTACGTGTCGTACGTGTCGTACCCGCCGTACTGCCCGTACCCGTCGGCCTGCCCCTGGCCGTCGCCCTGGGCCTGGCTCGCGGCGTACGCGGACTCGCTGTAGATGCCGTACTGCCCGGTGTCCTCGGGCAGCGGCATCGGCTCGTAGACCGCCGTGCTCTCGGCGGCCGACAGTTCGTCCTCGTCGTGCGGCTCGTAGGCGAGGTCCGACACCTCGAGCGTGGGCTCGCGCACGGCGGCGCTGCCGCCGGACTTGCGGCGGCGGCTCGATCCCGGGCTCCCGCCGATCGCCCAGCCCGTGGAGAAGCCGCGCCGGAAGGAGAGCGTGACGTACGTCTGCCCGATCGCGAAGGCGGCCGCACCGACCGCGATCACGATCACGTTCGGCATCAGCACACCGAGGACGACACCGAGGAATCCGGCGAACGCGAGCAGCCGCCAGCGCAGCCGCGCCTTGTACTGCAGCAGCACCTCGCCGAGCAGCCACAGCGCGACAATGCCGAACGCGATGTAGAGCACCGTCCAGCCCATGCCCGCCCCTCTCATCGGCCGCCGCCGGGGGTAGTGGCGGGTGTGGCCGGTTACGACTGCTCGTGCAGTCCGAGATTCTCGTAGATTTCGAGAGTCGCCGTGGAGTTGTTGAGCGTAATGAAGTGCAACCCGGGGACACCCTCGGAGAGCAGCCGTGCGCAGAACTCCGTCGCGAACTCGATGCCAATGGAGCGTACAGCGGCTGGGTCGTCGCCGACCGCGCGGATCCGTTCTTCCAGCTCCGGCGGCAAGGACGCGTTGCTGAGCTGGCTGAAGCGTTCGATCTGCTTCACGCTGGTGACGGGCATGATCTCGGGAATGATCGGGGTCGCGCAGCCGGTCTCGGCAACCCGGTCACGAAGCCGCAGATAGTCCTCCGGGCGGAAGAACATCTGGGTGATCGCATAGTCGGCACCGGCCCGGCATTTGTCCACGAAGTACTGGATGTCCGTGTCCCAGTCGGTCGACCGGGGGTGCATTTCGGGGAAAGCCGCGACACCGACACAGAAGTCCCCGGAGTCCTTGATCAGCCGGACGAGGTCGGCCGCGTACGTCACGCCGTCCGGGTGCTTGACCCACTCGCCCATCGGGTCGCCGGGCGGGTCGCCGCGGAGCGCCAGGATGTTCCTGATCCCGGCGTCGGCGAACTGACCGATCATGTTCCGCAGCTCGGCGACGGAGTGGTCGACCGCCGTGAGGTGTGCGACCGGCGTCAGGGTGGTGTCGGCAGCGATCTTCTGGGTGGCCCTGACCGTGCCTTCCCGGGTGGAACCGCCCGCGCCGTACGTCACGGAGACGAAGCTCGGGCCCACGGCCTCGACCCGGCGCAGCGCGTTCCAGAGGTTCCGCTCGCCCTTCTCGGTCTTGGGCGCCCAGAACTCGAAGGAGTACGACGCCTTGCCGGTCGCGAGCATCTCGCGCACCGTGCGTGCGCGATCTGTCCGGGTGGAAGCTGTGCCGAGGGCCATGTTCGCAGGTTATCCAGGGCCTAGGGGCTGCCCAACCGGTGTCCACCCATCGGACACCCGCTGTTCGCCATCAGCCCTTGTCGGCGTACGCCCGTATCCGCTTGCTGAGATCGGCGGTGGCGGCGGCCGGATCGTCCGCCTCGGTGATCGCCCGGACGACGACGACACGGCGGGCTCCGGCGTCCAGCACCTGGTCGAGATTGCCCGCGTCGATCCCGCCGATCGCGAACCAGGGGCGGTCCTGCAGCAGCGAGGCCGCGTACCGCACGAGGTCGAGTCCCGGGGCGTGGCGGCCCGGCTTGGTGGGGGTGGGCCAGCAGGGCCCGGTGCAGTAGTAGTCCACTCCGGGCTCGACGGCGGCCGCGGCGGCCTCGGCCTCCGCGTGCGTGGAGCGGCCGATGAGCACCTCGTCGCCGAGGATCGCCCGCGCGGCCGGGACCGGCAGGTCGCCCTGGCCCAGATGCAGCACGTCGGAGCCGATGGCATGGGCGACATCGGCCCGGTCGTTCACCGCGAGAAGCTTTCCGTGGCGGCGGCAGGCATCGGCGAACACGGCGAGGTGCTCCAGCTCCTCGCCGGCCTCCATGCCCTTGTCGCGCAGCTGCACGATATCCACACCGGAGGAGAGCACGGCGTCCAGGAACGCGGGGAGGTCCCCCTGCCGCTTGCGGGCGTCCGTGCACAGATAGAGCCGGGCGTCGGACAGGCGCGCGCGAAGCATGGACATGAGGTGCTCCCCCCGTGGGGACCGGCCGTCGCCCGGCCGGTCGTGACTGGTTCCGCCGGTGTACGGGACCGGGGGCGAAGCTGCGGGCGCATGCCCGCCCCGGTCCCGCACACCAGGCTTCCCGTGGTGTGGTGATGGGTGGTGTCGTCAGGACGTCAGACGGCGAGCGCCTGGGCCCGGCGCTTCACCTCCGTGCCGCGATTCTCGCTGAGCGCGTCCGCAGGGGTGCCCGGCAGGGTCGGGTCCGGCGTGAACAGCCACTCCAGCATCTCTTCGTCGGTGAAGCCGTCGTCCCTCAGGAGCGTCAGGGTCCCGCTGAGGCCCTTGACCACCTTGTCGCCCTTGATGAAGGCGGCCGGCACCTGAAGCGTCCGGTTCTCACCGCGGCGTACGGCGATCAGCTGGCCCTCCTTGACCAGCTGCCGCACCCGCGTCACCTCGACATCGAGCTTTTCCGCGATGTCAGGCAGGTGGAGCCAGGCGGGGACGAGAGCATCGATCTTTGCGTCAATCTCGGTCACGGGACAAGCGTGCCATCCCGGACTGACAGTCGGTAGCCGGACCCTAGAGTGCTGCGGCCTTCAGAGGGACACCGGGGTCCCCCGCACGCTCCGGATCGAGCCGTGCGCCCGCCTCGATGAGCCGGCGCCCCTGGGCCAGGTCCCGGGGCCTGCCGACCGCGAGCAGGGCGACCAGCACCCCGTCCCGCAGCCACAGCACCGACCAGGTGGAACCTGCGGCCGGGTCGCCCCGCCATACGAGTGTCCCGGCGCCCGTGTGATGCCCCGCGTACTGCACGAAGCGGCCGAACTGCTCGGACCAGAAGTAGGGCACCGGGTCGTAGATCTGCGGCGGTTCCCCCGTGTCGCCGCCGACGACGTTCGCGGCGACCGTGCGCGGGCCCTGGAGCGCGTTGTCCCAGTGGTGGACGAGGAGCCGTTCGCCGTAGCGGCCCGACGGGAAGGAGGCGCAGTCGCCGACGGCGTACACATCGGGCAGCGACGTGCGCAGCCGTTCGTCGGCGGTGATCGAGCCGTCGGGGCCGATGGCGATGCCCGACCCCTCGAGCCAGTCGGTGGCGGGGCGTGCACCGATGCCGACGACGACGGCCCCGGCCGGCAGCCTGCGGCCGTCCGCGAGGACGACGGTGCCGGCCTCGACGCCCGCGACGCGCGCGCCGGTGAGGAGTTCCGCGCCGGCCTCCGCGTACCAGTCGGCCATCGGCGCGGTGACCTCGGCGGGCAGGGCGCCGGCGAGCGGCCGGTCGGCGGCCTCGACGACGGTGACGGCGCAGCCCGCCTCGCGGGCGGCGGTGGCGAATTCCGCGCCGATCCAGCCGGCGCCGACGACGACGATGTCGTGCTGCCGCTCCAGCACCGGACGCAGCCGTTCCGCGTCGTCGAGCGTGCGCAGCAGATGGACGCCCGGGACTCCCTCGATGCCGGGCAGCGTGATGGGCTCGGCGCCGGTGGCGATGACGAGGGTGTCGTACGGAACGGGCCCCGCCGGGGTGTCGAGCTCATGGGCGCCGGGGCGCAGGCCGCCGACCTCGCGGCCGAGCTGGAGGTCGATCCGGAGCGCGTCGAAGTCGACGTCTAGGGCGGAGCCCTCCGCCTTGCCGAGCAGGACGGCCTTGGAGAGCGGAGGGCGGTCGTACGGCTGGTGCGGCTCGGCGCCGATGAGGGTGATGGTGCCGGAGAAGCCCCGCTCGCGCAGGGCCACGGCGGTCTGGACGCCGGCCATGCCGGCCCCGACGATGACGACACGACGGCTCTGCGTTACCTGCTCGCTCACCCGGCCACCCTAACCATCTGGCGGATCGTCAGGAAGACTGCTGCTCCACCACGCTCGTGCCACTGCCTTCCTGGGACTCCCATTCCCAGGTCTCGTCCAGCCGCACCCGCCCGTCGGGCAGCTCGGTGACGGTGGAGACACAGTGCCCGGACGATGTCGTTCCGTCCTGCTTCAGCTGGACGTAGCGGAAGTCCAGCCGGTCGCCCTCGCGCGTGCCGACGAGATGGCCGCGGACCACGTCACCGCCCGCGTAGTCGGCCCAGATCCGGCCCTCCTCCTCGTGGTACGTGAACCGGGTCCGCGTACCGACCTGGCCCGGCGCCTGGTCGGCGACCGGGGAGAGGATGAGTCCGTCGAGCGAGCGGGCCACGGTGCGGGCTCCCTTACTGCGAGTTGGGGGCGGGGGTTAGGCTGGCCACCGTACTGCTACTCGCGGGAGCCCGGACGCACCGGGCTGAGAGGGAGGCTGAGGCGGCCTCCGACCGTACGAACCTGATCCGGGTCATGCCGGCGAAGGGAGGGTCTGGACGCCATGCATCCGCGTACGCGGCATTCACGTACGGCGCATTCACCGACAGGGCATTCACCGACAACGGCGGACGTCCTCGTCATCGGGGGCGGGATCATCGGCCTCGCAACCGCCTGGCGGGCGGCACAGCGTGGGCTGAGCACCGCGCTCGCCGACCCCGAACCGGGCGGCGGGGCCGCCCAGGTGGCGGCGGGCATGCTCGCGGCCGTCACGGAGCTCCACTACGGCGAGGAGACGCTCCTCGGCCTCAACCTGGCGTCCGCGCGGCGCTATCCCGACTTCGTCGCGGAGCTGGAGGAGGCGAGCGGACAGGACACCGGATATCGCCGGTGCGGGACGCTCGCCGTCGCGCTCGACGCGGACGACCGGGCGTATCTGCGCGAACTGCACGCGCTGCAGGGCCGCTCCGGGCTGGAGTCGCAGTGGCTGACCGGCCGGGAGTGCCGGCGTCTGGAGCCGATGCTCGCACCCGGCGTGCGCGGCGGGCTGCGGGTGGACGGCGACCACCAGATCGATCCGCGGCGACTGGCGAAGGCCCTGGTCGTGGCGTGCGAGCGGGTGGGCGTGACCTTCCTCCGCGAGCGGGCCGAGCGGCTGTCGGTGGTACGGGACCGGGCGGCCGGTGCCGTGCTCGACGGGGGCCGCGAAGTGGCCGCGGAACAGGTCGTGCTGGCCGCGGGCAGTCTGAGCGGCCGGCTGGGCGGCGTACCGGAGGAGGTGCTGCCGCCGGTCCGGCCGGTGAAGGGGCAGGTGCTGCGGCTGACCGTGCCGCGTCCGTACGCGCCGTTCCTGTCGCGGACGGTACGGGCCGTGGTGCGCGGCAGCCATGTCTATCTCGTACCGCGCGAGAACGGCGAGCTGGTGGTGGGCGCGACGAGCGAGGAGCTCGGCTGGGACACGACGGTCACGGCGGGCGGGGTGTACGAGCTGCTGCGCGACGCGCACGAGCTGGTCCCGGGCATCACCGAACTGCCGCTCACCGAGACGCGCGCGGGCCTGCGGCCGGGTTCGCCGGACAACGCGCCGCTGCTCGGACCGACGGAACTGCCCGGGCTGCTGCTGGCGACCGGGCACTACCGCAACGGCGTGCTGCTCACGCCGGTCACGGGCGAGGTGATGGCACACGCGCTGGTCACCGGGGAACTGCCGGAAGAAGCACGCCCCTTCACCCCTCGCCGCTTTTCTCCCGTACGTCAGGAGTTGTCCGCATGACCGGGTCCACGACCGTGTCCGTGAACGGAGAGCCGCGGGACATCGCGGCAGGGACCACGCTGGGTGCGCTGGTCGCGACGCTGACGGCGGCGCCGTCCGGGGTCGCGGCGGCCGTGAACGAGACCGTCGTCCCGCGGGGCGAGTGGTCCGGGACGCTGCTCGGCGACGGCGACCGGATCGAGGTCCTCACCGCGGTGCAGGGAGGGTGACCGGAGCCATGGCCGACGACCGTTTTGTGCTGGGCGGGGTGGAGTTCTCGTCCCGTCTGATCATGGGTACGGGCGGGGCGCCGAGCCTCGACGTACTCGAACGCGCGCTGATCGCGAGCGGTACGGAGCTCACGACGGTGGCGATGCGCCGCCTCGACCCGACCGTGCAGGGGTCCGTCCTGTCCGTGCTCAACCGGCTGGGCATCCAGGTCCTGCCGAACACGGCGGGCTGCTTCACCGCGGGCGAGGCCGTGCTGACCGCGCGGCTCGCGCGCGAGGCGCTCGGCACGCACTGGATCAAGCTGGAGGTCGTCGCGGACGAGCGCACGCTCCTGCCCGACCCGATCGAGCTGCTGGACGCGGCGGAGGTGCTGGTCGACGACGGCTTCACCGTGCTGCCGTACACGAACGACGACCCGGTGCTGGCGCGGAAGCTGGAGGAGGTGGGCTGCGCGGCGATCATGCCGCTGGGCTCGCCCATCGGGTCCGGGCTCGGGATCCGCAACCCGCACAACTTCCGGCTCATCGCCGAGCAGGCCACCGTCCCGGTGATCCTGGACGCGGGGGCGGGCACGGCGTCGGACGCGGCACTGGCGATGGAGCTGGGGTGTGCGGCGGTGATGCTCGCGTCCGCGGTGACGCGGGCCCAGGAGCCCGTCCTGATGGCCGAGGCGATGCGCCACGCGGTCGAGGCGGGCCGGCTGGCGCACCGGGCGGGGCGCATTCCCCGCCGGCACTTCGCGGAGGCGTCGTCCCCGGCGGAGGGCAGGGCGCTCCTGGACCCGGAGCGTCCGGCGTTCTGAGACCAGGCCCGCAGCCCGGGGCCGTCCCGGGTCCCGGGTCCGCGGTCCCGGCACCGCGGAGTGGGCCGGCATGCCCGTCCTGAAGCGCCGGACGGGCTCCGGAGGAGCGCCGGGGCGTAGGGGCAGTGCGTGGCGCGGGGGTCCGGGGGTGCAGCCCCCGCTACTGGGCCGGGGCCGCAGCCCCTGTTCGGGAAGGGGCGGGGAGGGAGAAAGCCCGCCGCCATGCGCCCTGCAACCGCAACCCCCGGGTCACGGGTCCGCTGCAGTACGGCGCCGGGCCCGACCCGATGGGGCCGGAGGTCCCGGCGCGGCTCGTAGACTCGCTGCGTGGATACGACGCTTCAGGACCCCCTCGTCGGGCAGCTGCTCGACGGCCGCTACCGCGTCGACGCGCGCATCGCCGTCGGCGGGATGGCCACGGTCTACCGGGCCGTGGACACCCGTCTCGACCGGGTGCTCGCCCTCAAGGTGATGCATCCGGCGCTCGCGACGGACGCGTCGTTCGTGGAGCGGTTCATCCGCGAGGCGAAGTCCGTCGCGCGGTTGTCGCACCCCAATGTGGTGGGGGTCTACGACCAGGGCGCGCAGGGCTCGTACGTCTATCTCGCGATGGAGTACGTCGCCGGGTGCACCCTCCGTGACGTGCTGCGCGAGCGCGGAGCGCTCCAGCCGCGGGCCGCGCTCGACATCCTGGAGCCGGTGCTGGCGGCGCTCGGTGCGGCGCACCGCGCCGGGTTCGTGCACCGGGACATGAAGCCGGAGAACGTGCTGATCGGCGACGACGGCCGGGTCAAGGTCGCCGACTTCGGGCTGGTCAGGGCCGTTGGCTCCGTGACGAACACCACGGGCTCGGTCCTCGGGACCGTGTCGTACCTCGCACCCGAGCAGATCGAGTCCGGCACCGCCGACACCCGCGCCGACGTCTACGCCTGCGGTGTCGTCCTGTACGAGATGCTCACGGGCGCCAAGCCGTACGAGGGGGACACCCCCGCCCAGGTGCTCTACCAGCACCTCAACGAGGACGTGCCGGCCCCGTCCGCGGCCGTACCCGGGCTCGCGCTCGAGCTGGACGAGCTCGTCGCCGGCGCGACCGCCCGCAACCCGGACGTCCGGCCGTACGACGCCGTCGCGCTGCTCGCGCGGACCCGTGAGGCGCGCGCCGCTCTCGGGGACGACCAGCTCGACGCCGTGCCGCCGCAGGCGCGGCCCACGACCCCCGACGGCACCGCGGGCGCCGAGGACCGTACGAGCGTGCTCCCCCGGGGCGCGGCCCAGCAGGTCCAGCAGGTCCAGCAGGTCCAGCTCGGCGTACAGCAGACCAGCAGGCTGGAGATGCCGCCGGTGCAGCCGGCCCCGCGGACCCCGGCGCGCCCCACCCGGGCGCCCCGGCGCGGCGTCATCGCCGTCGTCGTCGCCGCCCTGCTGCTCCTGGGCGCGGGCGGCGTCTGGTACATCAACTCCGGACAGTTCACCCGTGTCCCCCCTGTCCTCGGGCAGACGGAGGCCGCCGCCAAGAAGCGTCTCGCCGACGCCGGGCTCGAGGTCGAGCGGACCGAGCAGGGCTTCAGCGACGTCTACCGGCGCGGCACCGTCATGGACATCGACCCCGACCCCGGTCAGCGCATCCGCGACAACGGCTCGGTGACGCTCGTCGTCTCCCGGGGTCCCGAGATCGTCAAGGTCCCGGAGGTCGAGGGGCTGACCCTCGCCGAGGCGAGGAACGCCCTGCGCAAGGTGGGGCTGGCCCCCGGCGTGGTCACCAAGGAGTTCAGCGAGGACGCCGCGCAGGGAACCGTCATCGGCTCGGAACCGGCCGCCGGAACCGACCGGCGCCCCGACTCCGCGGTCGCGCTCGTCGTCAGCAAGGGCGCCCCCATCGACGTACCGGACGTGACCGGCGAGTCCGTCGAGGACGCCAGGAGCACGCTGGAGGACGCCGGGCTGGAGGTCGCGGTCGCCGCCGGGCAGGTCAACTCGCCCGAGGATGCCGGTACCGTGGCCTCGCAGTCCCCGGCCGAGGGCGGGCAGGCCGCGCGGGGCGACACGGTCACCCTCACCGTCTCCAAGGGCCCGCGCATGGTCAAGGTCCCGGACGTCACGGGCAAGACGATCGCCGACGCGCGTCAGAAGCTGGAGAAGGCGGGCTTCGAGGTCAAGGTCGAGCGCAACTTCCCCTTCCTCGGCAACAAGATCGAGAGCCAGTCCGTCGAGGGCGGCGAGCAGGCCCCCGAGGGCAGCACGATCACCATCAGGACCAAGGGGCTGTAGAACCGATGCGCAACCCTGTCGGCGCCCATGTGCCGGTGGCCGGCGGACTCGCCAGGACCGGCCTGACGTATGCACGGGAGATCGGCGCGGAGACCGTCCAGGTCTTCGTCGCCAATCCCCGCGGCTGGGCGACGCCCGCCGGGAACCCGGCGCAGGACGAGCAGTTCCGGGCGGAGTGCGCGGCCGAGGGGATACCGGCGTACGTCCACGCCCCGTATCTGATCAACTTCGGCTCGCACACCGAGGCGACCGCCGAGCGGTCCGTGGAGTCGCTGCGGCACTCGCTGCGCCGGGGCCGCGAGATCGGCGCGCTGGGCGTGGTGGTGCACACCGGCTCGGCGACCGGCGGCCGTACCCGCGAGGTGGCACTCGCGCAGGCGCGGGAGCTGATGCTGCCGCTGCTCGACGAGCTGACCCACGACGACGACCCCTTCCTGCTGCTGGAGTCGACGGCCGGGCAGGGCTTCTCGCTCTGCTCCAGGACCTGGGACTTCGGCCCGTACTTCGAGGCCCTGGACGCCCACCCCAAGCTGGGCATCTGCCTGGACACCTGCCACATCTTCGCGGCCGGGCACGATCTGGCGGCGCCGGGCGGGGTGAAGGAGACCCTGGATCTGCTGGTGGAGACCGTCGGCGAGGGGCGGCTGAAGCTGATCCACGCGAACGACTCCAAGGACGTGGTGGGCGCCCGCAAGGACCGTCACGCGAACATCGGCGCGGGCCGGATCGGCGAGGAGCCGTTCCGGGCACTGATGACGCATCCGGCGACCGAGGACGTACCACTGATCATCGAGACGCCCGGCCCCAAGGAGGCGTACGCGGCGGATGTGGCGCGACTGAAGGGGCTCCGCTCTCCGGACCTCCCTTGAGGAATACCCCTGGGGGGTATACCGTTCTGTATGGGCAGGAACGGTTACCTTGCTTTGGGGGTTCTCTGATGACGCACGAAGCACTCGCGTACCACCACCACAGCCGGCAGGACACTCGCGCCGGCCACGAGCACGGCACGCACCACGCGGCGCCTCATGGCCACCACGGCAGCGGAAGCGATGGCGGCGGCGGAGCCAGTTGGTCCACGGCCGCCAAGGCGACCCTCCACTGCCTCACCGGCTGCGCCATCGGCGAGGTCCTCGGCATGGTCATCGGCACCGCCCTGGGCTGGGGCAACGCCCCGACGATGGTCCTCGCGATCGTTCTGGCCTTCTTCTTCGGCTACTCGCTGACCCTGGCGGCGGTCGTACGCGCCGGACTGAGCCTGAAGGCCGCCATCGGTGTCGCCCTCGCCGCCGACACCCTCTCCATCGCCGTGATGGAGGCCGTCGACAACGGCGTGATCCTGCTCGTGCCCGGCGCGATGGACGCGCATCTGACCGACGGGCTCTTCTGGGGCGCCCTGGCCTTCGGCTTCCTCGTCGCCTTCCTGATCACCACTCCGGTCAACAAGTGGTTGATCGGCCGCGGCAAGGGCCACGCGGTGGTCCACCAGTACCACCACGCGGGCGGCTGAGGAACCCGGCCCACAGGACAGGACCTAGAACTCGGGACCGTCCCCCGGCTCTTCCTGGTAGGAGTAGCGCTGCTCCCGCCAGGGATCGCCGAGGTTGTGGTACCCCCGCTCCTCCCAGAAGCCGCGTCGGTCGGCGGTCATGTACTCCACGCCCCGCACCCACTTCGGGCCCTTCCAGGCGTACAGATGCGGTACGACGAGACGCAGCGGGAACCCGTGCTCGGCGGTGAGGAGCTCGCCGTCCTTGTGGGTGGCGAAAATCGTGCGCTCGGAGAGGAAGTCGGAGAGCCGCATGTTGGCGCTGAAGCCGTACTCGGCCCAGACCATGACGTGGGTGACCGTCGGCGCCGGCGGGGCGAGCTCGACGATCGTACGGGCGGGCACCCCTCCCCATTCGGCCCCCAGCATGCTGAATTTCGTCACGCAGTGCAGATCGGCCACGACCGTGGCGAACGGCAGGGCCGAGAACTCCTCGTGGTTCCAGCAGCGCTTGTCGCCGTCGGCCGTCGCCCCGAAGACACGGAACTCCCAGCGCTCCGGCTTGAACTTGGGGACGGGCCCGTAGTGAGTGACGGGCCAGCCACGCTGCAGTCGCTGCCCCGGAGGGAGCTCGGACTGCTCTGACTCGCGAAATTCCCGGCTCTCCGGCTGACCCATGCCTTCAATGGTGACAGACGGCGAGGGGTGGTCATGACCAGGTCTGGGTCGATTCGGGCAACTCCTACTAAGCATGCACTTACTGGACGCCTCTCGATCACGGTGCGAGGATGCGCGCATCCTGCCCCAGCCATACGCGCGGAAGGAGCCTCTGCGATGCAGGGCGACCCCGAGGTCATCGAGTTCCTCAATGAGCAGCTGACTGCCGAATTGACCGCGATCAACCAGTACTTCCTGCACGCGAAGATGCAGGAGAACTTCGGCTGGACGAAGCTCGCCAAGTACACCCGGGCCGAGTCGTTCGACGAGATGAAGCACGCCGAGGTCCTGACCGACCGGATCCTCTTCCTCGAGGGCCTGCCGAACTACCAGCGGCTCTTCCACGTCCGGATCGGGCAGACGGTCACCGAGATGTTCCAGGCCGACCGGCAGATCGAGGTCGAGGCGATCGACCGGCTGCGGCGCGGGATCGAGGTCATGCGGAACAAGGGCGACATCACGTCCGCGAACATCTTCGAGTCGATCCTGGCGGACGAGGAGCACCACATCGACTATCTCGACACCCAGCTGGAGCTGGTCGAGAAGCTCGGTGAGCCGCTCTACATCGCGCAGATCATCGAGCAACCGGAGAGCTGACGGAGAAACCGGGCGAGAGCCGACGGCTCCGCCGAGCGGGAGCGGGCTAGAAGATTGCTGAAAATCTCGGGTTCTGGCCCCGGCTCGGTGGAGTCGGGGCCAGTCTTGTAGGCATGCAGGGGGAATGGGCTGGGGAGATGGTCGGGCCGGATGTGTGGGAGACCTGCCGGGAGTTGATCCCGGCAGGGAGTGTGTTCGCGTTCCTGGCGGAACATCGCGAGGTGCTGTTCCCGCCGGGGATGTTCGCGGACATGTATCCGTCGTCCAACGGCCGTCCGAGTCTGCCGCCGCAGGTGCTGGCCGCGACGGTGGTCCTGCAGAGCCTGCAGGGGCTGTCTGACTTCGAGACGGTCCAGGAACTGCGGTGTGACCTGCGGTGGAAGGCCGCCTGCGGGCTCGGGCTGTACGACACCGCGTTTGATCCGTCGCTGCTGACGTACTTCCGGCGCCGGCTGAGCAACTCGGCCGACCCGACGCGGATCTTCACCAAGGTCAAGGAGGTCGTGGCCGCGACCGGGGTGCTGAAGGGCAGGCAGCGGCGCGCGCTGGATTCCACCGTCCTCGATGACGCGGTGGCCACCCAGGACACCGTCACCCAGATCATCTCCGCCATCCGCCGGGTGATCCGCGAGGTCCCCGGCGCTCCGGAGACGGCCGCGGAGCACTGCCGCGCGCACGACTACACCGACCCAGGCAAACCGAGGATCGCCTGGGACGACGAGAAGGCCCGCGCCGCACTGGTCGACGCGCTGGTCACCGACGCCCTCAACCTGCTCGGACACCTGCCCGAGCAGAATCTGGGAGAGAAGGCGGCGAACGCGGTCGGCCTGCTGGCCCTGGTCGCCGGGCAGGACGTGGAACCCGCCGAGGACTCCGACGGGCGCGACGGACGCTTGCGCATCGCCAAGCGCACAGTGGCCGACCGGACGGTGTCCACCGTCGACCCCGATGCGCGGCACATCCACAAGAACCGCAGCCGTCACCAGGACGGCTTCAAAGGGCATGCGTCTTTCGAGCCGGAGACCGGCCTGTTCACGGCCGTCGCCCTGACCAGCGGCTATGGCCCCGACAACCACGAGGCCGCCGTCGCCTGCGATCTGCTGGCCGATGAGGAAGAGGGCACGGAGTTAACCGTGCTCGGCGATTCTGCCTACGGAACCGGTGATCTGCGCGCACAACTGCAGGCCGACGGCCACACCCTGGTGATCAAGCCGCCGCCGCTGCGGCAGGCAGTCCCCGGCGGCTTCACCATCGACGACTTCCGTATCGACCCAGCAGCCGGCACCGCGACCTGCCCGGCCGGACACACCGCCAACCTCGGCCAGATCAAGGCGGACGGCGCCCGCACCGCCCAGTTCAAGCGCGTCTGCACGGGCTGCCCTCTGCGGACGCGTTGCACCACCTCAAAAACCGGACGCACCCTCAACGTCCACCCCCAGTACGAACTGCTGGCCGCCGCCCGGGCCCAGGCCGCCACCGACACCGTCTGGCAGGACGAGTACCGCCGATGGCGGCCACCCGTCGAACGCGCCATCGCCTGGCTCGTCGCCAGGGGCAACCGCCGGGTTCCCTACCGCGGCGTCATCGCCAACAACATCTGGCTCCACCACCGTGCCGCCGCCCTCAACCTCCGCCGACTGATCACCCTCGGACTCACCCGGACCAGCAGCACCTGGCATCTCGCCCCGGCCGCCGCATAGCGAAAGGGGCCGCCCGGCCTACGGCCGAACAGCCCCCTCGACAAGATTTTCAGCAATCTTCTAGGCCGCTTCGCTGAGTGCGGGATCCTGCTCGACGTCGGCCGTGAGGGCGGGCACGCCCTGCTCGAGCAGCTCGCGGCGGGGGCAGGTGCCACGGCCGAGGATCCCCTGGATGCGGCGCACACACGATCCGCAGTCCGTGCCGGCCTTGGAGAGCGAGGCGATCTGGCGGGGGGTGCAGGCGCCCGCCTCCGCGTGCTCCTTGACCTGCTTCTCCGTGATGCCGAAGCACGAGCAGACGTACACGCGGTTCACCTCCCGGCGGGATCGATAAGTGGTGCCGTCCCGATTGATCGGTGAGGCTAACCTAACCTTACCCGCCGCCCTCCGGCCATAAAAGCCCCCCATACGACTGTGGGGCGCGGATCACATGGATCCGCGCCCCACGCCGTACGTCAGTGGCTCACTGGTCGCGGTACATCTCGGCCACCAGGAACGCCAGGTCCAGCGACTGGCTGCGGTTCAGCCGGGGGTCGCAGGCCGTCTCGTAGCGCTGGTGCAGATCGTCGACGAAGATCTCGTCGCCGCCGCCCACGCACTCGGTGACGTCGTCGCCGGTCAGCTCCACATGGATACCGCCCGGGTGGGTGCCCAGGGCCTTGTGGACCTCGAAGAAGCCCTTGACCTCGTCGAGCACGTCGTCGAAGCGCCGCGTCTTGTGGCCGGAGGCCGCCTCGAAGGTGTTGCCGTGCATCGGGTCGGTCACCCAGGCCACCGTCGCACCGGACGCCGTGACCTTCTCGACCAGCTCCGGGAGCCTGTCCCGGACCTTGTCGGCGCCCATGCGGACGACGAAGGTCAGCCGGCCGGGCTCGCGCTCCGGGTCCAGCTTGTCGATGTACTGCAGCGCCTCGTCGACCGTGGTCGTCGGGCCGAGCTTCACACCGATGGGGTTGCGGATCCTCGACGCGAACTCGATGTGCGCGCCGTCCAGCTGGCGGGTGCGCTCACCGACCCAGACCATGTGGCCCGACGTGTCGTACAGCTGCCCCGAACGCGAGTCCACACGGGTCAGCGCCGACTCGTAGTCCAGCAGCAGGGCCTCGTGCGAGGCGTAGAACTCGACCGTGCGGAACTCCGCCGGGTCGGTGCCACAGGCCTTCATGAAGTTCAGCGCGTTGTCGATCTCGCGCGCGAGCTGCTCGTAGCGCTGCCCGGACGGGGACGACTTCACGAAGTCCTGGTTCCAGGCGTGCACCTGGCGCAGATCGGCGTAGCCACCGGTGGTGAAGGCGCGCACCAGGTTGAGCGTCGAGGCGGACGCGTTGTACATCCGCTTCAGCCGCTCGGGGTCCGGGACGCGGGCCTCCTCGGTGAAGTCGAAGCCGTTGACGGAGTCGCCCCGGTAGGTGGGGAGTGTCACGCCGTCGCGGGTCTCGGTCGGCTTCGAGCGCGGCTTCGAGTACTGGCCGGCGATCCGGCCGACCTTCACGACGGGCACGGACGCGGCGTACGTCAGCACCGCGCCCATCTGGAGCAGGGTCTTGAGCTTGTTCCGGATGTGATCGGCGGACACGGCGTCGAAGGCCTCGGCGCAGTCGCCGCCCTGGAGCAGGAACGCCTCGCCCTTGGCGACGGCTCCCATCCGGGTGCGCAGCTGGTCGCACTCGCCCGCGAAGACGAGCGGCGGATACGACTCGAGGTCCGCGATCACATCGCGCAGAGCCTCGGCATCGGGGTACTCGGGCTGCTGCGCCGCGGGCAGGTTCCGCCAGGTGTTGCCACCGCTTGCGGTGGTCTTAGCGTTCACGGTCACGAACACCACATTACGGGGTCGGCCGAGCGCCACCGGCCGGTGCCCAGTGACTGAGACAGCGCCCGGAATGTCTCGTCGGTGTTTACGTGTCACTCGCAACTGCTACCCTCGCGCCGCCTTTGTCGAGAATTAAACAATCCCAGGGGTGGGGCGTTGAGTCGGGCACACCGGAGAGACCGCAAGAAGAAGGCGCTGTTGTGGGGAGGCACCGCGGCGATCGTCACCACCGCGGTGATCGGGACCGTGGCCGTGGCCACCCCCGGGCTCCTCGGCCCGTCGGACGGCACGACGCCACCGCCGGGCGCGCAGCTGCAGGCCGAATTCGAGGCCGCGGCGAGCGAGTTCGACGTACCGAAGAGCGTGCTGATGGCCGTGTCGTACCGGCAGACCCGCTGGGAGAGCCACGACGGGATGCCCAGCACCACCGGCGCGTACAACGTCATGGGCCTCACCCAGGTGAACCCGGACGACCTCGAGAAGGACCACAAGGACCACGGGGACGCCGACGAGCACCGGCTCGAGCACATGAACCGCAGCGGCGACCCGGCCGTCGAGAAGCACTTCGACGCCGAGAAGGCGCTGCGGACCACGCCGAAGGAGGCCGTCGACACGGACGACCCCCGGCTGCACACGCTCGACGAGGCCGCCGGACTGATCGACGCGTCCGCGGACTCGCTGAAGAGCGACACCGGGGACAGCATCCGCGCCGGTGCCGCCCTGCTCGCCGAATACCAGCGCGAGGCCGCGGGCGACCTTTCCGACGACCCGGGCCAGTGGTATCCGGCGGTCGCCCGCTTCAGCCAGTCGCCGGACAAGAAGGGCGCCGAGCTGTTCGCGAAGCGCGTCTTCGAGTCGATCAGGACGGGCGAGCAGCGAACGACCACGGAGGGGCAGCACGTCTCCCTCCCGGCCGACCCGTCGGTCGAACCGGCCAAGCCGGCGACCGTGCCCCTTGCGGCGACGTACGCGTCGACCACCGCGGTGCCGGCCCCGGACTGCCCGTCCGGACTGAACTGCGACTTCCGCCCGGCCGCGTACAAGCAGAACAGCGCCCTGGACGACTGGGGCAACTACAACATCGCCGGCCGTCCCGAGAACGGCTACGACATCCGCTACATCGCCATCCACGACACGGAGGGCAGCTACGACGGATCGCTCGCGGTCTTCCAGAACTCGAACTCGTACGCCAGCGCCCACTACATGATCCGCGCCTCCGACGGTCTGGTCACCCAGATGGTCGAGAACAAGAACGAGGCCTGGCACGCGGGCAACAAGACCGTCAACATGCACTCGATCGGCGTCGAGCACGAGGGCTACGCGCTCAAGAACGGTACGGGCTGGTACACCGAGCCCCAGTACGAGTCCTCGGCCGCCCTGGTGAAGTACCTGGCGGCGAAGTACGGGATCCCGCTGGACCGTGAGCACATCATCGGCCACGACGAGATCCCCGGCGTGCTGAACGACAAGGTCACGGCCCAGCACTGGGACCCGGGCCCGTTCTGGGACTGGAACCACTTCATGTCGCTGATGGGCGTCCCCACGGGAGCCGGCGGCGCGGGCGGTCCGGTCAAGGTGGGCCAGCTGGTCCGCTACGTACCGCCGTTCACCTCGGAGAACCAGCCGAAGCTGACGTACGGGGGCACCACCGTCGCCGCGCAGCCGGCGAACTTCGGCTACCTCTACACGGAGCCCTCGACCACGTCGGCCACCATCAGCGATCCCTACCTCGGCACCCAGACCTGGACCGAGGGCTCGAACTGGGCGAACAAGATCCTGGCCGGTGGTGAGTGGGTCGTCGCCGATGTCCGCACGGACTGGACCGCAATCTGGTACGGCGGCAGGAAGGCCTGGTTCCACAACCCCGGCGGCCGCTACACGGTCCCGGCCCGGCCGACGGCCACGGACCCGCAGAAACTGCTGACCCCGAAGGCCGGACTGACCTCGGTCAAGGTCTACGGGCGCGCCTACCCGGACGATGCGGCGTATGCGGGCACCGGGGTCGATGTCCAGGACAGGAACTCGGAGTCGCTGGCCCAGTACAGCGTCCTCGCCGGGCAGAAGTACACGAAGGCCGGCGGGTACGCCTACGGCGACTACTACTACAGCGGCACCATCGACGGCGTCACGGACCCCGCCTCGCGCACCCTGGTCAAGGGCACCACGCAGTTCATCCCGATCCGCTTCAACCACCGCCTCGCGTGGGTGCGTGCCGAGGACGTCCAGGAGGTCGACCCCGTGGCGCCCGACGCGGGCACCGACCGCTTCAACCTGCTCGGCCGTGACTCCTCGGGCGTGCTGTGGCAGTACCAGGGCACCGGCAGCGCGTCGGCGCCGTTCTTCCCCCGGTACCGCGTCGGCGGCGGCTGGCAGGCGTACAACCTGCTGACCAAGCTGGACACGCTGCGCGCCGACGCCAAGGGCGACATGGTGGCCCGCGAGCCGAGCGGCACGCTCTGGTACTACGCGGCGAGCGGCAACCCGAACCAGCCGTTCAAGGCCCGGCTGAAGGTCGGCACCGGCTGGCAGGTCTACAACCGCATCCTCGGCGTCTCGGACGTCACCAAGGACGGCAGGTCCGACCTGGTCGCCCGCGACTCCGCCGGGGTCCTCTGGCTCTACGTGGGCACGGGCAACCCGTCGGTGCCGTTCGAGGCGCGGAGGAAGGTCGGCACCGGGTGGAACCTGTACAACACCCTGACCGCCACCACGGACCTCGACGGTGACGGCATCGGCGACATGATCGCCCGGGAGTCCTCAGGCGTCCTGTGGTTCTACAAGGGCACCGGCAACGCGGCCGCGCCCTTCGCCGCCCGCACCAAGGTCGGCACCGGCTGGCAGATCTACAACAGCTTCGCCGGCACCGGGGACCTCGACCGCGACGGCAAGGCCGACCTGGTCGCCCGGGACACGTCCGGAACCCTGTGGTTCTACAAGGGCACCGGCAACGCGGCCGCGCCCTTCGCCGCCCGCACCAAGGTCGGCACCGGCTGGAACGGCTACAACCTGCTGGCCTGACCGCTCCTCGCACGGTGCACCGCCCGCGGCGTCGCGGCCGTCCCACTCCACGGGACGTGCTGCGGCTCCGCGGGCGGATGCGTTAGGGTTCCCGACATGTTCGCGCAGACGACCCAGAACTGGTGGTGGACCGCTCATCCGGCGGCCCACTGACTGCGCGTACACGGAAGTCCGCGAAGGCCGCCCGAGAGGCGGCCTTTTTCGTACCCAGGGGCCGTTCCTCTCCACCACGGAAGGAACACCACGGATGGACATCATCAGCAGACTGCTCGACGACGCAGCCCGCCCGGCCTTCGCGCTTCTGCGCAGGCGCACCCCAGGCCACGACCACGACACCGTCGAGGTGCTCGTCGGCCGCGTCCACGAGACGGACCGGCTCGCCGACATCCCGGTCGGCGACCTCCCCTCGCTCGCGCTCGTGCCGTTCCGCCAGATCAGGGAGCGCGGCTTCGACGTACGGGACGACGGGACGCCGCTCGCGGTGCTGGTCGCCGACGAGGCGCACGAGCTGCCGCTGTCCGAGGCGCTCGACCGGCTGCCCGCCCATGACGTACGGGTCGAGGGCGGCGGCTTCGACATCGGTGACGACGCGTACGCCGAGACCGTCCGGCGGGTCGTCGAGGACGAGATCAGCCGCGGCGAGGGCGCGAACTTCGTCATCAGGCGGACCTGGACCGGCGCGATCCCCGGCTTCGGGCGCGCCGACGCGCTCGCCCTCTTCCGGCGGCTGCTCGCGGGCGAGCGCGGCGCGTACTGGACGTTCGTCGTGCACACCGGGGAGCGCACGCTGGTCGGGGCCAGCCCGGAGGTGCACGTCCGGATGTCGGGCGGAACGGTCGTGATGAACCCGATCAGCGGCACCTACCGCTATCCGGCGGGCGGCCCGACGGCCCCGGATCTGCTGGGCTTCCTCGCCGACCGCAAGGAGACCGACGAGCTCTCCATGGTCGTCGACGAGGAGCTGAAGATGATGTGCACGGTCGGCGACATGGGCGGGGTGGTCATCGGGCCCCGGCTGAAGGAGATGGCCCATCTCGCCCACACCGAGTACGAGCTGCGCGGCCGGTCCTCGCTCGACGTCCGGGACGTGCTGCGCGAGACCATGTTCGCGGCGACCGTCACGGGCTCGCCGGTGCAGAACGCCTGCCGGGTGATCGAGCGGTACGAGGAAGGCGGGCGCGGCTACTACGCGGGCGCGCTGGCACTGCTCGGGCGGGATGCGGGCGGGGCGCAGACGCTGGACTCGCCCATCCTGATCCGTACGGCCGACATCTCGCCGGGCGGCGAGGTGCGCGTCCCGGTGGGTGCCACGCTCGTCCGCCACTCGGACCCGCTGTCCGAGGTCGCCGAGACGCACGCGAAGGCGGCGGGGGTGCTGGCCGCGCTGGGGGTCCGGGCCGGGCGGCCGCGCGACGGGTCCGTACGGCCGCCGCGGCTGGCCGACGACCCCCGGGTGCGGGCGGCCCTCGACGCCCGGCGGGCCGATCTGGCGCCGTTCTGGCTGAAGATGCAGTCCCTGCCCGAGGAGGTGACGGGCCACGCACTGGTGGTGGACGCCGAGGACACCTTCACGGCGATGCTCGCCCATCTGCTGCGTGGGGCGGGGCTCGACGTGACCGTACGCCGCTACGACGAGCCGGGCGTCCGGGAGGCGGTACTCGCCCACGAGGGGCCGGTGGTCCTGGGGCCGGGACCGGGCGACCCCGCCGACGCCGGCGACCCGAAGATGCGCTTCCTGCGGTCGCTTGCGGGGGAGTTGCTGCGCGGGCACCGCGGTGGCCTGCTCGGGGTCTGCCTCGGCCATGAGCTGATCGCAGCGGAGCTGGGCCTGGGCCTCGCCCGCAAGGCGGCCCCCTTCCAGGGGGCCCAGGTGACGGTGGACCTCTTCGGCCGTGCGGAGACGGTCGGCTTCTACAACAGCTTCACGGCGGTGTGCGGCGAGGAGGCGCTGGCCGAGCTGTCCGCGCGCGGGGTCGAGGTCGCCCGTGACCCGGCGACGGACGAGGTCCACGCGCTGCGGAGCCCGGGCTTCGCGGGCGTCCAGTTCCACCCCGAGTCGGTGCTCACGCTGCGCGGCCCGGAGATCGTGCGCGCGCTGCTCGCGGGGGTGGTGCGGGAACCGTCGGCGTAGGCCGCCGCGGCAGGCGCGAGCGGCGAGCCTTTCCCCACCCCCGCCCCGCCCCCTTCGCGGCTGTGTCGATTTGAGACTCCGCCGCGTGGGGGCCCGCCCCAGCCCCGCGGGAGCATGACCGGTACCGCCCGGTCGGCCCGGGTGTCCGTCCTCAAACGCCGGACGGGCCGGGACGTGTCCGGGACCGG